>JAWOCK010000029.1:0-31318 GCA_046483845.1 Thermoplasmatota archaeon | reverse complement strand
TCATCATGGCGACCATATGTGGTGCTGATATCGTCTGACCTCCTCCTATCGGGAGGGGTCTGTCCTCGTAAGATCCGATCCTCATACCCCGGGGAACAAAGGCCTCCCTGGGCACATCTAGCATGGCTTTTTCTACCTTCGCTGATCTGATTATGCCTTCCATTCTGAGGTTCTTCACCAGTCTCTTTCTCCTTTCCTTTTCATTATCCACTCTCATTGTCGAGCATCTCCATCGAGGGAGATCGTCTGCTCCCTTCCTTTTCCATACGAAAGGATGGAAACCGAGCAGTTCACCTCTCTTTCTATCAGGTCAATATAATTCATTAAAGGTTTCGGGAGCTGGCCGGACCTCTTGATATCGTCCCATTGTCGGTCATCCATTTCCTTCCACCCTTTGACCTTTATGAGAATGGGTTCGGCATGTTCCAGCACCTTGAGGTGTGATGGGAAGTATCTCAGAATGGTCGGAAGTCCGTTCTCTTTGGCGATCCTATCAGGGATCCGATACTGGACACAGACCATCAGTGGATCTATTCCCGATAGAACATCAGCCTTGGTGAGGGCCAGATCGGTTACCGAATTCCATTTGACGGAGGATCTGACCATGACCAGGTCCAGCCAGCCGCATCTTCTTGGTCTGTCCGTGGTGGTCCCGAACTCATGTCCGGTCTGCTGAATCCGGACACCTATCTCATTCTTCAGCTCCGTGGGGAACGGTCCTTCACCGACCCTTGTGGTATATGCTTTCACCACACCGATCACCCTCTCTATCTCCAGCGGACCGATGCCGCTTCCCGCAGAAGCATAACCCGCCGTGCAGGAAGATGACGTAACAAAAGGATAGGTCCCCCTGTCTATATCAAGAAAAGCCCCCTGGGCTCCTTCAAGGAGGACAGATCTTCCGTCCTCTATCATCTGGTTCAGGACAAGAGATGTGTCCATTACCAGTGGCAGAACCGTTTCAGATATATTCAAAAGCTCCTTGAGGCACCCCTCCTCATCGAGATCGAACTCCATGCCGAGAGAACTGGCCTGCAGACGGGCTGCTTCCATGCCCCTTCGGAACTTCCCCTCAACCAGCTCTGGATACCTGAGATCACCTGCTCTGATACCTATCCTTGCCGCTTTATCCTGATAGCAGGGGCCTATCCCTCTCTTTGTCGTTCCGACCTTCTCCTTGTCATTTTTTCGCTTTTCCTGAAGTCGGTCCATTTCCCGATGATAGGGCATTATGAGATGGGCCCTGTCGGAGAGGAGGATGTTCTCCGTACCGACGCCCATTTCGAACAATCCATCCATCTCCTTCTTCAGCACCCATGGGTCGACAACACACCCATCCCCTATGACAGCGATCCTGTCGCGGCGGAGGACCCCCGAGGGAACGATGTGGAGTTTATAGCTGGTGCCGTTCACCACTATGGTGTGGCCGGCATTGTTTCCTCCCTGGTAGCGGACAACGGCATCCGACCCTTTGCTCAGAATATCGGTGATCTTGCCTTTCCCTTCGTCTCCCCATTGTGTTCCCATTAGGACTGTGCATGGCATGTTTCCACGTTCGGGGATAGCCCATACGTTTATATCAAAATGTCGTACATGCCTGGTCGTTATCGGTTTACTTTATAATAGTATAAACACAATACTTAAAATGGGAAGAAATCATACAAATGATATGGGTCCCAAATCATAAGGGGGGTTCGTTCGATTGTTCCATGATACGGTAACGGGTCTTGACAAGGTCTTCAAAACGGATATCAGTAGGCCAAAAGTAGTTCTCGTAACAGGTCCGGCTGGTTCAATGAAGTCAAGCTTCATCTATTCATTGCTCACCAAATATCTCAACGGCTCGAACGAGTTCGGGGTCTACACCACGCTTGAAGAATCGGTCTCATCACATCTGACCAACATGGAGAGCATCGGTGTTGACCTCTGTCTTAACCTGCAAATAACGGATTTCACCGATATCCGCGGAGATTCCGACAGTATAGATTATTTGCAGTTCCTGGAGAAGATGCTGAAGCATTTCAAGAAGGTTAAGGGAGAACAGTTCACATGTTTCGCAATAGATTCGTTGGGGGCCCTCTATTCCTTGATGGAGGGGGACGAGAACATGAGAAAGAAGATGTATCACTTCTTCCAGCTCCTCAGGGACCTGAATCTGTACAGCTTTGTCATAATGGAGCGCTCTCAGGATGGGGAATCCAACCTTCTCGGAAACGAAGGTTTCCTGGCGGATGGTATCATCTATCTTGGTCTGAAAAGAAGGCAGGGGCGTCTGAGCAGGTTCCTCCAAGTGGAGAAGATGAGGGCCTGCCAGCATTCAATGGAGCTTCATGCCATGGACATGAGGTTCGACGGATTGGCAGTCCTGGGCCCAATATTCGAATAGGCGGTGAAGGTCAAAGATGAAGGATGAAGAGGAAAAAGGTTCGGGAAAGGATTCCTGGCTCTCTACGCATGATATGATCCAGGATGAGCTCTTGAAGATGAAGCAGGAACTCATCCAGGAGAAGAATGAGGAAAAAAAAGAAGAGGATATCAAGGAAGCAAATCCCATGGTCGATGACATCGCCACAGACCAGAAGACAGAGAGCGTTACTGAAAGCACTGTACCTGAACGGACCCAAGGAGCTCCGACAGGTGCGGGTGAGATGAACATCAAACAACTGCTCGGGGCTGAGGAAGAAAAGGAGAGCAGAAAAATCAAAGAGCGCAACAATGAAAGAAAAGAACATCCTCCTCGTCTCGAGAAAGGAACCATTCCCACTTCCCCAAACCTCTCCAGCAAAATAGCCAACGTGCTTCAGCTGGAGAACAATCTCAAGAGAAGGAAGTTCGACCTGGAAAGGAAAAAAAAGAAGGATATGCCCAAGCCTCCACGTCCTGCAATTGATCCGGAAGAAGAGGAAAGCATCACGCAGGTTGGTAAGGAAGAAAAAGGAGAAGAGATAACCGATCAGGAGGAAACACGTATAGACACCTCCAACTCTATTGGCCCCGCAAAGAATATCCCCGATCCGGCAAAAGAGGAAGGAAACAGAGAAGTGGACCAAGCAAAAAGGACCCAAACCAGGAGGATCGTGCACAGAAGGGTCATCAAGAAGGGTGATGGAAAAGAAAAGCCTCACCCGAGCCATGGTAAGGTTGATGATGAAGGAAAGGAAGGCCAAGAGAAGAAGAAACACAATAAAGAGAGTTCCTTCGACAAGCTGAAAAAGCTGCTGAAACGTGATTAGCGGATGCTTTCAACAGGATTTGAAGGAGTATATTAATAAGCGTTACATCTTTTACCATTTCTGACCGGGGGATATTGAAACTAGCGCGACGAGCCTAGGTCCCCTGAACCGGTGGACTGTCTATGGGAGCTTCCAAGGGAAAACCAAAGAAAGCAAAGAAGGTCAAAGATGCCGATGTCCCGTCAGTTGACCTACTGGGATCGAAGATAGATTCCTTGAACAATCTGGGGATGTCCATAAAGGGCCTGAGATCCGGTCTGAATGCTTTGAAAAAAGCCAGAAAGAAGGAAGATGATCGTGCTTTCAACAAAGCATTCAATGAGCTAAAGGACAAGATAACAAAACAATGGGAGAAGTGGCAGGATAGAAGGATCGAGCTTAACCTGGTTTTTGCCGGGAGCCTGATAGAGGCACTGGAGGAAAAGAAGGAGGACATGAAACAGCAAAAACTGACGCTAAAGAAGATAAAAGATCACAAAAGACGGAACGAAGTAAAGAAGGCCATGGTCCTTCTGGAAGAACTGAGGTCCGACCTGGATGCCATATCTTCCAATTACCCTGATACCATGATCGCCGAATCCTGGTCCTCAATGGAAAAGGCCCTGAGCAGCTATGTGGACCTCTCTGGCGGGGACAAAATGATCGGGGAAGCAAAAAAATATTTTAAAAGAATGGTCAGATTGATAGACAAAGGGGATCTGGATAATTCCCTTGTCTATTCGAATTTACTCTATACCTCCATTCAATCGAATATTTCAGAGGATACGGCCAAGGACCGGTTCAAGGTCATCGAGGAAGATATCAAGGACCTTGTGGACACCATGGAGGAGTTCAAAAAATATGGAATAGAGAACAAGTCCTTGGAAAAGGACCTCAACAACCTCGAAAGGATGGTAAAGGGGAAAAAGACAGGAGAGGTCCAAACAACCTATAAAAGATTGAACAAGAACGTATCCAGGTTCGAGAAGGAGTTCTTCAGAAGGAAGGGTACGGTCTCCCTTCTGGAGGCCGACGACCTGATCAACGAGTATGGTTCACTGATAGACCTTGATGAAGAATCCGAAAAGGTTAATGCGCTCAAGGTAGACCAGACCAAGATGTCGCCAAAGAAGTTCATGGAAGAGTCTGGATCATTGCTGGAGAATGTAAGGTCCACACTTTTCGAGAATTTCGAAGGCCAGGTAAAAGAGAGGGTAGAAAAGATAGAGAACAGCCTTGATACCATTTCCAGTGAGGACGATCGCAGTAATATCATTGAGCTTAAGGACAAAGTATCCAATGCCCTCGTATCGCGGGACATCACAGAGGCGATGGAGTATCTTTCACTGGCCGAGAGCATTATGGGTCAAGCGGACGATGAGAAGGAACTTTTGAGCGTTCAGGAGGATTATAATCGGTTCCTCACCGATTATGAGATGCTTCTCAACGAGGATATGGAACTGGAGGAACTGAAGGAAGACATGGATGAGCTGGAGAGGATGTTCCTGAACGACGACCTGCTTAGCTCCGGGGTACCCGAGAAGGTCAAGGAGGCAGAGGTCAAGATAAAGGATAAAATAGTGAACGTAAGAAAGGAAAGATTGAACGATGAGAAGGAGAAGATGATGGGGCTTCTGGGGACATTGGAGGTCCCGACGGACCGTTTGGACAACTTTCAGAACCGTTTCACGGAACTGGAATCTATGCTCGATTCACTTGAAGAGGAGGAGTATCAAGCACGTGTCGGCGATATCAAGAAGGGTATCGATGAGGAGATCTCGGGCTTTTTCAGGGACAATTACAATGAATGGTCGAAGGAGCTCCTATCCTCCATAGAAGACCTGAGAGGGCAAGATATCGAGGTCTCCGACCTGCAGGCGAAACTGGATGACGCGGGAAAGCATTACAGGGAAAGGGACTATTTGGGATCTGGTCAGACCCTCCGGGACCTGAAGAGTGAGCTGGAGACCATAGAGAACGAAGCATTGATCAAGGAGGTCGAGGAGCAGATAGATTCTGCTGAATTCCTGTTCGACGAAGCATCCAGGTCCGGCGTGGACGTTGAAGGCAAGAAGAAAGATCTCCAGATGGCAAAGGGTCTTCTGGACAAGGGAGAGGCGAAAGAAGCAGGTCGATTGGTTGGCCAGATAGAAAATGATGTTAAGAACCTATGGAAGGAGCAGAAGAGAAGCATCCTGCAGGACGATCTCAAGGAATTGAAAGGGTATATCACCGAATCGGACCGACTCGGACTCGACATCTCGGATGCGGGAGGTCTCATCGAGGAGGCCGAGGACCTGTTCAAAGAAGACAAGCTCGATGAGGTAAACGAGGTTGTGGTGAAAGCAAGGGAGACCATCGACACGGGAAGGAGCCAATATTATTCAAAGGGTGCAATGGAATCCATAAATAAACTCAAAGACGAGATATCGTCCATGGAGGAGATGGGAATAAACTCCCTTGAATCCGAAACCCTCCTCATCGAGGCTGAGAGGCTCTTTATGCAGGAAGAATATGAAAAAGCCTACTCTGTCACATTGGATATCCGTGAACAGCTCAACGAATCAAAGGATGCCTATTTCCAGGAGCAGATACCAAAGGAGATGGATAGTGTTCTGAAAAAGATAGGGCGACTGGAGGCCATGGGCCTGGAGACCGAAGTGGCTCGTGAATATGTGGAGAAGGCAGAGGCGAGCAAAGAAAGGGATGATCTGATATCAGCCCTGGATAATGTGAACAAGGCCCGAGAGGTCTCCGATGAGATATTCAAGAGCCACATCTCCCTGACGATCCCGGAAACCATCGTCGATGTACAGAAGCAGATAGAGGAAACATCGCTGGAGGGGTTGGAACTTGACGATGTCAAGGACATGCTCCAGGACGCGGAAGGTCTCTTCCAGAACGAGGATTACGACACGGCCATGAACACCATCGAGGAAGCACAGATGAAGTTCGACACAAAGCGTGAGGATTATTTCCGGTCTCAATACCAGAACAACCTTGATACCGTCGAGGACATAATGGAAAAGGCCACTGGTAGCGACACGGAACTGGAGCTTTCCAGAGACAATCTGAACATGGCAAAGGACGCCTACGAGCGTGGCGATTATGAATCATCATACAGGCTGATGAACAGGATCGTCAATTTCCTGGAGAGGTCCAAGGAAGAAAAAGAATCTGGAAAACGCAGAGAGGTGGTCCAGACATATTATGACGAGGTCAAGACCCTGCTTGCGGTCTCCGAAGGGGAGAATATCGAGACCACGGAGGAAAGGGAGCTCTTCAAACTGGCCGGGGAACAGATGACGAAGGGTGACTTTGACCAGGCTGAACACCTTCTCGAGGGGGTCAAGGTAAGTCTGAACGAGAAACGTATGGAAATGAAGAAAAATCTTATAGAGAGTTCCATACAGACCTCGGAGATACTTCTCAAGAACATGAACGAGATGGGCGTCAATACGGATAAGGAGAACGAACTGGTCAGACAGTTGAAGGAAGCATTGAGAAATGGCGACCTTGACCTCTGTGATGAGATAAATCAGAAACTTACAAGTGCCCTGCAGAGGAACCAGGGCCCGGTACTCGTTCAAAGGGTCCAGAGAGACTTATCGAAGCTCAGGGCCAGGATCATCGACGCGAAAAGGAACGGTCTTGAGGTTCAGCAGGCAAAGGAAAAATTATCCAATGCCATCGAGCTATTTGAACTCGGTGATGTGGAATCTTCCCTGGATGAAGTATCAAAGGGAAATGAGGTCCTTGACAACCTTCTGAGAGAATACCATGAAGAGGAATATCTCAAGATGAGGGGGAATCTCCTCAAGAGGGTGGAGGAACTAAAGGAAATGAGCATCCCGTCCGATGACGAGGAGGATATCATGTCCAGAGCCGACGTATCATTCCAGGAAGAAGATATTGAAAAGGCCAAGGAAATGATACAGGTGGCTGAGATCGGTGCCGTTGCCAAACTGAACTCATTTCAGAGCTCCACTGCAGAGAGCTATATCGAGCAGATAACCCAGTACCTGTCCGAGCTTGAAGAACTTGGTATCGATACACAGGACCTTGTAAAGGTCTTTGAAGAGGCCGTTGAGCTACACAACATGGGAGAGGACGAAAAGGCCGTGCCGAAGTTCAGCTCCATACTGGAGCTTGGAGAGGAAATAAGAATGCTCCACGAGCTGGACATCGAGAACAACAGATTTGATAGGATCAAGAAACTTTACCAAGACCTGCGATCGGTCGGCTACAAAGGCACCAAGAAGATCAATGAGCTTATGGATATGATCGAAAAGGACATCAAGAGGGAGACACCAGACCTGGAAAGTATCAGAAAAGAACTCGATGAATTCGAGAGAGTGTTGCTTGAAAAGAAAGAACCACATATGGACGCCCTGGTAAAGAAACACATAAAAGAGGCAAGAGAAGCCCTATCCGAATTCAAGGATAACGGATATGAGGACCCAGATCTTACCCGGATGTTAAGGGATGCTGGAGAAAGGTTTCGCAACGGTGAACTCGAAAAGGCGGATGAGATCTCACTGTCCGTCATTGAAAACATCGAGGAATATCATCGAAGAGAGAGCGGGATGCAGCTCAAGGAGGAGATATCCCAGGTCAAGCAGATGCTTACCAGGCTGAAGACCCTCGGATCCAATGTATCCAACGCCGAGAGCCTGCTTTCCCGTGCTGAGATCGCTCTTGATGAATCAAGGATCGAGAATGCAGAAAAACTGATCGGTTCTGTAAGACAATCGATCAAGGACATTGTAAAGAGGAACATGAGGGAGACCGCATTGGAGACAATAGAGTTCACCGATGCCATGATCCATTATCTCCTGGACAATTTCTCGGGCATCTCAAAAGACATCAAACCAGCCGAGGAAAAGCTCGACCGGGCAAGAGAGCTGTTCAAGGAAAAGAAGTTCAAGGCAGCCAAGTCCCTCAGTGAAGAAGCCAGGGATATGGTGGAGCAACTTGATCTCCAGAACATCAAGCAGTTCCTCTACGTTTTCCGTTCCATGCAGGCCGATGAGATGGAAAGGGATGTGACACACCGACTGGAAGAACTGATCTCCAAGGGCCTGGACACTTCCAAGGCCAGAATGCTTTTCGAAAACGCCAAGGAGAACTTCGAAAAGGACGAGTTCGAAAAGGGCAGACAGATGGTGACGCTGGCCAGGATCATGCTGTCGGAGCTTGACCAGCAGTCCCTGAGGAACAAGGCCTTCGACGAGCTCAACGATGCCCATGTAGAGATACTTTCCCAGAAAAAGAAAGGAAAGAACATCAGCTCCGCCCACAAGACCTACAATAGCGCAAAAGAAGCATTCTCTCTCAGGGAGTACAAGAAGTCCTTACTGCTTTCCAAAAGGGCCAATTACCAAGCAAGAAAAGCCTCTTGAGTCACGTGTCAGAGACCGCCACTTTTCATCTCCACCGAGAGGTTCACCGCCCTTTTCGCATTAGTGGAGTTCGGTCTCATCTCATGTGACCTTTTAAAGACCTCAAGAGCGGCATCGAGATCTCCTTTTCCGAAAAAGGCCACTCCCTTGCGGTATAGCAGATCGAACTCATCTCCATGCCTTTCGATACCCCTCTCTGCAAGTTCCAGGGCCTCGTCCAACCTGTCCAGGTCCAGCAGATATGATACCGCTTTGACCATGTTCTTCAGGTTCCCGGGATCACCCTGCGCCTTTGAAACGGTAGCCGATACGGAATCCTCCGCCTTATCCACGCGTTTCTGTGCTTTTTCAAAGGTCCTGCGTACTTCATCCACCAGGTCCTCGGCGGGTCCGAAGTACAGAGCTCTCTTCAGATATTCGGAGGCCTTCTTGTTCAATCCCATCAAAGCATATGAATCGCCCAGAATGGTCCATTTGCGGGCCTGCTTCAGATCGAGACATCTCCGATAATCGTTTGCTATATTCTCCTCGCCTCTTCCCAGGTGTATCCGGATCAACCTGTTGTATACGTCATCGCTGTCCAGGGGCCTCATGAAATAATCCCTTGAAGCCTTCTCTTTTTTCCTTATTAGTGATAGACCTACTTCGGCTTCATCCGATCCTGGTGCCTCTTCGATCCCGGATATGATCCGTTCGACGTTCTCGAGGAACATTCCCATATCGTCCGAGGGGTCCATGGTCTCCAGCCTCTTGAGTGCATCTTTCATGATCATCACAACTTTCCTCAAGGAATAACTGCGGGTTATTTCTGGATTTTGGTCCTTTTCCTCCTCCTGAGGTCCTGGCAGGACCCAAATATGTGCAATTGTCATCTTTTAATACCATCCCGTGATAACCATGTCCATATGTCCATGGACCCCAAAGAGATATTGAGCAAGGTGGACCAGCTTGTAAGTGGCCCCTCCAGTGAAAAAAGGACGATACGGGACTTTTTCCATCTTGAAAAGGATGAAAAAAGCATACCAAGGATTACCGGCGAGTTATGGACATCCAAACAAAGGAAGGCTTCTTCCATCCATGAGATCTCCTACAGGGCATGTTTCAAACCCCAACTTCCCGCCTTCTTCATCGAGCTTCTGACATCTCCCGGGGATGTTGTGCTGGACCCATTCAGTGGTAGAGGGACCACGGTGATAGAGGCGGCGTTGAGGGGGAGGAACATCATATCCAATGATATCAACCCGCTCTCCGCCTTGCTCACAAGACCCAGGGTCAGACCACGGAAACTCGATGATGTGGCAGAAAGGCTCCGGGAAATAAAACTACAGGATGGTCTGTCGGCCGAGATCGATCTCACCATGTTCTACCATCCCGGAACGCTCTCGCATCTGGTATCTTTGAGGTCATACCTCCTGGAGAGAAGGGAGAAGGGCGATACCGATGATCTGGACAGATGGCTGTCAATGGTCGCAACCTCACGGTTGACCGGCCATTCTCCCGGTTTCTTCTCGGTATATTCCCTTCCCCCTAACCAGGCCGTTTCAGCCGAGAGACAGATCAAAATCAACGAAAGACTGGGACAAGCTCCCCAGTATCGGGATATAAAGAAGCTTATCCTGAAGAAATCCGAGAGCCTGTTGAGAAATATCACACCGGAGCAGAGGAGTACTCTGGAGGATATTTCAAGGGGATCCTTGTTCCTTCAGGAGGATGCCGCATCCATCACAGGCATAGGGGACAGATCAGTTGACCTCACCGTCACTTCCCCTCCTTTCCTAAACGTTGTTCAGTATTCCAATGACAACTGGTTAAGATGCTGGTTCAATGGATATGACCCGGATATCATCGAGAAGGGGCTCACAATGACATCAAGCCTCCATGAGTGGGAACACACGATGGAAAGGGTCTTTCTGGAATTATACAGGATAACCACCGAGGGTGGCTGGGTTGCATTTGAGGTCGGGGAGGTCAGAAAAGGTGAACTGAACCTTGAGGAGAGTATCGTCCCAATTGGTGAAAGGGCGGGCCTCGAGTGCTCTGCCATAATTGTCAACGAACAGACGTTCACCAAGACATCCAATATCTGGGGAGTGAGCAACAACAGGGCAGGGACCAATTCCAACAGGATAGTACTTTTCAGAAGATGATCATCCCTTCACAACCGCAATGGGTGTGAACCTGGCGACCTTCCTGGATATTCCCGAACCGTCGGCCACCCGGATGACCTGATCGACATTCTTGTATGCGTTCGGGGCTTCCTCGGAAACGACCTTCTGAGATGCAGCCTTCACAGTGATGCCTTTACCTTTCAGCTCGGATATCACCGTTGCGGAAGGGAAGTTCTTCTTCGCCTTGGACCTGGACATCACCCTTCCTGCTCCGTGACAGGTGGAGCCGAAGGTCTTTCTCATGGCCTCTTCTGTACCTACCAGAAGGTATGAGGCCGTTCCCATGTTGCCCGGTATCAATACGGGCTGACCGATGTCCCTGTAATCGGACGGTATTCCTTCCATGTCGGGACCAAAGGCCCGGGTGGCACCTTTCCTGTGAACACATAACTTCTTCTTCACCCCTTCTATTCGGTGTTCTTCTATCTTGGCTATGTTGTGGGCCACATCGTAGACCATATCAATTCGGAGGTCGGATGCATCATCCCCTATGGCATTTTGGACAGACTCCCTTGTCCAGTGTGTGATCATCTGTCTGTTGGCCCATGCATAGTTCGCCGCTGCCTTCATGCCACCAATATAATCATCCGCTTCCCTTGAACCCAGAGGTGCGGCGACCAGCTGCCTGTCAGGAATGGTTATACCGAACTTTTCACTTGTATAGGAACCACTGTCCTTGTGGTAGAGCCTCTCCAGGTTCCGGACCTGGTCCTGGCAGACCTGGTATCCGAACCCCCTGGAACCGGTATGTATCATGATCATGACCTGGCCTTTTTCACGGACGCCCATTCTTTTTGCAATATCCGGTTCGTAGATATCATCCACCCTCTGTATCTCAAGGAAATGGTTCCCCGCGCCAAGTGAGCCCACCTGGGGCAGCCCCCTCTTCCTTGCTTTCTCCGTTAGTACCTCGGGGTCCGCTCCCTGGATGGCGCCGTTCTCCTCTATCCTGTCAAGGTCCTTTTCCACGCCGTAACCCTGTTCAACGGCCCATCTGGCACCATCTTTCACCACATCTTTTAGCTGTCCGAGGTCTATCCTCACCCTTGCCTTGGAACCGACACCAGATGGAACGTTCCTGAAGAGCTCCTCTGTGAGCTCCTTGACGTTCCTGCGGACATCATCCTCTCCCAGCGATGTCGACAATAGCCTTACACCGCAGTTTATATCGAAACCTACACCTCCGGGGGATATTACACCTCCCTCATCCACCAGAGTGGCCGCGACACCGCCAATGGGGAAACCGTATCCCCAATGGACATCGGGCATGGCCATGGACGGACCTGCGAGACCCGGGAGGGTCGCCACGTTCGCGATCTGCTCACAGGCATCATCGTGCCTTATCTGTTCGATCATCTCCGATGAGCTGAAGAGAATCCCATCAACGTTCATGTCCTTCCTGTACGAGCGAGGTATCCTGAACCTGTTCTCGTCGATCCTTTCCAAGGGTCCCTGCCACATGCTAAACACCTATACCTCTGGGTTCATAAACCTTTTCTTCTACATGGTGATATTTTGGAAACATTTAACATTCGGCAAGTGTTATTGAAATCGAAATGACGACGCACAGAGAGGAAGATTATCTCGAAGCGATACTTCACATCGTGAGGAAAAAAGGTTATGCCAGGGTTGGCGACATCTCAAAGCATCTCAACTGCTCTGCAGCGACCGTTACCGAGATGTTCGGAAGGCTGGGGGACAGAGGGCTTGTGAACTATGAGAAATACGGTGGTGTGACTCTTACCGATAAAGGAAAGAGAATAGGGGAGGACGTGGACCGCAGACATCAACTGATAAAGAGCTTTTTGGTCAAGCTCGGTGTGCCGATGGAAATTGCCGATGAGGATGCCTGCGAGATAGAGCACTCGATACATCCCGAGACACTGGAGAAGCTGAAGTACTTCCTGGACAATGTGAACAAGGATCCGGGGTCGGTCCCCTGGTTGAGAGATGGGAAAATGAATGACAATGACCAGATAATATCCGAACAATAAGGTCCGGTAGATATGAATGAGCTCATCTGGACGATACACCAAATTCTTAGAAATGCTTCTCGATGACCCTTCATTGACCACGGACAGGATCATCGATGAACTGCTCAACATAAAAGACGACGATATCGAACCGGATAAGAAAGAAAGAGCAACACTGCCTTCATTCGAACTACTCAAGGTGGTCCTTGACGGGTTCGGACCGCATGATGGTCCCAACGAGCTGGAACTCTCAAAGGGACTGACTCTGGTGGATGGCAGGAACGGGGTCGGAAAGACACATCTGCTCCTGGCCGTGAACTGGTGTATATTCGGTGACCGCGGATCGCTTGACCCCTGGATGGCACATATGGACCCCTTCGGATCGGACCTGGTGAACTGGGAAAGGGATCTCGAGAAGGGAGAAAGCATGAGGGTCCTTGTCGTCTTCCGATGGGGAAAGGACAGATACAAGGTGGAAAGGTACCTCGATGAAAATGGAATGAGGGGATCGGTATGGAAGAACACTGACGGGAAATGGGTTGAAAGGAAAGGCATTCCGGAAGGACTGGACCCTGATATCCTGCCCTTCCTGCTATTTCAAGGTGAAGCAGTGATGTCCCTTTCCAGCGAAGGGTACTTCAAAGGGAGGGGGAGATTGGATACCGCTGTCATGGCCATCTCGGGAGCTATCTGGTCCCAACGTGCTCTGGAGCGTTTGGTACAGGCAAAGGAGATCATGATGGAGAGGATGGAGTCCAAACTGGGCTCTGGACTTCCCATAGAAAGTGAGATGGACCGATTGAAGGGAAAATTAGAGGTACTTCAGAAAGAGGAGAAGGATACCCTGGTCGAGATCGGGGCCCTGGAAAAAAGAAGGAAGTCATCGGTAGAGGACTACCGCAGTTCCTTGAAAAGACTCTCCCTTGCAGGCACGGTCACCAAGGAACAGGAGGAGATGATCAGGGCGAGGACGCAGCTGCCTTCCTTCCGCGAGGAAGTGGCCGCCCTTCTCCGGGAAGCGGCAAGGGAAGTGCTGAGGACAAGGGCAGAAGAAGCCCTTGACAATGCATTGGAGGAGAGGGAGGAGAGGACCAGGAAAAGGGTCCTCTACGGTGTTTACGAAGCACAGATCGCCATAGTGGAAAAGGTGCTCAGGACCAAAAAATGCATCTGCGGGTCCACCATCGGACGTTCAGGAATGGGAAGGGACAGACTGAGATCACTTATGGAAAGCTTCTATGCCAAAAGAGCTGAGGTCTCGGACTGGGGAGCCGAAATACCCTGGACCTCCGACCGGGTGCTTGAATCCACCAGAAGAGAACTGGCAAAGAGGACCGTGACCGGCAAGGACCTGAAAAGAGCGCTGAGAAGGGTTGCCAGGACCCGGAAGATAATAGATAGAGAGGGGACACGGAGCGATACCTCAACAGACCCGCTCCTTGAATGCATAAGGGGATTCGAGAGGACCTCCATACAACTGGAGAGAAAGAAAAAAGACCTCTCTCGGCTGAGGTCCGCCATAAAAAAGGTCTCCAGGGAGCACTCCGTGAAAAGATCGGAACTGGTCAGGATATGGGGGAAAGGAAAGAACAGCCGGACATATACTTCAGGACTCGAAAGGATAGATCTCCTGACCGCCGCACTGGAGAAGGATATGAAAGATAGGGTCGAGGACCTGATGGAACGTTTGGAAAATGAGGTGAACGGCATACTGGCCGAGAGCGGAAGGAAAACTTGGATATCGGGTCTCAAGCTGCACAGGGAAAGCTATACAATAGGAATAGATCGAAAAGGCGCCGGTTCCGGGAGGACCGTCCCACTGCCGTTCCTCTCGGCCGGTGAGAGGGAAGCCGTCGCAACCCTGGTGGTACTTTCACTATCCAGGATCACCGGCTCCAGCCTGGTACTGGATTCTCCGTTCCCCTACATGGACAGGGGTTTCAGGAACGAGATATTCAAGATGCTTCCTCTCCATCCCAACAGGGTACTCATCACCATACCTACCGGGACCATGGAACACGGGGAATTGGCATCGATGATCGAGAACTGGAAAAAAAAGGGACGGGACGTATCGTATTACAGATTGAAAAGTGGAAAAAGAGGTTCATCACTGACAAAACAGGAGGTGGGGGATTAAGATGCCCCGGGAAGTGGAACTGCCCGAGCAGCTCTTATCGCTCATAGGAGAAGGGATGTTCCCTGATCAGAGCTCTCTTCTATCATTCTGTCTTGCCGTGGGCCTGTCAGAGGATGTGAGGAACAATGGGCCGTTCTCTTCCGTGCCCGGAGACCTCACCGAGTGGGAGATCTGGCCAATGGTCCAGATCGTTGTCCACGACATGGATAGTTCCGTATCGGACATGACAGGGATGAGGAAGTTCCTCCTGCCTTTCCTGAACGGCGGAACGGAACTGGTGATCCAGAGGATCGGCGGCTCAAAGGGCATAAAGGCCCTGAGGAAGATCTCGGAGCTGCTTCCGTCCTGATGCGCCAACGTATGGTTCAGACCCAAATATTATTAATATGTCCGCTTATGGTTTGGAAAAGGCATGTATGGGTGATACACTGCTCAGTAGCTCCAACGCAGATCGCTCCATACCGAAAAGGTGGTCGAATGAAGATAATGAACACGTCAATGGTCCTCTTGCTCACGGTCTTCCTGCTTTCAATGAACGTTGTGCAGTTCAATTCCATCCAGGAAGTGGAGGGGCGAAAAGACCCCATGGTCGGGTCCTCGGAAGGTTATCCGCTGCTCACGCACTGGGGAGCATTGCCTATCGGCGAGCTCGCGAACACCATACCTGGAACAAGCGGGCAAGAGAGCAGCATATGGATCGTGCAGTTCGCTGGCCCCATACCGACCGATATGAAAAGGGAGCTTGAGAAAAAAGGGGTCGATGTCATCTACTACCTTCCCGAGTATGCCTTCATCGTGGACCTCATGGGTCAGGACCCATCGGTCCTGGACTCCATGGATGGTCTCTCCGGGATCTCGGTCCTTCCTCATGGAATGAAGGTCATGCCGGACCTTTACCGGACCTTCATGGACCGGCGCAACATCCGGGAGATCCAGGGAGAAAGGTCGCTGGTGGTGGAGCTTTTCAAACAGGATCCTGATATCGATAAAGAGCTGGCTGCCATGGGAAGCTGGATCGAGCAAGCCTCACCCACCCGCTTCATCATCGGGCTGCCCATTACCTCGCTTGAAGAGCTGATATCTTTGGACCCGGTATCCTGGGTCGAGCCCAACTACGGTATGGTCCTTCACAACGACATCGCAATGGATATCATGGGTGTCACCGGAACATGGAACGATCACGGACTGACGGGAAAGGGGCAGATCGTGACCATAGCCGACACGGGGATAGACACTGGTGTGGACTCGCATTCCACCGATGGAGATATGATCGCTGATCTGGACAACCGGATCACACCTTATGCATGGGCGGGGCCAACCGCAATTGACACTCACAGCCACGGAACACATGTGGCAGGTTCGGTAGCGGGGAACGGCTCCCTGTCCAACGGGACCATTAAGGGGATGGCCCCGGAGGCAGACATCTTCTTCCAGGCCATCGCCAATGAATCGGCAGGCAACCCACTACAGATACCATACAACACCAGTCTTCTCTACAAGCAGGCCTACGACAACGGCTCCAGGATACACACCAATTCATGGGGTTCCGCCGTTTACGGACAGTATACCACCAGGTCATGGGATGTGGATTGGTTCCTCTACAACCATCCGGAGATGATAATACTCTACTCGGCGGGTAACTCGGGTATGGATTACTATAAACCCTGGGGGACATACAATCCCGATGGCAAGATAGACGAAGACTCCATCGGGGCCCCGGCATCCGCCAAGAACTGTATCACGGTCGGCGCTTCCGAGAACAACAGAACGACCGGGGGTTTTCAGGGGACCTGGTATTCGGCCTGGGGTTGGAAATACACCTTGGACCCGGTAAGGAGCGATACACCCTCGAATGACCCGAGGGGGCTCGCCGCATTCTCGTCCAGGGGGCCCACCGACGACGGAAGGTTGAAACCCGATATCGTGGCACCCGGGACCAACATCCTCTCGCTGAGATCCACTCAGACCTCATCCACGGGGTGGGGATCATACGCATCCAACTCCAATTACATATTCATGGGCGGGACCTCCATGTCCACACCTCTGACGGCGGGAAGCGTTGCACTTATAAGAGAGCATTATAATTCTTCGCTTGGCTACGATACACCTTCCGGTGCATTGATGAAGGCCACTTTGATAAATGGTGCCACGGACCTTTCACCCGGGCAGTACGGAAGCTCCAACGCCACGACGCAGGAGATAAGCGGCAGACCGGACAGCGACCAGGGTTGGGGCAGGGTCAATATCTCGGGATCGCTCTATCCAGATAACGGAAGACTCTCCTTCCTGGACAATATCAGCGGGATATCCACGGGGGAGAAGGTGGCCTCCACCCTGGAGGTCTCATCTGGATCAGAGGAACTGAGGCTGACACTGGCCTGGTCCGATCATCCACCGTCCATGTCCGCATCCAAACAGCTGGTCAACGACCTGGACCTGTTGATCGTGGCCCCTAACGGGACCACCTACCACGGGAATGATATGCTTGCTCCTTTCAATGACAGCAAAGATGACACGAACCCGGTTGAGGGTATCAGTATCGGTTCTCCCACACCTGGAATCTGGAAGGTCTACGTAAACGGGTCGAATGTACCTCTTGGCCCCCAGCATTTCGCACTTGTGGCAAGTGGTGACATCTCCAATTTCTCGGGAGTTATCGAACTGGACAGTGCTTACTACTCCACCGAAGGAGACCCGATCGATATCCAGATCTTCGATCAGGACCTCATCGGGAAGGGCACCGTTCATGTGAATGTGACATCGAACACGTTCCAGATCGGAAGGGACGTGATTCTTGAGGAGATCGGCTCCTCGGGGGTCTTCACCGGTCATATCCTTACATCCAATGTTTCCACGTCCAATCTATCCCGCATCCATGTCTCACATGATGATGTTGTCACTGTGACGTATACGGACAGTGATCCCTCGGGTTCATTCCATGCAAAAGCGATTGCAAAGGATCCCGTGAAGTTCGACATGATCTGGAAAGAGAAATACTCACTGGTGCAGGCCGAGGGCGAGATCTTGCATCTGGAAGGAGAGATGCAGAGGAACATCACGGGTTGGTGGATGATCCAAGGTATAAGCGATCAATGGCGCCCGCTTCACGACGACGGAAATTCCAGTTTCGGGGACACCATCTCCAATGACGGTAATTATTCGGACATCTGGGCGGTCCCTTCTGACAAGGATGGCAACGGGACCATAATAACTGCGATGATCGACCCGTTCCTGGGTAACAGGACCTATACACATTTCGATCTGATGTTCAATTCCACGATACCTCGTTATCCAAAGGATCTTACTGCCACTGTATCTCCCGTTGGGAACTCGGTGACATTGAACTGGTCCAACACCACCGAGACCGACATCCGGCATTATGGGATCTACGTAAATTCCAGCAGTTCCCTGAACGGTCAGCCACCTTCGGGTTGGTCGCACCTGACCAATACCAGCAGTTCGGGAACTGAAATGGACATAGACGGATTGATGGATGGTGTGATCTACGGATTCAGGGTCTCAGCTTACGACGAATCAAACCTTGAATCCTCTCCTTCCGCCGCCGTATACGCAACCCCCGAAGATACCCAGCCTCCTCAGATCGATCTGCTCACCATACCCCACACCATCGTGGGAACTGCTCACCTGGAGTTCACCGGCAGTCGGGACCTCGAGTTTGTGGACCTTGAGTTCTATAACGATTCCAACGGAAATGGTCTACTCGATGACGGATCGTGGGAAACTGCCGCAAACGGACATCCATCCACCTTCATCTGGGACACCACGAACTCCTCTGGGGGCCCGGGGAATGTTGATAGAATGTTCCTCCGATACAGGGGATATGATGAGGTACCCAACATATCCGATTGGATAATGCAGAGCGGTTTCAGGATAGACAATGAAGGACCGGAGTCCGTGGAGCTTACCGACCATCCCGCAAGGGTAACCAACATAGTATCACATCAAATGGCGGGTATAACGGAGCCTGATGGTTTTGTAAAGATATATCTAAACGAAGAGATGATCGATAATGCTACCTGCAATTCACTGGGAGGTTTCTTCTTCGAGATGAACCTCACCGAAGGGGCGAACAAGCTCCTTCTCTCATCATACGACCAATATGGGGCCGGACCGACCAACCGTTCTTACAACTTCACCCTGGACACCCGGGCGCCGGTCGCTCTGATGGATGTGGAGGAGAAGAACAACATCACCCTGGAGATCAGATCCGAAGGCTATCTACTGGAATCGGTCAGCTACGACCGGGGAGAAGATCCTGCATTCACATACATAGATAACATAACATGGACCTACAGGGAACCCGATCAGCTTCCAGTAATTGTCTATTCGGACCCTTTCGTGAACCTCTCTTTCTTAACATTAGGTAATCATTCGCTCACCCTGAGGGTAAGGGACCCAGCAGGCAACACCAACTCCACGACACTGATCATATCGATAGTGGATACCACACCGCCGAATGTCTCCATTGACGGGCCGCTCTCCGTGGACGAAAAGAAACCGATCACGTACGAAGTCAACTACTCTGACAATGATCCCAGGGCATTCACCAGGGCCAATTTTGAGATCCGCTGGAGGGTCACCGGTCCAGAAGACTTCATTTACGAGGGGGAGTTCGAGACCTTCGTGATATGGTATCCAGGCCCGGGGACCTTCGATCTCAGCCTGACCGTGAAGGATGGAGGCAACAATACCAACACGACCACCGTTATGGTGGAGGTAGGCGATTCGACGCCCCCTGATGTTAACATACAGGGGAACACGGATGTTCTCCTAGGAATGGTGGAGACCTACTACGCAAATGTGACGGACAACGATCCGAACTTTCCGGAGGGTGCCGAGTTTCACTGGAACCTCACATACCTGGAAGGACCACAGTCCAACTGGTGGTCCGAATATTTCAACGGAACCTCCTTTGATCACAACTTCACCCAGAGTGGTTCGTACACCTTGATACTGGAAGCAGTGGATGCGGCAGGTAACAGCAGGCTGTTCCAGATCAACATAGATGCAGAGGGAGACCTTAACCCACCCAAGATAAAAGAGGTGCTCCCTGCCGTGAACTCCTCCTTTCAGTTCAGTGAGAACGTGATATTCACCATCAGGTTCAACGAGGTGATGGACGGACCAACCCTCGATACCGACACGGTCCAGCTTCTGGGTCCCGAGGGAATACCCGTCAATATAAGCCTGGAGAAGAAGAACGTCCAGGGGATCACCGAGGTCAGGATAGACCACGCACCACTGGAGTTCAACACCACCTACACCCTGCTTGTAAGGAAAGGGGTGAGGGACACATGGCAGAACGAGATGACGGACGATTTCACCGCCAACTACACCATCAGAACCCTGTTCAGGCTACTCTCACCTTGGGGCTCTGAGCTTGACGATCTGTTCGAGAATTTCTCCAGCGAAGAGGAGATAGTGTTGAGGTTCAGCAACCCTGTGGAGCCAAGCTCACTTATGAATTACATCAATGTAAACGCCATGCTGTTGGAAAAGGACTCTCTTGGAAATGATAAACTGTCGCCGATATCCGTTCCCTTCGTACTCGAACGGGGGGAGAGCGAATTCGAGGTCGTCCTCGCAGCCGATTGGGACGATGGCGTCGAGTACAACATAACCATCTTCGATGATGCCATGGATAAATACGGATACGAGATCGATCACACCTATTCATGGGAGTTCACAACATACATACCACCCCTTTCGGAAACCGAAGACGACGATGATCAGAAAGATGATGACCCGCTACCGGAGTGGATGGACGAACCCATATACTGGATACTCATCGCCGGTGGCATACTGTTATTGATCTTCATGCTGATACTGTTGGGCATGATACGGAGAAGGAGGAACCTGAACAAGATGTGGGATGGGGGCCAGAAGAGACCTCCGGAAGCGGAGAGGGCAGCAACACCTCCACCAATGGAGATGGTGGGTGAACCCACCAAGAAAGAAGAGGAGCCCGAGATTGAACCGGCAACGGCATCGTACGAAGACCTTTACGGTATTTACGATGAGGAACAGGCAGCAGAAGAGGTTCCGGAACCGCCTCCGATGACAGCAGAGGACACGGACTTCATGATGGGAGGGGCACCGGAACCTGAATACATTCCTCCGGATGACCTCGGAGAAGGTATTGAGTGGGATGAGGACACACAAGAGGACGATATCGCCGCAGAAGATGACGATTGGGACATTGAAGAGGACGAATGGGAGACCGAAGAGGATGATCGGGAAACGGAAGAAGAAAAGGAGGAGGAACTGGAATGGTGAATCATATCAAGGCCTGCCAGGTTATTATTGAAAATTGAAAATCATCAAGTAAGTATTATTAAGGTAGAGTTTCTTTACATTCTGCTGGCCTAAACAATCCACGGATGTAGATCAATGACCATGGGTCTAAAGATTCACAGGATGCTCAAGGATGAGCGAGAGGACCCTCCTGAACTTGTAGAAGAAGCAAAGAAGAGGAAGGAGGTGTCGGACAGCATACTAGAGAGCATATACAATAAGCTGTTGATGAAAAAAAGCCCCAGGCAGAAGGGCCTGTCCGAGGATGAGGAGGACGATGATCTATAGGTTCCCATGGGTTCCTTTCAAATAGCATAACCTCTTTTCAGGTCAGAAAAAAGAATAGGATACTTTGGCGGAGGGTTATCCGCCATGGTTAAACTTTCTAGGACCGAAGGTGACTTCATGTTAAGAATGTGCAGGGACCATGGATATTTTCGTGGTGAGGATTGTCCGATATGCGGCGACGAAGGAAAGTTCCTTATGAGTTCATATGAACTTGAATCCCTGGGAAGGATCATGGCCGGGATACTCCGGCATTTCCCTGAGAAGTTCGAATTGGATATGGACGAGGAAGGTTTCATAGATGTATACAAATTGGTGACAGCGATAAAGAGAAAGAGAGGGGACAGGATGAGATGGCTGAGACCAACCCATATAATTGGATTGGTTGAGACCGATCCCAAAGGCAGGTATCAGGTGGACAACAACCACGTCAGGGCTACCTATGGCCATTCTTTGGAACTCAGCATGAGCCTTCCCACGGATGATATTCCGGAACGGCTCTACTATCCCGCTCACCCCAACATGGTGAACAAGATATTGGAGGAGGGACTCCAACCCGTAGACAGGGCGATGGTTCACCTCTCCAAGACGTGGAACGATGCGTTCGAGGCCGGCATCCACAGAGAAGGTCCGGACCCCGTCATCCTGCGTATCGATGCCGAGGATGCCATGAACAACGGTATCATAATCCAGCGGGCCGGAAAGACGGTCTATACTGTTGAAGAAATACCGGGCGATTTCCTCTCTCTTTCGGATGAAGAAGATATCGAACTTGCCAGGAAGGAGATGGCGGAGCGTGGAGGCTACTTCCATGGTGACCAAGAAGACGAGGAAGATGAAGAAGAAGAGGTAGGCCCGGAGATATTGGAGGACGACGAAGAGGACTCTTCCGAGGACGAAAGCAATGACGAAAAGAGCAAAACGGTGCCAGAGACCCCCTCTGAAGAGAAAGAAAGCGGGGCGACCCCCGAAAAGTAGGGACCATCAACCCATCTGTAACGGTTATATATCACCTTATGATTAGAGGCGCACCGGTCCCTGATCGAAGGATCAAATGCAGAGGTAGTCTAGCCCGGTACGGCGCGAGACTGGAAATGACCCCGGGTCAACCAGGCATCTCGTGGGCGCAAGCCCTCGGGGGTTCGAATCCCCTCCTCTGCGCCTCATTCTATCTTCATTATTTTGAATATCATTCGAAGATAGAATGCCGCGGAGGGATTCGAACCGGAGGTTCTGGCACTTTTCCGCTTCGCCTGCTCCGGAAAAGTGGCAGGCGTGGAAAATCTCTGATTTTCCAAACGTCGAATCCCCTCCTCTGCGCCATTTTCATGACCATAAGAAGCACTAATAAACAATAAAGAGTATCCAGTTCAACATATGGAAATGGCGAGGATACTCGGGATATTATTCAGCTTCATTCTAGTTGTTACCATGCCTTTTTTCATATTTGTCATAATCCTGTTTCTGATGGGGGTCTTCGGTGCGGTTTTCCTCGAAGGTATCCAGGAGACCATCATGGAGACCTCTCTCGGATGGTTGATCATCCTCTTTCCGGGAATCATCACATTGATATCCGTTGTCATGCTGGGCGTGGCCTGGATGCTCTCGATGAAATGGAAGGACCTCAGATATAAAATGGCCTTCTTCCTTTACCACTCCAAGGTCAATAACGGGGACAGAATACCCCTGGAGTACCTGGCCAAGGTAGCGGTGTCCTCCGAACCGGAGATAAAAAGGACACTTGAAATGATGATAGAAAGGAAAGAGCTCAAGGGTGAGATCGATGAGGAGGAAAGGGTCTACATTCATAGGGGCCTCACCAAAAGAGGCATGAAGTTCCTCAAAGCACTCCCGCCAGCTAAGTTGAACCAGCTCAAGGATGTCCGCATATGGGCACTGAAGGGAGCTGAATGGGAGGTAAAGGAAGACGCCGGAATCGGAGAACTTGAAGGAGAAGAGACCGATGATCTGCCTGCGGTAAAATCCAGGGAGGGCGAAGAGATCGCGTGCCCCAACTGTGGAAGGATGAACGTCAGGAACCACCATTTCTGCACTTTTTGTGGAGAGGAGTTTTGAACGACACGATCCAATATCCATTGATACTATCACAGCAAGCTATTTGTATGCATATAAAAATCAGATCAATGGGTTTGCATAAAGAAAATACGCGGCCAGCCAGTTCAGGAACCATGGAGACCGGTCAATGGAAGTGCCAAACTGCCCCCCCGAAAAAGATGATCGCCCGGAGGAGGAACTGCGCAAGATAGCATGGATGCTATGCGGGGCCCCATTGGACATACAGAAAGTCGAATATGATTATGGTGACCTCACAGAGCTCAACGAGGATGGACTGATATTGAGATCGGTTGGCAAGGAGGATCTCAGGGAAATTGCCAGAGATTATCTATCGCTTCTGGGGACCTCCTCGGCGATCTATGAGAAGAACGGTGATTACGCCTGCGGTATCTTCAGCTCAAAATGGTGCAATTTCATGGACTCATCATCCAGGAAGTTCTGTGGAACCGATGATAATAAAAAAGCGCTTGAGTCAGGTAAATGGCTCTGTCATGAGTCCTGCTGGACCGAATGTGCCAAGAAGACCATAGAAAATGGAGAGCCCGTGGAGATCGAATGCAATGGTGGGATCAGGATGTACGGTGTCCCCATCTTTGCGGACGGAGAGATCATCGGCAGCATGGATTTCGGTTTCGGGGACCCGCCCAAAGACCCTGAGAGATTGAGGGAGATAGCCGAACTGTATCAAGTCGACCTTCATGACCTGAAAAGGGTCTCCGACGAATACCAGAGCCGGCCCAGGTTCATTATCGATCTTGCTAAGGAGAGGTTGAAGCACTCTTCAAGGTTGATCGGTCTGATGGTCGAGAGCAGGCTTGCAAAGAAAAAGTTGGAGGAGAGCAGAAGGAGGTATAAGGAGATATTCGAGGGGAGCCGGGACGGCTTTGTCATGATGGATATCGACGGTAGGATCATGGATGCGAACAGGGCTTACTGCGAAATGCTTGGATACTCCCTTGAGGAGATCAAACAAAAGAAGGACTTTTACTCCCTGACCCCGGGGATATGGCATAAATGGGAAAGGGAGGAGATATGGAAGAAGCAGTTGATGGTAAACGGATACTCCGGCATATATGAAAAGGAATATATCAGAAAGGACGGCACGATCTTCCCTGTTGAACTGCAGTCATATACTGTCTTCTCCGATGATGGGGGGATCGAATACCTATGGGGTATTGTCAGGGATATCACCGAGAGAAAGAAGAAGGAGGAGATATTGAAAGAAAGCGAGGAAAGGTTCCGCAATATATTCGAGGACTCTCCTTTGGGCATTTCGATCTTCAATGAAGAATTGGAGCTCCTGAATGTAAACAAAGCCATCTGCGACATGCTCGGATATACAGAAAAGGAGATACTGGATGCCGGCATCGAGGGGATCTCCCATCCGGAGGATCTGAAAAAGGATATGGAGATGATAGAGAAACTGATCGAAGGGGAGATCGACAAATACACCATAGAAAAGAAATATATCCACAAAACGGGCAGGGTCGTCTGGGGTAGTTTGACCGTTTCCCTTGTACGTGACTCCGTAGGGAATGTTCTCCTTGGTATAGGTATGGTCCTGGATATTACCCAGAAAAAAAAGGCCGAGGAGATCATAAAAAGGGAGAACGAAAGGGCGGAGTTCTACCTGGACCTGCTCGGCCATGACCTGGGGAACATACACCAGGGCATAGACGGTGCATTGGGACTGATGACATACAGTATCGACGACAGGGAAAAGCTCTTGGGATTGATGGATATGGCAAGGAACTCCGTTCGAAAATCCATCAACCTCACCAAGGAGGTCATGCTCCTTTCCCGGATCATGAGCGAGGAGCCCGATCTCAAAAGGATTGAGATAAAACATCAAATAGAGAGCTCGCTCGAGCTGGTAAGCAGGATGTTCCCGGAAAAGGAGATCCGGTCTGAAGTAGAGATCGATATCGATCACATATGGGCAGAGAAGTTGATAAGGGAGGTCTTCTTCAACCTGCTCCACAATGCAGTTAGACTGCAGGGGAGCAGACCCTGGATAAGGATCGAGGCAAGGGAGGAGGATGACGGCTCCTGGTGCATAGAGATCAGCGACAAAGGTCCCGGGATCTCCGAGAAGATGAAGGTGGACCTCTTCAGGAAGTTCGGTATCAAGGGGGAGCGCTCGAGGACCGGATTGGGGCTGTCCATCGTGCACGCTCTGGTGAAAAGGTACAACGGGGTCATCGAGGTGAAAGACCGGGTAAGTGGTGATCACACAAAAGGGGCCAGGTTCGTGCTGCGATTCCCACCGGATAAGGCCTGATCATCCGTCCCAGTCGCAGGCAGTTCGATCCTGAAGACCGCTCCTTTGGGAACATTCTCACGGTACTCTATCGTTCCCCCCATCCCTTCCACCATGGACCGCGTGAGGAAAAGGCCCATGCCGGTCCCGCCAGAATCCCCATGGTGAAAACCCTGATCGAAGATCCTCTCCCTGATCTCACGGGGTATCCCGACACCGTTATCGGCTACCTCGATCACTCTTCCATCCTCATTCTCGTCGAGGAGGACATGGATCTCATCGGCCTTCCCGTGATTTATGGAATTGACCACAAGGTTCTGGACCACCGTATGCAGACCGTTCTCCACACTGAAAACAGACCTTTTTTCTATTTCATATTTCAAGTCCGAACCCTTGAGTATCTCCTCGACAAGATCATCGATCCTGCAAATCCCGGAGTTCTTGCCCTGGATCGCAGAAGTTTCGAAGTCCCTCATCCTGTTGATGAGCGCCACACTTCTGTCAACGCAGGCTGTTATCATTTCACTTCTGTCCTTGCCATCGAGTGAACTCAACTGAAAGGACTGTTTGATTATCATCAGATCATTGAGAATGTCGTGCCTGAGGATCTTGGTGATGCTCTTCAGAGTATCATTCAGGGTCCTTATATGCTCCTCGTTCTCCTTCCTCCCCGAGATATCACGGTATATTGCATAGTTCGCCACCTGTTCTCCATCATGGAAGATCGGTTTTGCCTTCAACGAAACATGAAGGGTATTACCATCCTTTCGTACCCTCCTGGTCTCAACCGAGATCGATTCGCCATTTAGCACCGTCTCGGTGAACCTTTCGCTCTCCTCTCTCAAATCTTCAGGAGAGATCAATTCATCCACTTTTCTACCGAGAAGTTCATCCCTGGTGTACCCAAAAGTGTTGATGAACTCGTCGTTGACCAGGAGGACACTGTTACTTCGATCGGTCATTACTATCCCTTCGGGAGCGGTATCTATCAATGTCTCAAGGTAGGTGTTCCTCAGCCCGAGCTCCCTTTCGGCTTCTTTCAACTGTGTCAGGTCCTCCACCATCCCATCGTAGTATAGGATCTCACCCGTGGTCCGGCTCCTCACCGCCCGGGCATTTTCCCTGACAACCAATGGAGAACCGTCCTTCTTGAGCCATACTGTTTCGAACCCCTTCACCTCGGACCGTTCCTCCATGACCCTCTTGAACTCATCCCTTACCCCCTGTGCCATGAATCCATCACGCTCGAGGTTCCTCTTTCGAAGGTCCTCAAGAGAATCGAAACCAAGCATCTCCAGCAGAGCGGGGTTCGCCAGGATTATTCTTCCATCGGAGGCTGTCCTGTAGACGCCGAGAAGACTATTATTGAACAATGTCTTGTACTCTTCAAGTGTCTTTTCGAGTATCCTCTCGTTCTTCTTCTTCCCTGTTTCATCCCTCAATATCCCGTAGAGACCCTTCAGCTTTCCATCGGAAGTGCGCCAGGCGTTCGCCGTAAGGACACATTCAAGGGGTTTTTCGTGTTTTGTTGTCAGTTCTATCTGAAGATCCTTTACGCTTCCCTCTGCTGTGATCTTCTGAATGAACACATCCCTAGAAGATGGGTCCTGGTATAGGTCCATGGCGGTGATCTCTTCCATCTCATCCTCCGTATATCCAAAGATATCTCTGAATGCCTTATTGGTCAGAATGAAAGCCCCATTTGGCTCCGTAAGGTACATGCCCTCCCTGGAATCCTTGAAGAGGGCGCGAAATATATCTTTGTGACCCATCATATACGTCCAACTCCACTCATCCGGTCAAGCATCGAGACCCTATACTTGGTTTGATTCAATTACACTCTGCCGGATACATTTCATCATGTCATTATAATAGTGTCTTTCTTTTTAGCCCTTTTGAAGAATAACCTGCGCCGATAGATCCTATCTTGTCAGATTCAGGGATGGATGAGAGTATCTGGACAATACCCATGAGTGGTGCAAAAAAGGGGTGAAGCCGGAAAAGGATGATCTTCAGGGGTTGCCATCAGAGAGGTTCCCGTGGTGGATGAAGAGGCTCAACGACAATGAAATGATATATATCAAGGAAGTGACCGGACTAGGTGACGAGGACGTAAATGAAAAAATGCCGTAAGTGTAAATTGTCTTTTTACATTTAGGGAAAATGACCGCCACTGTAATGTACCCTGGATGCCTTCAGGGAACGGCATCGGCCATGATCCAGGAGTTCAGTAGATTGTGATGTATCAACGACCCCGAGGTGAACCGAAAGTGTCCAGAAAGAGAAGCGCAACGGGAACCATTAGAAAGAAAACAGGAACACCATCGGTCGAAGATAAGCAGATAGCAGATGTGAAACCCCCCGAAGACGGCGGTCCTCTTGCCTTGAAACTCGATGCCTCGACCATAAGGGATAAGAAGAAAAGGATCCACGATCTTATGATCGAAAGAGGAGTGAACATCAACAAGGGCAATTTCACATCCATCGGAGGAGCCGATCTCAGGGTGATGTTCGAACTCTACGACGAGATCTTCTTCAACGGATATTTCGCGGATAATGTCCATGAGGAGGTTCTTTTCAGCATATCCCGGAAGATGACCCGTGCGGGCGGAAAGACCGTGACACTCTCTGATCCAAAGGCATACGTCATAAAACTCTCAAGCACTCTCCTTTTCCAGTCCTTCGATCACAAGGAACGCAAGGTTGTGGTCAACGGTGTGGTATGCCATGATCGTCTGGAAGCTGCCATGTGCGTAATGGAACATGAGATCATACATCTTCTGGAGCTTGTCAATTTCAAGGATTCAAGCTGTTCCAAGCAGAGGTTCGCATCCCTCTGTTTAAATATATTCGGACATACGGACGTAAAGCATGATCTGGTAACAGGTTACGAATATGCCCATAGAGAATACGGTCTGAAGGTGGGAGACACTGTCTCCTTCGAATTCGAGGGGAACGTGCGCAAGGGCATCATCACAAGAATAACGAAACGGGCAACGGTCATGGTAAAGGATAGGAAAGGACGATTCCAGGATGATAGGGGGAACAGTTTTTCAAAGTACTATATCCCTCTACGGTTGTTGAAACTCTCCAGATGAAATGCACCGATCCCGGAAATATCCAAAGGAATACTGCTGAGATCAGGATCTCGCTCCTTTCATTTTTCCGATATCTTCTTTCCATCCTTCAAGATCATCCATTATCTTTCGGATATCGACACGGTCCTCATCGCTGAGGGTTGGATCTTCATCCAACAGGGACTGGTGCATACCGATCAGATTATCTATGGTCTCTTTCCTGATATACACTTCTTCCTCCTCAAGGGGATGGGACCTGTCCTCTTTGATATCCTCCAGCCAGGCCCTGAGGTCTTTCACCAGGCCGGAGAATATTTCATACTCTTCATCTTCAAGCGGATCGAGATCCTCAATGAAATTCGAATATGAATCTATCTCGTCCTGTATCATTTCGATCCTCCACGTTTTATCCTTGCCGTTCATACTTTCCACCTGTTCCGCATCACATTCAAGATGTTTTCATGGTTCAAATCCTTTTCATCCTATTTCTCCTCTATGTTCAACCAATTAATGATCCTGTTCATCTTTTTCTCCTTGCTCCTCTCGGCCCATAGATATGCTTCATCACGGGTCCTGGAGGCTACCAGGATCAGCACTTTTCCCTTCGAGGACCTTCCGGTCCTGCCTCTTCTCTGTATCGTGCGTATCTCGGATGGTATCGGCTCGTAGAATACCACGAGATCTACATCGGGTATGTCTATTCCTTCCTCGGCCACTGATGTGGCTATCAGAACATCGAACTGCCTTTTTCTGAAGCGGTCCAGTATCACCTTCTGTTCCGATTGTTTCAACCCTTTCCCGTCCTTTCCTTTGGACTGTCCCACAAATCTCTCCACCATCAGATCATCCAATCTTTCCATGATCAATGGTATCGTGTCCCGTATCTGGGTGAATATTATGACCGTCTCACCCCTGCCTACGGCTTCATGGACCAGTTTCTCGAGAAGGTCCATCTTGGGGTGCGTGGAGCCCGTATGGGATTCCATCATGGAGTGGGCTTTTTTTATCCTCTCATCTTTGAGGAAACCCCTTTCGGCCTTGGATCTCTTGGGTTTTTCTCTCATTCGACGAAGATATGCCAGGCATTGAGCGATCCCCTGCGTCTCGAGGAGTTCTATGGTGTGGTATGTTATCACCGCCAGTGATTGATTATGGAGCGAGCCGAACATCAATCCTTTATTCTTGTTGTACCTGGCCGTTATCTCTCCTCTGGCCTGGAGCAGGTCCTTCTTCGAAACCACGTTCGCTTTCTTGTGTCTCAAAAAACCCAGTTTTCTCAATTTCCTGACCTTCTCCATCAGAAGGTCCTCCATGCTCTCCTTTATCTCCCTCATCTTATCGGTCAGGTCCACCTTCCTCCATTCCAGATCGATACCCTTGACGTGCTCGAGGAGATCCTGGTCGGATCTGGCTTCCACATGCTCCACCTTCAGGTTCTCTACGACTTCCATTATCTTCTGTTTATCACCTCCGGGAGAAGCTGTGAGCGCCAGAACAAGGCCGTCGTACACGGATAGAATACCGGTATAGGCGTAATCCCCCACGCTTCTATGGGCCTCGTCGACTATCAGGAGTGAAACATCAGACAGATCGTACCTTCTCTTTTCAATGTCATTGTTGATCGTCTGGGGCGTCGAGAATATCATTTTGTATCTTTTCCATTCCTCGGTCCTTGCTTCGGGTCTCATTGACCCTGTGAACATTTTCATGTCCTTTATCTCCATGAAATGCATAAAGGAGGTGAGGTGCTGTTCAACAAGGGGTCTTGTGGGGGCCACCATCAGTACCTTGCCGTCATTCCTTTCCATGATCTCGGCTGCCACAAGAACGGCTATGATCGTCTTACCAACACCTGTCGGGAGCACCACCAGAGTGGAATCTGCAACGGCTCTCGATGCGATCTCCACCTGGAATCTCTTGTGTAGTACAGTTCCCTTACGGATCAAAGGATGGACAATGCAACCGTTTTCGGTCCTGAAGATATTCCTTACCTTCGCTCTGTCGAATTCTCCTATTCTGGTTTGATACACAATAAGCGAATGGTCTGCTCCAAGATATTCTTTATTACGTGAAAAGCAAGCCCGATCTCATCTCCTTTTTATTGGTCCTTTTCAAGGCAGTTTTTCTTGTATTTCCTTCAATGGAGCTGCGTCCAGAAGGACGTGGAGATCTGTCCACTTTAGTGGATGTGATTGAGAACCTGAAAGCTTCAATGGGGCCACGTCCAGAAGGACGTGGAAATGTGGACTTGGCAGGCGGGGGAGGGAGATTAAGTCAGAGCTTCAATGGGGCCACGTCCAGAAGGACGTGGAAATCAGTACAAACACGTCCGAGATTCGACCTACACTGTCAAGGCTTCAATGGGGCCACGTCCAGAAGGACGTGGAAATATGAGGAAGAGATAGCATTGCAT
>JAWOCK010000068.1:0-40028 GCA_046483845.1 Thermoplasmatota archaeon | reverse complement strand
TCTCTCCCTCGCCATAGAAACAATGGTAAAGCTCTTACCTAAGGGTCTTCAAGGTTCTGTGCCCTATCATCTGCGCAGTATAGCGGACCATGAGATTGATTGGTCCAGGACCAAAGTGTTCTACAAGACCAAGGGCCATTTCTTCATAAACCTGGAGGGAAGAGAGCCTGAAGGGATCGTGGAGAGGGGGGTGAAGGAACATCTGTTGCGACGACTGATGGAGGAATTGAGAGAGGACACGGCGGAACACATGGGAAATTATGACAAGCTCAGACTCTTCAGGGGAGACCAGACATATACTGGAAGGTACCGGAAATATGCTCCCGACCTCTATTTCGATTTCGATGGTTCGTACTACCACGTTGATGCAAGGATAGGTCATGAGGAAGTGTTCGAGAGGGCGGAAGGGTCCATCAGGGGTAACCACAGGCCCCACGGGATCTTCATGTTGGAGCATGAGGATATCAAGAGGGGAATGTTCGATGGACTCAGGTTGATGGACATAGCTCCCACCGTTCTTCACATCTTCGACAGGCCTGTCCCGGACGATATGGATGGGAAGGTACTGAAGACCATTTACAGGGACGGCAGTGATCTTTCGGCAAGGAAAGTGAAACAGGGCGGTTCCGCAGAAAGTGCGAAGATCTCCAGGACCATCTCAAAGCTCAAACTGTGAAGCTGACTGACCGCTATGGACCCATCTCTATCAGGGATAGGTTAATATTCTCACGTTCGATACACGGATAAGTGGTGAAAGATATGAAGGTCCTTGTAACGGATGGAATAGCTCCGCAAGCTATCAAGATGATGGAAGACGAGGGTCACGAAGTGATCCTTGATGAGGTAAGCCCCGAGGGTCTGCTGGAAAAGGTCGGCGACTATGATGCACTGATAGTCAGGTCCAGGACAAAGGTAAGGAAGGACGCACTGGACAAGGCAGAGAACCTGAAGGTAATAGGAAGGGCCGGTATAGGTGTGGACAATATAGATATCCAGTATGCAAAAGAAAAAGGGATAAAGGTTGTAAACGCACCCATGGGGGCCACGATCTCGGTGGCAGAACTGGCCTTTGGCCACATGCTCGCATTGGCAAGAGGTATAGTAAAAGGCTCCAACGGGATCAGAGATAACAAGTGGCTTAAGAAGAAGCTCAAGGGAATGGAGCTGAACGGAAAGACGGTGGGTATTATCGGCTGCGGGAGAATAGGTCAGACCCTTGCGGCAAGATGCCAGGCATTCGGCATGAAGACGGTCGGCCATGATCCCTTCCTGCCTTTGGAGGTTGCAGAGGAGCACGGCATAGAACTCATGGATATCGATGAGCTCCTTAAGAGGTCGGATTTTGTATCACTTCACCTTGCATTGACCGATTCAACAAAGCACATGATAAGTACCGGTCAGTTCGAGACCATGAAGGATAGTGCATATCTCATAAATTGTGCCAGGGGCGGGGTAGTTGACGAGTCGGCACTTGCCGTCGCACTCAAGGAGGGAAAGATCGGAGGAGCTGCACTGGATGTCTTTGAAACCGAACCACCGGGAGAGACAGAACTTTCCCGTTTCGACAACGTCATATTCACTCCGCACATTGGCGCAAACACCGTGGATGCACAGCTAAAAGCGGGCACCATGGTATCCGAGCAGGTCATGATGGTCCTCGATGGAAAGACTCCTACCTTTTGGGTAAACAAGTAGAACGATGCTTACCTATTCTTCGTCAAGGGCTCTATAATATGATGACCTATCATATCCCTTATCCATTTCTGGATGATGTAAAGCCTGGTGAAGAAGAGGTAGATATATGCCATCTTTCCATAGTTCCTTTTAAGGAAGATCTTGTGATTGTCCTTGACAATCCTTCTTCTCTTCTTGAGTCCCCAGATGTATTTACCAGATGTACTGTGCACGTGCCAGAGGTATGCTCTCGGATTGGTGATGTACTTTCTCGGCGGGTCCAGTTTCAGCGTCCTGAGATAAAGGTCGGTCTCCTCACGCATGCCCGAGCCCGGGAAGTCGTGCCATAGCTCGTCGAGGCCGTCGAAGAACTCCCTGTAGCAGAAAAACTCGTTATGAGCAACATGCTCCCCTTTACCATCCGTGTACTTGTGTGGTATCTTGGTCAATAACCCGAAGTTCGGACTGGGGTTCGTGGGCTGTGTCCTGGGAGGATGCAGATCATCCAGGGAACTGCTTTGTATGTACATGCCGAAGACGCAGGTGTACTTGTCATGCTTTTTCAGGGTCTGGTAAAGCTCTCGGATATAATCCTTATGCCATATCATGTCGTCTTCGTTGTTGGTGACGATATTCCCAGAGGACAGTTCAAACCCTTTGCTCCAGTTCGGACCCCCGGAACCGGTCTTGTTGGGATTTCGGTAAATGATGAACCTTGGATCATCATTATACCGTTTCAGGATCTCCCAGGTCTCATCGTTCGATTGGTCGTCAACTACCACTATCTCCAGATCTAGACCCTCCGGGATGTTGGATGAAAGTATGGACTCTATGGAAAGTCCGATAAGGTCCGGGCGATTGAACGAGCTGATAAGTATGCTCAACTTGTCCATGCGGTCATTAAGATCATTTTATATAAATAACGAACGGGCCTGTCCTTTCAAGAGGACCTTTCAAGAAGGGGAACGATATCTACAACGTTCGGATGATCGGGCATATCTTCAGCGATCTCTGGGCCCATAGTATAAAGGAAAGCATCCTCCTGCGTGTGCATGCCAATAAGAATATCATCCTTCTCGAAGAGATCCCCCTCCCTCATGGATCCTCTCAGGCCGAAACCGTGATTGGGTAGAAGTACTATATCGGGTGCCTTTTCGAACTGGGGGCCGTGATAGATCTCCTCCCGGAGCAGGACCTTCTTGATCACTTTGTCACCCTTGTACCTGAGACCGAGCAGAAGATCGGTCAATTCGGACCTTAATCTCTCCATTTCTTCATTCTTGACCTCTCCCTTGGGGTAGAGGTCTTTCTTGTTCAGATATATCCTTGAAGGTTCCATGACAAAGGCCTTGGTTCCATCGACCATGTTCTTGTACCTCTTTTCCGGATGTTCTCCTGTCTTAAGATATCCTTCCTCCGCCAGAAGGGTGTTGAGATTGACATTGGTCCTTATCTGTTCCATGCCGTGGTCGGAGCACACCAAAAGATTATCATCCTCTCCCATTCTCTCGGAAACCTCTCCAATTGCCTCGTCGACCATGGTGAAGTAATCGAGGAAATCCTGGTGGAACGGGTCTCCTGTGTCCTCGTAGGAATCCCAGAAGAAATGCTCCAGCCTATCCGATCCCGTGAAGACCAGCATGAAATTGTCCCAGCCGAATCTGTCCCAGAGGACCCTGTAGGTCTCCATCCTCTTTTCATGTGTCAGTCGCAGGTGCTTGATGAAGAGTTCCTTGGATTTGTATGCTTTGTTGGAATCGACATCTATCTGGTAATCCATCTCACTTAGCTCCTGGTAGAGCGACGGTGGGAATACCGACCTCTCAAGATCCGGGGCGACGAACCCCGATATGAGCGAACCGTTGATCTCCCCGGCAGGATAGGTGAACGGCAGGTTGATGACCACATGCTTTTTCTTCGGATACAGTCTCCAAAATGGGTCTGACCTTAGGTTGCGGAAGCTCGGGAACATCATGTTGTAGGAACCCGGTATCAGGTCGGTGAATCCGTATATCCCGTGTTCACCAGGGTTCTTCCCTGTCATTATCGAAGCCCAAGAGACGGATGAGATCTCGGGGATGGAGGATTCCATCATTGAAAGCCTTCCCTCGCCTAGCAGGTCCTTGAAGTTTGGCATGATGTTCCTGCTGGTGAGGTCCTCGATAAGGCCGTGGGGAACCCCGTCGATACCGATGATGACGTTCTTCCTAGATCTGTTCATGATATCCTCTCACTATGTGAGGCATCTCCGGGTTTATAAGTTGCCCCTATTATTTAAGAACCACTCTATGGTCGTGCCAACTCCTGCTTTCAATTCCATTTTCGGATGGTAATCCAGTTCCCTCATGGCCAGTGATATGTCCGTGTAGTTCCTCATTATCTCTCCCTGAAGCCTGGGGCCGTGTTCGACGTTCAACTCAGGAAGCTCCCTTTTCCTGAATTCATCCTTGAGGATCCCGACAAGCTGGTTCACCGATGTCTCCACACCCGTTCCAAGTTGGTAGATGCTGTGTTGCGGTGTCGTGAAGATCACGTTGAGGATTCCCTGCGACAGGTCTCCTGCATATACGAAATCCCTTGTCTGTCCTCCATCACCGAAAATGGTCAGAGGTCTTTTCGAAAGCCCCTCCTTGATGAACTTTGCTATCACGGACCCCTTCTTGAACGAGTGTCTCCCGTATACATTGGAGAAACGTAGAACGACTGTCGAAAGGCCGAAGGATCCCCTGTAAGCGCTGCAATATCCTTCGCAGGCAAGTTTAGAGGCCCCGTAAGGCGACAATGGTCCGGGTAATTTTCCTTCGTGAAGCGGAGGATCCTGCTCCCCCAGGGGAGCGGCCGAAGAGGCCTGGACGAACCTCTTGATGCCGAATTTCCTGGAGGCCTCTAGTAGATTTAATGTCCCCATGATGTTGACCAGGGCATCCTTCCTTGGGTCCTCGATCGAGGGCACCACACCGGTCTGTGCAGCGAGGTTGACGACGATGGAGCATCCGTCTATGGCTTCTTCGACATCCTCCATTGATCGAATATCTCCTTTGAACAATTCCACTCTACCCTCATCGAATCCGGCTATTTTCTTCAGGTCCTCGAACCGCCCGACGCTCTCATTGTCCAGAACAAGGAATTTGAGGTTGGTGTTCGACAGAGCATGTTCTATGAGATTGGTCCCAATGAAACCTGCGCCGCCCGTAATCAATATCCTTCCATCCAATCGATCACCTTCCCCGGAGAACCTCCAGTATCACTATAAATGTTTGGGGGATGTGTTCCCATGCAGTCCTGCGGCCCTTGTCCACTTTGTTGAGCCTTACAGGGACATCTATGGTCGCTGCCCCCTTCCTCCATGCCTCAAGCAAGAAGGTCCCGCAAGTGCAGTAACCGCGGATCTCCATGGACCTTGCGAGATCTGTCCTTATGGCCCGCATCCCTGTTCCACAATCGGATGTCGGGACCCTTATGTTGACTATTCGATTAATAAGCCTCTCCGAGGGTCTTGCGATGCTCCCCCTTACCCCAAGGGCCAGATCATATTTTCCCTTGAGCAACGGAGCGGTAAGCTTGTCGATGTCACCCGGTTCGTGCTCGCCATCCGCATCGAGGGTGACCGAGATCTCTCCTTTTGCCTCTCTGAACCCTTTCTTGATAGAAGGGACATATCCAATGTTCTGATCGTTTTTGATCACCCTTGCTCCCAGGTCCTTGGCGATCTCACCGGTCCTGTCATTTGATCCATCATCTATCACAATGACCTCGCGGTCCGGTCTCATAACTTTCTCGATCACCCTTTTTATTCTGTTTGCCTCATTGTAGGCTGGAATGATTATGGAAACTTCCGATTTCATGCGCAACCCAGATTTTCCTCTATCATTTTCCTTATCCGACCCTCAGACATCGCTCCGACCTCCCGGGCCAACACACTGCCGTCCCTTATGAACATCAATGTGGGAACTCCCGCGATATCATAGCGGTTACCAAGAGACGGGTTCTTGTCCACGTTCACCTTAACGAGGTGTAACCTGTCACCATACTCCGGTGCGAGCTTCTTGAGGATCATGTCAATGGATTTGCAGGGTATGCACCATGAAGCCCAAAAATCCACGAAGATCGGCCTGTCCGCATTCCGCAGAAGTTCATCGAAGGCCTTCGTGGAAAGCTCCACCTCTACTCCTCCGTTCTAAAGACAGGTGTGTATCCATTGATCTCCCTTGTCCCTGGCTCGTATTCTTCAAGAATATCGGGGTCCTTCTTGTCGCCTGACCAGAAGGTCTTGGGCATGATAACGTGTCTCTTTTCCTCGATCCTCTTCTTTATCTCGGGCCTCGTGAGGAGTTCGAACATCCTCTCAATCTCTTTCTCGGCCGTGACATGGGAGTCGAGATTGAACTCGTTCGGAAGCTTTGTTGATACGACCTCCAGGGGATGATCATCGGCCTCCACCCTCGGATTCTCCAGTCTTTGTATCTTCACATCGAGCCCGAACTTTTCCTTGCCTACCTTGGCCACTAGCTCTGCGAGCTCACCGATCTTGAAAAGACCTGTCACCTGGTTTACCACATCATATTGGCCAGGTTCCGGTGGTGACGAGATCAGCCTCAACATGCATTCCATTGCATCGTCCAGGGCTATGAAACCCCTGATCTGCTGCCCCTTTCCATATATGGTAAGCGGCATTCCGAGGACGGCCTGGGAAACGAAACGGTTTATCACGGTCCCGAACCATTCATCGATGTCGAGCCTGGTCCTGAGCTTGTCATCCACTGCCACTTCATCAGTGTGGACGCCGTAGATAACTCCCTGCATTATATCGTAGGACCTCAGCCACCAGTATTTACATGCCTCGTATACATTGAAGGTGTCCTGTACCTTGCTCACATGATAGAAGCTGACGGGGTCCCTGGGGGTGATCTCACCGCCCATGCTCCACTCTCTGTCATCCCATTTGAGCACTGCATCTGCCGGGAACATCCCCTCGAAGATAGGCCTCCCGGTTAGTGGTGATCCGTACTCTCCCATTGTCCCTAGCTTGATGAGCGATGATTCTGGGCAGATGTCCTTCATCAACCACAGAAGTCCAAGTGTCCCGAGTGTGTTGTTATGCTGCGTCTCAATGGAATGTTCGACGCTTACGAGCGAATAGGGAGCGGAAGGTATCTCTGCATAATGGACAACGGCTTCGGGTTCTACCTCTTCCATGAATTCCTTCAGCTTCGTCCGGTCCCTGATATCAATTCTTCTGAAGTTGATATCGATACCATGGATATCCTTTGCCGCTTTCAACCTCTCTGTCATTCTCTCAATGGGAACGATCGTGTGCGATCCCTTCTCCATAACCCGATCCCTCCGAGAATAGTTATCGACACCGCTCACCTTGCAGCCCAGCTTTGCCAACTTCAGTGCAAGTGGCCATCCTAGGTATCCGTCCAGACCGAGTATCATCACCCTCATATCCTTAAGGATCAGGCCATATTCGGTTTCCTTCCATTCCGGGCATTCATCGAAGGAGATGGTGGGTTCGAAATACCCTAGGTCCTCCCTTCTCTTGCATTCGATCATGATCTGACCTTCGGGTCCCAATTTCTGCTTGAGCTGTTCCTGTGATTGTCCGCATGCCCTGAAATCCACATTTCCCTTGAATATGGCAGCGGGGCAGTTCCAGCAGGTCTTTTCCTTGTTGTGCTTCATAGGAACACCTTTTTAATTGCTAACCCATTTATTCTTCGGATAAAGTCTTTTCGTAATATCCTTCTCTGGAGAATAGTAATAAGGTCAGTTGTCTTTGTATATCGAACTTACGTGGCCCATGATCCTCTTTGAGAATTCGGAGGTATCGAAATATTTCGCCCGTTCTATACATTTCTCTTTCATTGAAACCAGTTCGTTGTTGTCCAACCCCTTTAGTATACCTACCAGCGACCCGACGTCCTTGAAGAAGAAGGCAGTTTTTCCGTCAAGGTATTCCATGGGCCCTCCTTCGGAGACGGAAACAACAGGTTTGCCGGATGCCAGCGCTTCCAAAGGAACCATACCGAAATCCTCATTTCTGGCGCTGAAAAGGAAGGCCCTGCATCGCGAATACAGGTCGATAAGCCCTTTGTCATCCACCCTGCCAAGGAAATCCGCGTTCGCTCCTTTTTTCTTTGCGAGTTCCTCGAGCCTTCGGCGCTCCGGGCCATCTCCAGCTATCAGGAGGCGGTCCCCCGTTTCTGATACGGCCCTGATCAACCAGTCGATCCTCTTGTTCCATCGAAGGCCGCCAGCGGACAGCAGATAATCCTCCGGCTCACTCCATCTATATCTCGAGGTCTCGATAGGTGCCCCGACACTTGCCCTGGGTCTCTTTCCATAACACCTCTCGTACCTGTCCATTACCATTTTGGAATTGGTGACAACCTTTTTCGGGTCTACGTGTTCCTTGAACAAGCGGATGTCCATTCTCCTTCTCTTTTCGAACAGTATCTTTGATATCAGGTAATTGAAGTAACCCCACTGCTTCATTTTCTTCATAAGATCATCGTGAAGGTCGAAGAACCCCCTCTCGGGCGTATGGCAGAAATAGAGGTATGGAGTAATGTCCTTCTTAACCCTGAATACGGTCTGGTTACCGGAATAGATGATAAAATCTGCATCGACGTCCTTCCTTTTTGTCATGGACCTCATTATCTCGTAATCCTTCCTCGTGAATGAATCAGGATGTGGGATCTGGTCCACCTCGACCAGCTCTTCAATTCCCGGATAGGAACCTTCAACCCTGCTATCATAATCTGATGTATATATCCTTGCCTTGATCTCCTTTGCCAGCAGGTAGACCAATTTCTCGGACCCGTTGTTCCCTTCTGTGATTGCGTTGTGGAGGATCGCGATCTTCATCCATACACCCTAAATGAATAATATGCCATATTAACCGATTGATTTGATTTTATCCTTGTGGTGATGTTTTTCAATGTGAAGCCCGTTCATTCATCCGCGCATCCTTGCTGCTATCCTTCCTATAATATGCTTGATCAGAGATGGCAGCAAGGTCGGATTATCTGCAAGGATCTTTAGGGAGCCAGGCAACCTTCTATTCACCAGCTGCCCGGTCATCAGTTCCATCATTTTGTGCTTTGCAGCCCTGCGGATGACCTTAACATCCATATGCTCAGGAGCCTCCTTGATGATAGCATCGTTCAGGGATCTCAGTGCTCTGAGTGAATCCAATGCTCCATTGATCGAAATGGACGTCCGCGAATGGTCCCTGAACATTCGTATCTGCTCATCTGATACCTCAAGACCATATCTTTTCCTATACCATTCAGAAATCATTTGGAGCAGATGGTCCTCGATATCCACACTGAGAGATCCGGTTACCGAACCCGAATGGGACCTCCACTTGATCAATGGTTCATCGAACTTGAACACCCTTCCTTTGTCCATCAGTTTGAGGTAAAGTTTATAATCCTCTCCAATACCATATCTTTCATCGTATGCACCAACCGATATGATATCGCTTCTCCTAGCCATTATGGAACTGTGTGGAAGCTGGTTCGAGAAATGGATAGAATAATAGATCTCCTCCTCGGACCATGGACCATGGTCACCCTTGATAACCTTTCCAGAACCGTCGATCACATCACAACTGCTTCCCACCAGTGAATGGTCAGGATTTTTCTCCAGAAAGGAATATTCCTTCTCAAGTCTGTCCGGTTGGCTTATATCATCGGAATCAAGTACAGCGATATATTTTCCCCTGGAGGATTTGACACCTATGTTTCTGGATCGGACCAATCCTTCTCTATCTTGGTTCTCTATTATCCTGATTCTATGGTCGGTCGCATCTTCGATCATGTCCATTGATCTGTATCCTGGACAAGGGTCCATTACGATAACCAGCTCTATGTCCTTCATTGTCTGTCCAAGAATGCTCTGGACAGCCTTTGGAAAATATTCATTCCCTTTATACACTGTCATGACCACGGAGATCTTAGGGTCCGTAGAGCTCACCTCGTCCTATCTGGTCTCATATCCTTGAAAGGGTTCCCTTTCCTAATAACTTCTCTCTAGCTCCTTCCTTTAGATGTCTCAATACCTTGGACCTCATAACCTCCTTGACCCCTATATCGGGCTCCCCTCCTTTCAGGTGGACGAAATCCTCGAACTTCCAATCAGGTACGTTGAACAGACCTCTGTGGCCATTGAAGTATATTGCAATCTTGAACTTGTCCACTTCTTGCAGTATCTCATCATTGCAATCGAAGTTCATCTCTATGTTTATTCCGTGTGTTTCTGCTATGACGTGCTCTTCGTAAAGATCGGACAGATGATATGTGCCCGTATCAATTCCGTTCAGGATGAAATCTCTTATGTTCTTCAGTGAAGAGAAATCATGACCTTCATTTGTATCAATTTCTACCTTTGCATTCCTGGGATAACGGATGAATAATGGAAGACGGAGAAGCTCGTCATAGAGGAAGATCCCGTGACCAACCTTTCCATATTCACCAAATAGCTGGCCATGGTCAGATGTGACGATCACAAGACTGTCATCGAGAACTCCCTGTTCCTCCATGGATCTAAGGACCCTCCAGATCAATCCTCTGCTGTATTCTATCTCTTCTCTGTATGCATCCTTGAGCTTTTTGATGACCTTCTCGTTCATATCCCTTTCAAAAGCTTCCCTGTTGAAATTATGCATATATTTCATCAACTTCTTGTGAAAGTATGGTTCATGTATCTCCATAAGGTTCATGAAGACGAAATCTCCTTTTCCCCTTCCTTTTCTCCATCTATGTTTGGTCAACCGTCCGGTCAACCTCTTTCCACCCTTTTCCGTGGGCCATCTTCGAACTTTTTTCCAGTAGATCGCATGAATGGGACCCACGATCTTCTCGAACCTCATCTTCTGGAGGAACATCCTCCCGATCAGCGAAAGTCTGCCTTCCTTGATCAGGTCTATTATTATCTCCCTGTTTGAAGCTCCCTTACTTTTCTTTCCCAGAATATGCTCCCATTCCACCCGGGAAAGCAGGTTCAATGTAGGCGTGTACAAAATTTCCATCTCATCTTGGAAGAACCTGAAACCGAAGTACTTGGTGATGAAAGGATTTGCAGATAGAAGCAAGTTCCTGTAGCCTCTTTTCTTCAATTCCTTGGTGATCTGATCGGAGCCCTTCAAACGGACGTTGTTGTTCTTTTCATCCCTGGTGGCATGTGCTCCGTGGACCATGGGGTATTTTCCTGTGAATATGGAAGCATGGGAGGGCGTGGTCCATGAAGATGTGGCGATCAGGTTCTCATATGATTCGAAACCTCGGCCTTTCAATTCTGCCCATATGGGTTCAGAATAATCCTCTCTCAGTGTATCGAGCACTATGAAAAGGATATTCGGCCTGGTCATTGGATTCCTAATGTAATCAGCTAATTAATCCTTACTGATCTTGGAACAATGCAGCCGATAGTGTAGGATAGATCGAACTTTGCACTTAAGGCCGAACACACCTTCTCTAAGGAGAACTATATATAATCATTCATCTTCGAGAGACTCATGGAGGACAAACCCAACATTGTGATGTTAACGGTCGATTGTATGAGGCCGGACCATCTCGGCATTTATGGGTATGATAGACCAACTTCACCTGCGATGGATGGTATCGCGAGGAAAGGGATCGTTTTCGACCGAGTCTTAACCTGCGGTCCCAATACTCCCCCATCGTTCAATTCACTATTCACGTCCACCTATCCCTTCTCCGGTGAGGGTTATCACCCTCTTCCCGGATCCAAGATCCCAGTAGCGGAAGTATTGAACGGGGAAGGTTATACTACAATCGGTGTCAATTCGAACGCCTTTCTGACTGGCATCTATAAATTCAACAGGGGTTTCGATATCTATAAAGAACTATTTAGGGAGAAGTCGGGTCTCGAGAGATTTGTGGATTCGAAGATAAGCGCACTGAGATACAGGAAATGGAACGATACTGCACTGAGGCTAGCTTACCTCAGGGACAGGTTCGTTGTACGGGACATTCGACCCTATCTGCCAGGTAATCACGTCGTTGATACAATGATGAAAGAGATCTCGAAGGTCAGGGGCAGGTTCTTCACATGGGCCCATTTTATGGACGCCCACATGCCTTTGCAGGCTAACAACGAGGGTCTCCGGGAAATGGGCATTGAGGAGTTCAGCAGATCAGAGGTGTCCTCACTTAGGAAGTGGATAGCCAATAGGAAAAAGGAAACCCCTGAAAGGACAATCGAAAGGATAAAGGACCTATATGATTCGAACATACGGTTCATTGATGGGCAGATATCCCGTATAGTGGACCATATAGATGAGAGATGGGAAAATACAGTAGTAATGATCCTATCTGATCATGGGGAAGAGTTCAAAGAGCATGGCCATTTTGGACATTTCGGGAAGCTATATGATGAGCTTCTCAGGATACCTCTTATTATCAAGGGCCCCGGACTGCCAATGGGGCATAGGGAGCATAGGATCATCTCCAATATCGATATATCACCAATGTTATTGGCCACGATTGGAATACGCCCCCCGAGGTTATGGCAGGGGAACAAAATAGATCTCAAATCCGATGATGGAAAACCCTGGAGGAAATACGTAATATCACAGGTGGAAATGAAAAGCAAAAAAGCATTCGGAAACAAGGCAGGTAAAAAGATCTCATCGATCCGGGATGACAGGTACAAGCTAATAGAATCCCAGGACAGCTCTCTGATAGAGCTTTATGACCTTCTTAAGGACCCCGGTGAAGAAAACGATATCTCAGGTATCGAGACCCAGGTCCTGAAAGAAATGAGGTTATTATTGAAGGAAATAAATGAAGGCTCCCCGAGCAGGGATGAGGACATGGAGAAAGTTAGGCTCAAGGGGGCACTTTCAAAAATAAAACTTTGAGATCATCGATCATTTCTCTGTCTTCCAAAGAACTCTTCCTTAAGGTATTTCAACATCAATTTCACATCAATAACTTTCATCAATAGATCCTTGTCACTGCCTTCGAATCCTTTGAAAGCCAACATGGAGATGAAATATAGAAGGAATCCTCCTCCGGTATAAACTGAAAGCATCACTATGTTTGTGGCTGGCAGGTAATAGTTCAAAGAGTAGATGACCAACCCGCTCATCACAGCTATGAGGAGGGACTTGATGATCCTGGGATTGATCAAAACCCTCTCATATTTGTAAGCAAAAATCCGCATCATTATGAAGGTTATCAATGCTGAGAGATATGTAGCAAGTGCTGCACCTGAGGCTCCAAGCCCAAATAGTTTGAGGTTCAGTATCTTGATATCGGTGGGTATGAAGATTAGATCAAGAAGTATTATGGTAGATACACTGACAACCGATATTAAAGCGAGAACCTTTGGTTTACCAACTCCCATGATCAGGTTTCTATATGGTGATATCATAGCCTTCAGAAAAGCCCACAGCACAAGGGGTTGAAGAACGAGATATGAAGCACGGTAATCAGAATCACCAAGGATGGTCACTACCGGAATTGCCAATGCGAAAAGCATCGCTGCTATGGGGCCGATGATAATTGCTATCAGACGCTCTGACCTTAAAATGACATCCTTGATATCTGAATCCTTCCCCTTGGCCTTTAAACTGGAAAATACAGGAAAGAGTATCATACCCAAACCTGCCGAGATCTGAATGATGTATTGGGAATATACCTGCCCCCCTCTGTATATTGCAACAGTTCCCGCATCGAAGAAAAGCTGGATAAAAACTTTGTCGATATTGGGAGGAAGGGTAGATAAAACAGATACGATGAATATAGGAAGTGCGAAGACGAAGTAGCTCTTCATCATCTTGAATGTCGGGGCCTTGATAGGGAACCTCGATAAAAGGATGAAGGAAAATGAAAAGTTCACAAAAGCCCCAATGATGTAGGTGATAGCAAGCCAATAAGGGTCATTGAACATCAGCGCCACTATTATCGTAGCGATCAACTGAATTACCGCTGCGACAAGAATTGTGGATTGGTATTTCGCTATCTCGACCCTTCCGACGAAGGTACGGGCCCCTATGGTCGCAAGGTTGTTGGATATGAAATACAGAAGCATGAGGTAGAGCACCGGTTCGTGATGGAGTGTTTCGAAACCTTTTCCTACAACGTTCTTCCAGATGAATATGGAACCTACCACGCATGCAGCGAAAACAGCTGTGAGGATCACCTTCAAGGTAAGAAAGGTTCCCATGCACCTGCCAAGGTCCTTCCCCTCCGATATCCTCTTCACATGAGAGGAACCGATGCCGATGTTCATAATGAAAGAGAACATCCCAATGAAACCAAATGAGAACTGAACGATCCCGATGCTCTCCTGGGGTATATTGGTGGAGACCACTTTCCAGCTGATAAGACCTATCAATCCCATGATAAGGAAATTGATGAAGATCAGGAGGGTCTTCCTCGTGATGCTTGTAAAGAGTGGGTCGTTTTCTTCCGTGTCCTCCACCATTGTCACACCGATCTCATCTGCGTTATCTAATATCGTTTAATAATCTTTCCTGTCCGTTCTCCCCGGATAGGGCACAGGACCAGTTATTAATATGCAAATATTTATCGGTCTCCGATGTCAGATACCGGACCAAAGGTCTTCGTCCTTGGATTGGATGGGGCGGATTGGAAGATAATGGACCACATGATCGAAAGAGGCGTGATGCCCACTCTTGGCTCCATGAAAGAGAGGGGAGCGTGGGGAAAGCTGAATTCGACGATACCGCCCATGACCTGTCCCGCATGGATATCATTTGGTACCGGAAAGAATCCCGGCAGGTTCGGTGTATATTACTTCACCATGAAGAGGAAGAACAGCTACAAAGAGGCCCCTTATTTCTTTGTCCGGGACCCCAAGGATGAGAATTTCTGGGACATACTATCAAAAAAGGGGAGAAAGGTCGGTGTGGTGAATATACCCATAATGCACCGGCCATACGATCTCAACGGTTTCATGATATGCGGATTCACCACTCCCAACAAGAACTACAGGATCACCGAAAAGGAGATAGAGGAAGGCATTTCGGAATCTATCGCCTCACCTCCTTCGGTTATGGATGACCTGATCAATGGGATAGGAGAATATCATATCGACCCCCCCGAGAAATATACCGAGCAATGGAAGAAGATGTCGGTGGAGGAGAGGTTCAGGTCATTTTTAAAGACCATGAAGATAAGGAAAAAGGCCCTGATATACCTCATGGAAAATCAAGAATGGGATCTCATTGCCACCGATATCATGCTTACCGACCGGCTCTCCCATGAACTCTACCAGGTAATATCCAAGGATGGTGTGAAGTACGATACCGAAAAGGGAAGGCAGATGAGAAAGACCATCGAATCCATCTATTCCGAAGTGGACCATTTGATCAAGGATATACGGGAGACCGCAGGGGATGACTGCTACTTCTTCATAATGTCGGATCATGGTTTCGGTAACCAGACCGGAAAGTTCGCTGTGAACGACTGGTTGATCAAGAACGGATATCTGTTCATGAAAGGGTCGGGGGAAGGAGAGAAGGAACAGAGACCGTCATCGAAACTGAGGATTTACCACGTGCTCTCCCGGATCAGCAGGAAGCTGGGTCTGAGCATCTTCATCGAGAAGATAATGAAAAAGCTCCCGTCCAAATTGAGCTCCAGTGTACCTACACCCTTCGTTAGGTTCGATATCGAGAACGTCGATTGGTCCAAAACCAGGGTATACTATCGAAACCTCGGCCAGCTCTATGTGAACCAAAAGGGCAGGGAACCCGAAGGAATAGTAACTGAGCAGGAAAAGGAGGAGCTGATGAAAGAGGTCATTGAGAGATTGGAACGGGATTCCAAGGACCATTTCAATGACCCCGAACAGCTTAGAATACTCAAGGGTAAGGACATCTACTTCGGCCGATACGTCAAGGATGCTCCGGACATATATTTTGACCTTGGTGCGGACCAACAAAAGGAATATTACGCACCGGATACTCAGATCGGTTATCCTTCAATATTCATGGAGGACCCCGAGCATATGTACGGTTTCCACCGACAGATGGGCGTTTTCGTGTTCGACCATCCCGATGCAAGCAGCGGACCCAAGGAGGGTTTGGACCTCATGGACCTATGCCCGACCATCCTTCATATATTCGGAGAAAGTATCCCCAAAGATGTCGATGGGAAGGTGCTGTATGGCATCTTCAGGGAAGGAACTGATATAATAGATAGAAAAGTGAAGAGAGGAAGCGAGGGAGAGAAGAAACAGCTGGACAAGGCGATCTCCCATTTGAGATTATGAGGTTCGGAGATACGCCTTTTGAAAATGAGCACATTTTCCCTGCTAGGAAAATTAGAAGTCATTTCAAATCAATGACCTCTGAAGGTGGATACCTTGTTCCGAAAAGAGGACGGAGAGCTGGCGGTCAGAACGGCTAGATCTACGATCGAGAAGAAATTAAGTAATGAGGATGTTGAGTTCCCCTCTCTGTCTTCCGTCTTCAAGAGGAAGTCGGGTGTGTTCGTGACCCTCAACACCTATCCGGACAAAGAGCTCAGGGGCTGTATCGGATACCCGGAACCGATAATGGAGCTAGAGAAGGCCCTGAGGGACGCAGCGGTCTCGGCCGCATCGCGGGATCCCCGGTTCCCCCCGGTCAGAACGGAGGAGATGGACAGGATAGTCATTGAGGTTACCCTTCTCACTCCACCGAAAAAGATAGAGTTTCGTTCCGAAGAGGACCTCGTATCCCAGATAAAGATAGGAAGGGACGGTCTCATAGCAAGAAAGTCCATGTATTCCGGACTTCTGCTCCCCCAAGTTCCGGTCGAATACGGATGGAATCCGGAGGAGTTCCTCTCACATACCTGCATGAAGGCCGGATTGCATCCCGAAGAATGGAGGCGAGGTAACGTCTCCTTCCAAAGGTTCCAGGGAAGGGTCTTTGGAGAGCAGACCCCGGGTGGGAAAGTGGAAGAGGTCCCGTTAAGCTGAGGTCTTCAGATGTTCGATCTGGTCATACACGGCAGGGTCCTGGAAACCGGAACACTCAGGGATGCATACGTATGTATTGAGGGAGGGATCATATCCGAGTTGAGAAGATCGAGACCCGGCAACGGAGAGCTCGGGGAGATCAGATCCTTCGGGAAGAAGCTATTGCTTCCGGGGGTGATAGATTCACATGTCCATATGAGGGACCCCGGTTCGACGCATAAAGAGAACCTCTACACCGGTTCGGTATCCGCCGCCTTCGGAGGTGTCACGACTTTCATCGACATGCCCAATACGATACCGCCCACCATTGACAGGACCACATTCATTGACAAATACACCAGAGCATCATCAGAATCCGTTATCGACTTCGGTCTGAACCTCGGTATAATGAGTAGTTCCGGGACCGAACACATCGGGGAAATCCTCGGATCGGGGACGAGGGGTGGGAGACCAACCGCTCTCAAAGCTTTCATGGGGGAATCCACTGGATCGTTGATCTACGGGCCTTACGAGGATCTCGGAAGATGGGTCGACATGATGGCTCTCTATGATGTGCCTCTCTGCGTTCACGCCGAAGATGGAGGCCTGTTTCGATCGAAAGGATCAGGTGGCAAAAGCATATTGATGGCACATGATGAAATGCGCCCCCCGAACGCAGAGACATCAGCCATTAAGAAGGTCTTGAGGAATTTCCATGTCAGGAGACAAGGACTTCATTTTCTCCATGTATCCTCAGAAGAAGGTCTAAGGTCCGCTGAAGGCCAAGGTTGCACCATCGAGGTTACGCCGCACCATCTTCTGCTGGATATACAAAATGCTGAAAAGCACATGGAAGTGCCGGCACTGGCGAAGGTCAATCCTCCTCTGAGAAAGAGATCGGATAGAAAATCGTTATGGCACGCACTGGGCCGGTCTACAATATATACCATTGGGTCGGATCACGCTCCCCACACCCTCAAGGAGAAGACAGATGCTGACCACCCCCCTTCCGGGATACCCGGCACAGAGACAATGCTTCCACTAATGCTTCAGAAAGTGGTGGAGAAAAAGATAGAGCTGCATAGAATAACTGAACTGCTGTCCGGGAACCCGGCTAAAAGGTTTGGATTACAGGATCGAGGATCTTTATTACCCGGAATGAAGGCCGATATGATCGTGGTCGATCCGGATCGGTCCAGGACCATCCGGGCTGAAGATCTCCATTCCAAATGCGGGTGGACGGTCTATGAAGGTATGAAAGGTATCTTTCCCGAGAGGGTATACTCAAGAGGTGAGCTAATCGTAGAGGATGAAAATCTCTGTGTAAAGAGGGGCAGAGGAGTGCCGATAAAACCCTGAATATTTATGGAGAGCCGTTTTTTCGACGGTCTTTTTCTTAAATTCGCTACCTGTAGAAATTATTATCAAAGATATTTTTCGAAAAGACCATCTGTATCAGGATAGATTAATATAAGAGGTCATCCTGTCGAGGGCAGAGGCGTGCAAGATGGCCCGAAGACAGTCCACAAGGGAAGCAAAGAAGCTAAAGGATAAATGGAAGGCAAAGCAGTGGTATTCAATAGTGGCTCCTGACCTGTTCAACAGGGCCAAGATAGGCGAGACCCTGGCAGATGATCCTTCCAAGCTCATGGGCAGGACCATTGAGGTGACTCTCCAGGACCTTACCGGTGACTTCAGGATGATGCACGTCAAACTCAAGTTCAAGATAATAGACCATACCACCTCTGAGGCGTTCACCAAATACCTTGGCCACGACCTGACATCCGATTTCATCAGGAGACAGACCAGGAGGAAAAGGACCAAGATGGAAGGGGTCTTCGATATCCAGACCAAGGATGGATACAAGATAAGGCTCAAACCCATGGCATTCTCTGACAAGAGGATCCAGTCCACAGTGCAGTATCACATAAGGAAGAAGATGCAGAAGGTTCTGGATGACCTTGCCGAAAAACACACTTTTTCTGAGTTGGCCTCACTGGCCCTCACCTCGGATCGGGATAGATCATTGGTCTCTATCATGCAGAGGGAATGCAAGAAGATATATCCTCTGAGAAGGGTGGATCTCAGGAGATTGGACGTTCTCTCTCATCCCGAAGGTGTCGATGATGCCCCGATCGATTCCATGGCTCCGGTACCCGACGAAGAGGATGAGGGGGACAAGGAGCTAGAAGAAACCTTCTCTGAAGTAGGGTCCAAGGAAGATGAGAAAGTTTCACCGCATGAAAAGGTGCAGAAGACCGATGCCGAAGAAGTGAGTGGTGAGAACAAGGACGAGAAATGATGCTCATCACTGCGGGAGAGGTCATAAGGTTCCTGGATGCAGCGGGAATGTAAACCGAATCACCATAAAAATATATATGGAGCTTCCGTTGTGCCTCTTTGTGGTAATGGGTCTGATATGCGTTCTGATGACCGTTCGTCCGGTCCCTCCTACTTGGGCAGACAAAAAGTCTTTATAATCCTAAGGTGCATATCATATACCGGAAGCCAGAGGCAGCATAAAAAGGGGTGAACCCATGCTATCGATAGAAAGAGCAGGCGCCTTGTCCAGAGCGTGGATGACATTATTGGTAACGATATTATTGTTCGTTCCAGGAATTGTCCTCGCTCTGCCTAACGATAATGGGGCTGAAGAGGATATATTGAACGATGAGCCCCCGACCAGGCAGACCTGGTTGGACATAAGGGTAGAGGATATCAGAGTAAAAAGGACATCGGAGTCGAACAACATATACCCAGGTCAGAGGATCAGGATAGATGTTGAGCTTGTTCACGATGATCTCCCTCGCGTTAGCGACACACCGATATCCCGATATGAAGAGAACGAATTCGACACCATATTGGTCGTGGACGATACCTTCGACAACGTCACTACCCAGTATAAACGGGTAACCTCGATGAGCACGAACTATACCGGGGTTGATCAACCAGGCCCCAATGTCCCGAACCCTCCTTATGTGATCACGTTCTACTTCACTGTTCCAGAACGCCCGCCGTCCGAAGCTGCATCTTGGAACGATTTTCAGTTCCAGTTGATCGCTTCCATTACTGTGGATGACGACGATAAGTCCGATAATTTCAGAACCGGGGCTGGACTCAGAATATCCGAACCTGATTTTGCTCCTTTCATATACGAGGAAGGACAGGAGGAGGGGGAGTATGAGAGTCCCAAGCCTACCAAGGTAGATGTCGGGAAGTACGTATTCATACCTTTCCAGCTTCAGAACAATGCCAATGCTATTGATTTCATAGGCGTTGAGATATTGAGCTATCCCGAGGGTTGGGGGGTGAAAGAGTTCGTGCCTGATGTTGTCTATCCCAACAATTACAAGCAGTATGATCTTCCTGTGCAGGTTCCAGATAACCCATTTCTGGCCTTGCATGGGGAGAAGTACAGGATAGTGGCCAGGGCGTATTCGGAATTCTACCCCGAAGGACCTTATGATGAGGTTTCCACCCACACGTTCATTGTGACGGTGAACTTTAAACCAAAAGTTGAGATCTATCCTGAAACACCACAGGTCTATCTTCCCCCGGGGGAGACGTCCGATGTTATATTCTATCTCAGGAACATGGGTAATGGTCTGGATTCATATACGCTGAGGGAGAACGTCGATGACGTGCACACCAGGAAGGGGTGGAAGGTCTCCATAGGTGGACAGACGAGCCTTCAGAGCGATGTAAAGCCCGATGAGAGAAAGGAGATACTGGTAAAGGTCTACGTACCCGCTTCCGCGCCGAGGTTCTACAATGTCTATCTGGTGCTGGATGTTGTTTCAAACGGTCCCGTCACATATCAGGAAGAAAGTGAAGTTTGTGTTCTGTTCGCGGATATCCGGTATAGTGCAAAAATTGAGGAGTTCGACGATCCGTTCTTCGTCAGACCAGGGAAAGAGAACAAGATATGGTTCAATTTCACCAACGAAGGGAACGACAAGGATCCCAACCAGAGACTGGAGGTAAGCTACAGGCCTAAAGGCTGGGGGGTCTTCATTGACCAGACCCCCCTCAAAGCGAAAACCGGTCTCGGTCCGAGGACCACGGCATATCTGGAGATGACAGTCTTCGTGGAGGAGACCACCGTCTCGTCCGAGAAGGCCAACCTGCCTTTCATCATCATACAGGCACTAGGGGGACCTAATTATGATCGACCTCATGTCCTGGATGAGGTACGTTACTATTTCGAGATACCATTGGTAAGGAACTTGGAGCTTACAACCGAGGAGAATCATAAGGTCGGGTTCGTGGGAGGCCAAGTGGAATACATGGTGAACGTAAGGAATACGGGCAACTGGCTCGACACGTTCAATATATCAGTGGATTCCGATTGGGCCGACTTCGAAGTGGACATGTCGGATCAGACAATTGCTCCCAATGAGACCTATCCGGTCAAGCTTGTGGTGGAGATTCCTTTTGACGCCGCTGCGGACACTGATCCGGATACACCCAATCCACATCCATATTACAACTGGTATGACGGGTATGAGATACGGATATCGGGCTATTCCCAGAACGAAACCGAGCAGGGGTCCACCTTGACCCATCTCAAGCTGGAGGTCCATGTCCAACCGTTCTACAATTTCGAGATGAGGATAGATCCCAACGAGCCCGAACTCAAGTTCTCCACCGATCATGATGAGGCAAGGGCGGTACGCGTTGAAGTGATCAACACCGGCAATATAATGGACACGATCCAGCTGGATTGGGAGGACCTACCCGTGGAATATTCCACGTGGATAAGACTGCAGAACAACTATGTGGATATCGAGTTCGGAGGGACAAGCTATGCCGTCATCAATATCAATCCCAGGGCCAATACCATCAAGGAGCCCGGCATTATCTCTTTCAACCTTACAGGGATATCGCAGAGGGATAGCAGTCAGAAACCGGTTACCTACAATCTGGAGATCAAGCTGGAGTTTTACAGGATGGAGTTCGAGATCTACGACGAGAAGCTCAATACGGAACTCATAAACGGTTACAAGAACACCTGGGAGAAGAGTGATCCTCCTGGTATAAAGCTGGAGACCCCCAGGAAGTACTTGATATCGGTAAAGGTAAGGAATACTGGCGATGTTGACCTTACTCCTGCGAGGTTCGACACACTCTATGTCATACTGGAGGATAACGCCTTTGAGGTTGATACCGCCAACATCACCTATCTGCCGGCCGGAGAGGAGACCAATATTTCTTTCCTATGGTCCTCGGTAATCCCTGGCCCGCATAATTTTGTGGTCCGGTTTGAGGGTGACGTTCCGGTAAGCGATAGAGGGGTAACCGAAAAGGAGTTCACCATTGAGGTCCGGTCGCCACCAAAACCTACAGGGGAGCAGGATCCCGAAGTGCCCCTGCTCGGAGTAATAATTCCTCTGATACTTATTGTGATATTCGCCACCGCGGCTTTTGTATTCATAAACAGGTTCAACCAGATATACATCTCGCCAATCGATACGGGATATGATGAATCCGGAGAATACAGGCCTTGGGCCGTGAAGGAGAAACTGAAAGGTGAGCCGGAGCAATTGTCACAGCCCCAGGAAAAACCTGCTCTGCCCGAGAAAGAAAAGCCCGCCCTCCCTGCTGCACCTAAGCAGGGACATCCTGGGCCTGCACCTCAGCAGCCTCCGAGGCCTCCCCAGGGCCAGCCAAGACCAGCACCTCAGCAGCCTCCGAGGCCTCCCCAGGGACATCCTGGGCCCGCACCTCAGCAACCGCAGGAAAAACAGCAGTAGTATCAAGAGTTAAAAAAGAGGGAGCCACCGTTCCCTTTCCATCTCTATTCCTTACGAAGTAGTGCTACATATCGGGTCATGCTCTTATGGACCCTGACCGGAACGATGAGTTCTTGGTGGTAATATTTCAAGGAAGAGGTGACCTCCCGGGAGGGATGATCAACAACGACCGGGGCACCGTCCGGTAGTATACTATGTACTTCACTCAGAACGCTCTTCAGAAGGGTGTCAGGATGCTCTCCCATGGTTGCGGCGGAGCGTCCGAACGGGGGATCGGTAATTATCCCATCGATATCAATTAATTCTGTTCCCCAGGGATATCCACGGATCTTTCTGGAGTCTCCGTTATGGGCTTCCAGCTGCCCTGTGAGATCCATATAATGTATGTTCTTCATGGCACCACGGTATATTTCCGGATCCCTCTCTACACCAACTACTTTGTATCCCATGTCAGCTGCTTCAATGGCGAGCCCCGCTGGTCCGAGGAAAGGGTCAAGGATCCTAGAACCCACCGAAAGACCCGAGATGTTCACCATCGCCCTTGCGATCTTTGGCTTCATTACTATTGGTCTGTTGAAAGGAAGTTTGGATCCCCTTCGCGAACTATGGATCTTTCTGTTAGACCATTCCTGGACCGTTCCAATGTATGCATCTTCTTCCACCATGACGAATATCCACTGATGGGGGTCCCGATGTCTGACCCTGAGGCCTCCTTCGGCAAGCCGCTCAGCGGTCCTTTCGAAGATCTGTGAAGCGGAAAGATATTTCTTATCAGCGGGGACCTTGGCCTTGACGGATATCGTTCTGTCATGGTCCAATTCCTCCATCAATGCATCTACTCCTTTCATGATGGAGGACAGATCTGGTTTGACCACATCATAAATGGAACCTGTGAAATGACAGAGTCCCATCCTCTTCGCAAGCCCCTCCGGAAAGGGGTTCTCGAATAGGTGGATACGTTCGGAAACAGGTAAGGGTTCCTGATTCGACCCCATGGAGCGAAGGGCTCCTTGAAGCTCCGCGGATGCAAGGTCCGGGTATTCTCCGGAGAGGTGGATGAGCCCTTTCATACCGTTACCATGGAACCTTCATAGATATAGTTAAGGTAGATATCGGGCTTTTCAGGCTGCCAAAATAATTAAAAGCGCCCTGCCCCTTATGCATGGTGGAGTTGGTCAGCATGGTCCAGGTCAGGATACCTGTTATGATCTCGATATCTTTGATGTTATTGATAGCTTTCAACCCTTTACTGGGTTCGGGGGTAGAGGCATGGACGGACGGGAACAAGGACAGTCCGGTCTATCCCCACTACGGAATAGTGGACATGCTGGTGGACCAGGCATATCGCGAATTCAACGCCACCTATCCGGAAAAGGCGGAATACCTAAGATACTGGTATCTTTGGGATGGAGCGGATTCTGACCCCGATTCCTTCGATCTCAGGGTCAAGGTAGCAACACCTGATGATAATTTTCTAGCGTGGACAGATGATGACGCGGCAAATGATGGGGATAAGGCCAACTATTTCATACATAACAGCAAGGGCTGGGAGATGACCGATGCTCCCACCACGGCGCAACAGTGGGCCAACTGGTCCGTTCAGAACCTGACCAAATGGTTCATGCAGGGAAAACCGGAGGTCTCCGATGCAAAGCACAAGGCCGCTTACTGCGCCGCACGGATGTCACGATACATATCCAAGATGGCCCAGTACGGTAGGACCGACTATTCGCAATGGGATCAGGTCAACAGCCTTCCTGAATACGACCCCAATGAGGTATCCTATCAGAAATACTACGAAGCCTATCTCTGGAACGATGCCAGTATGACCGAGCTGGTCAAAGATTTTCGAAACAGGACGTTCGACTTGCCAACAGGATTCAACGCCACCGATGTTCACACGCAAGTCGCCGATGCTGCGAAGCACGTCAACAGCCGGGACGGTACGGCTGTAACGATGATCGACCATGACGGGTCCGAGATCACGGTGGGGAAGACCTATAAGGAGATGCTGTACCAGTTCATGTACTGCTGGGATAACGATATCAAGTATAATCAAACGGTAAGAGGGTTCAATGGTACTTTGTGGGAGCTCACCCTTGAGAACATGGTGCTTGTTGCCGAGAACCTATCTGCGATCTACGGGGCTCTCTATGATCGAGCCCAGTATAATTTCATAGAGACAGCCCCCGATGTGGCCATCATTGATCATTCATATGAACCGGAAGAGGTGATCGCCAACGATATGGTCACCGTGAACGCAACTGTCAAGAACATCGGCCCCACCAGTACCAGGGGAACCATACTCGTTGAGATATCAACGTCCACGGGCTTTGCGGATACCAGGCCTATCGCCCTGGAACCATTTGAGGAAAAGAATGTGACCTTTTCCCCCTTCAGAGCGGGAACCTCGGATCTATGGGTCCGGATAAAGGCCGATTCCGAGGAGATAATGGCAGAACCCAACGAGGCCGATAATGAGGTACAGTTCGAAATATCACCCATCCCGGAGGTGTTCGCTTCCGAACTCGAACTGGCCGTGCCCTTCCCGACTATCAGGAGGGACACCGTACAGCCCATCGAGCTTCTGGTCCATAACAATGGCAACAGATACGATGAGTTCACGATCTCCGGGAACTCCACATTGGAGGATGTCTTCTTCATAGCTCCGGAGGATCCGGTTGGAGTGGGGCCGAACTCCACGGTTCAGGTCCAACTTTTTATGGCCACCCTACCCGAAACGGATCTGGGACAAGTGTCGGTTGACATATCGGCCGAAGGCACCCGTTCAGTCTCGGAGATACAGATAACCGTGGAGGTGCTCGATAGGTCCCAGGAACCCGTGCCGAGGATCTCCGGTCCCGATTGGACAAGGGTGGGAATGGACATCACCTTGTCCGCAGAGGGGTCCACCGATCCTGACGGAGATGCCCTGTATTTCAACTGGTTGATCCCTGAATGGGGCAATTACACAGGCCCCCAGGTAACCTTCAACTACACCAGAGTTGGCTCCTACGACATTGTTTTGGAGGTATTCGACGGGAACCTGACCGTGGAATCGGTATGGACCATCGAGGTCCACCCACTGCCCCCGGAGAACCTCTCCTCCTACATATCCAGTAGAGGGGTTTCCAGCATCACCGTAACCTGGAGTCCATGGAAAGCAGGGGGGCTTATCGCCTACTGGTTGGAGGCTTCTGTTAGACCGGGAGAGGAAAAGCCCTCGGAAAGAGGACCATTCTCTCTAAAGGTGCCTCCAGGAACGACCACCGGACGGATCGGAGGGTTCTATCCCGAGACCGATGTTGAGGTCCGCGTCAAGGTACAGACAGAAGACGAGAGCAACAGGACCATGGACGTCCTGATCTCGAACACCACGGGAACAGATGGTTTCCGGTCGGCAGTGAACATGTATCTCGAGTTTTTAGATTCCGGCCCTTACCTTTATCTACAATACAAGCCCTGGACCCAACCCGAGGTCGAAAGGGTTCCAAAGATCCATGTTGAAAGATGGTCGGGCGGTTTTACCGATCTTCCTACGGAAGATATGGAGATCGTGCAGACCACCCGGACCATGGACACTGTGAGGTATCCATTGAAGGCCGATTGGGGATTATACCGGGTAAGTCTGACCTATATGTTCCTGAACGGGTCGGTCTCGGCTTTTCAGGTGGTCACTGAATATGAAAAGACCAATACGCCGCCCGAGGCCCAGGCCATCAACTTTGATAAGAAGTGGGAGCTCAACGTTAATGGTACCTGCTACATGCACGTTGTACTGGAGGTCCTCGACCCCAAGGATCATATCACCATCGAGGCCGATTGGGGGGATGGGACCTCGTCCACTACGGAATGGTTCACCTCCTCCAACCCTGCCACACAGATAGATATCTATCACAACTATACGGAGGCCGGCTTCTATGATGTCTCCTTGAAGATAATAGACTGGTCGGGGGATGTGAGTTGGGTCAACCAGACCGTGGAAGTGCACGAGTACTCGCCACCACGTGAGAATGTGGGATTGAGCATGGTCCTATTGATAATCATTGCTATTGTTGCCATTATCTTCATAGTGGCCATGTTGATCTTCCTGGGCAGGGCAGCATACAGATTCGCGAAGAAGGACACAGAGGTGGAGTTCGATATGGAGCAGCTAGGTTCCAGGAAGAAGGAAAAGGCGGGCACGGGTACGGATTTCGATCTGAGAAGGAACATGCAGATACCACAGGAATCCATTATGGGAGGGGCAAAGGACCGTTCAGAGGACCCGGGATCCGAGGACACTCCAGTGGTGGATGGCAGGATCGTATTCGATGATGAAGAATGACACCATTCAGGTTCATTTCATGATAGAGCTGCCTGGTTGAGGCTGCCACGGGCAGGAAAAACTGATCTGGGACAAGCTGCATGTATGGTGTTTTCCGCGTGGGTATTGCGATCCGGACCTTACTCTGGTGGGAATACTGATATGAGCAGGCCGCATTTACTGCATCTGGACATTGGTATGCCCAGTGGTTTCTTGAAAGGACCGGTCAAGGCACCCTCGATCCCTGTGAACTTGTTCCCCTCGATCGCATCGGCCCAGTGAATGGGTTCCTTGGAGATGAGGAAACCGTATTCCATCGGTCCTGCACATGCCGGGCATTTCGGAAGTTGCCCTTTCATTGAGTCATTCCATCTATCTGTCAAGAACTTGGACATCGTCGATCCCCGCGGTGTTATTGTCATTATATAGCATTTAATACTTTTGCCATAAGTCAAGGACCAATATCAAATGCTTTTGGGAAGTCCCTGAAACAGCTGTCGGCCAATATATTAATAAATAGAACAACATGAACCACTGGCCATATAAGAAGATGATGAGGATCGCCTGAAAGGTGTATCACAATGGATATCAGAAAAGTAATGTCCAGAGAGAAGGAGCTCATAGAATCCGAGATCTCCCAATTCTTTCAGGAGGAGAGCCTCTCCAGTCCGGACGATCCGCTAGCACAGGACCTGCTCGATAATATCAGGGACTTCACCATGAGGGATGCCAAAAGGGTCAGGTCAATTCTGGTCGTAATGGGATACAGGTCAGTGGGAGGATCGGACCTGGATAGGGCCCGCAAGGCGGCCGTTTCCATGGAGTTGATACAGTCCATGCTGCTCATCCATGATGATATTATGGACCGATCGGACCTGAGGAGGGGGGCTCCCTCCTTCCATAGGGTATACTCCAGGATACACCGCGATAAGGGGTATCTCGGCGATCCGGAAGAATTTGGGTTGAACATGGCACTGATAGCCGGAGATCTAGCGGAATCCTTTGGTGAGAAAGCCCTTATGAACAGCGGTTTCGCATCTGAAAATATCCAAAGGGCTCTGAGATGTCAGACAGAGATGATAAGGGATACCGGATTCGGTCAGATGCTGGACCTGTACTCGGTTGAGCTTCCCAACTGGAGCGGATCCATGGTGGAGAAGGTCCACATTAACAAGACCGCAAGGTACACCTTCGACGCTCCTCTCCGGATAGGTGCCGAACTTTGCAGCGCAAAGCCAGAACAACTGAGGACACTTGCGGATTACGCCATACCGGTAGGGGTCGCTTTCCAGATCATCGATGATATCATCGGTTTCTACGGTGACCCCATGAGAGGAGGAAAAGAGGACCTATCGGATATCAAGGAGGGTAAGCGGACACTGCTGATCCTCAAGGCACTTGAGCTGGTGAATGAGCGAGAGATGAGTATCATCCAAAACGCTCTTGGTAAAAGTGAACTTACGGTGGAGGAGGCAGAGGAGGTCCGGAAGGTAGTAAAAAGAAGCGGAGCCGAAGCTCACAGCAGAAAGAGGGCAGAAGAGCTCACCCGGTCCGGAGCCGAAGCATTGAAGGGAAGCGCCCTCGATCCTGATATGATCGATTTCCTAACCGAGTTCTCGGATCATCTCATGAAAAGGGCATGATGATAGGTTGACCATCGGATCCCTCAAGATCTTGGAATGTCCGATTTCTCCTTGTCACCGCAGTAATAAACCCAGTTTAAGATGTATGATCATAACGTTTGTTCTTATTTTACCTTCTATCCTGTTACTCCCATCATTCTTGACCTTACCAGTGCTCTTATATAATAGATAAAAGAAAGAAAGAGAAATTATAAATAACATCCATGTTAGATATTCAGTTAACGGAGTGATACATAGTTTTTTACCTGAACACACTCTCAATCCCCTATTTCAAACCCCACTCCGTTCTGACGGGAAGCCGACCTCGTGCGCGAGTGCATCCGGCTCCCGTCACTCCTTTTCTGCATATAGGAAAAATAGAGACAACCAAGAGTGTGTACGTATAATGATCCCAATCGCATTGCGAATTTGCAGAGTAGTATATTCTGAGAACTCTCCTTTAGTGGTTCATCCATAAAGATCGAAGCAAATGAGTTGGACACGAATGTATCCCAATTCGAGTTCTATGGTTCGGTTCATTGTACTATTTCGATGGCAACCCTGTTACCCAGTCTGTCATATGCTGCGATACTGTCCTCCGTGTAAGGATAGCCTATTATGATATTTATTCCTGGGAACCTTCCGAACATGGATAGATCTGCTCTGCTCGGTCTTGCGGACCCCGAAGGATGTGAGTGCACCACCCCCTCTCCTTCCAGGTCCCTCTGGGAAAAACGGGAGTATAGGGAGAAAAGAAAGCTTCTGCGGTTGCCGGCACCCTCCATTAAGGGTTCGATATGGGTGATCTCCTCTATGCCCCTGAGCATGGCCCCGAACTCGTTCGGGTATGATTCCTTTGCCCTTGTGATGATCTCCTTGACAGCGTCCTTTTTTATCCTGTAGACCATTTCGTCTTCGAAAAGCTCTTTCGTATCCTTGTCCCTTCGGAGCCATTCGGATCGAAGGACGGCTTCTTTCAAGATACCGAAGGTCTGCGGGTATTGTTTTACGGGGTAGTTGGTTATCAGATCAAGGAGCAATCCTTTTGCTTTCTTTCTATGTTCATTTTCGAGGTGTGCGTAAAGGATCAGTGTAAGGGCCATTATCTCCTTTTCAGGGTCCGTCCCCGGTTCGAGAGACCTGTATACTTTCCTCGCTTCCTCAAGGCCACGATCGTTATTTCCATACCTTATATGCCATAGTGCCGATTCGAGTCTGTATGCGGCAGCTCCATCATCATCGCCCGCCTCCTTGGCGAGGTCAGCAGCCTTGGAAAGCTTTTCCATGCATGAACTTGAAGGACCATTCCTCCGATTGCCCGCACATTCCCTCGAACCCATAATGGAGAGAGCTCTCGCCTCCTCCCGTATATTGATAAGGGAACGGGCAAGGTTCAACGCTTCCTTCAACGAGGTCTCCGCCTCATCTTCATCATCGATATACTCTCCCTTGACCAGCAGGGACCTGAGTAGTAGCGGTTTGTATCCCCCTCTCCTGCACCTTTTTATACACGCTTCGATGCCATCTATTCCTCTTGGGTGGTCTCCTCTCCTCAGCAGGAAACGGGCAGTGTGCAACACGCATCTCGTGAGATGGTAACCGCTCAGGTCTCTCTTGATCTGGGTACCCAGTGAATTGGCCAGGTCGAACCCATCCATTGCTGCTTTCAAGTAGGTCCCTGAAAGTCGAGCTGATTCAACATGGTCCGCCTGCCTATCCAAGAGAAGCGACTGGAGAATGTTGATCTCCATCTCCATTAGAGGGTCCTTATTTTTTCTCTTTCCGAGGAAATGCTCCAGTGCACTTTTCAGATCCTTCCTTGATAGTCCGAGTTCGGATATGATCGGCCCTAGGTCCAGTGGAAGGTCATACATAACCGCCGTCTGTCCGACCCTGGCGAGGGCGATCCTCCTGAGTTCATCATCAACATGGGGCCTTTCAAGAAGCTCCTCGATCGCAACCGGTGATTCATTGTAGTGACCTTTAGCCGATAGCGCTTCGAAGGAGGCCAGGAGATCAACCGAGTCGATCTCTTTCCTTCTGTCCTTCCTGAACAAAGATAGGATGCCGGTGCTCCTTTCCAGAAATGGCGATGAAAGCTCCTCTATGAGGCCCTCGTCGCCCAATCTTACGCCGGCACACCTCTTTTCAGCTTCCTGCAACGTGATCGATTGATCGGTCATTATCGGTCCCCGTAAAGTATGAAATTCTCCACTTCATCGTAGTAACCTGACATGTCAGCACCATGGTCCAGTCCTACGTGAACTGCGGAAGCTGCAAAGAGAAGACCGTTCTCCTCGCTCACCCTGTTGATCAATCTGATAGCCTCTTTCTTTTCCAGACCTGCCTCGAGAACGGTCTCGATCAACCTCTCTATCAGAGGCCTGACCATGGTCTTGAGGTTAAGGTCCTTGGGAGGTTCCCATCCCGTTTCGGTTTCCACTTCGTCGGGATCGAAAGTGGGTATTATGTCGTTGTCTCCATGTTTCTTTAGATAACCGGCATGTATCCCCGCTTTGATAACGGTCTTTGCCCCCTCGGGATCGAACCATCTCAGATTATAGATCATCAGGTTTGTCATCTCGACCTTGGTCAGGCTCTCTCCTTTCCCCATCTTGAAGACCGCAGCCAGCATCTTTTTCAGATCATCGCTCAATCCAATCCCTCAATGAGTCTGGAAGCACTGATAACCACTCCGTCCAAACCGGCTTGGGCAAGATCTTCCACTTCGTCCATTTCCTGGATTCCCGCGTATATCGAAGAACCGCCAGGAGCCGTTCTGAGAACTCCCATGGTGAGTTCACGTGATATACTTTTCCTGTGATCCTTGATATCTTCTATGAGGAACTTGCCAAGCCCCAGGGATGCCATCTCCTCCACCAGATCACCGGGTGACATCTTCCTCATGGTCCTGTCCTTGGAGACAATTCCCCCATCAAAATCGATCTGAAGTATGATGTTCTCCGTAAGTTCCAGGCAGGAAGCTATCTCCTCCAGAGATGATATCATCTTGGTGGATATAATGACCTGGTCCATACCGGCCATGAGAGGGTCGATCACCCCTTCCGAAATTTCCACCCCTGTGTCTGCCCAGACCTCTCCGTCCTTTCTGGCTACTGCCTGAACGAGGTTCCATTCCACGGTATCTTTGCGTATTCCAAGTATGTCCAGGTAGTGCAGTTTACCATATTTTTCCAGAAGTCTACCTGCGGTTCCGACAACAGGAACGGGTTCTCCATCCAGGGCTATCTGGTTATACATATCATTCTTTACCCAGACCGCATTGGTCCCCATGACAGCAAGGGAGGGCACCAACTCAAAATCAGATGGGATGTCCCTATCGATGAATTCCATTGTTATCCTCCCCTATGGAGGCCGAATGGCCCCAGGTAGTAATCTTTCAATCCAGGGAGGACATGATTATGACATCCTTTATGGACTTCACCTTCTGGAAAGGAAGGACGAGTCTGTCCATAGAATCCATTCTGAACCTTTTGATGTCGACCTCCTCTGATGGGATCACAAGCAGATGTAGGACCTTTCCGGATTTCGTGTCCACCACTAGGTTGTCCACTGTTCCAAGGTATTTACCGTCACTCGACATCACATATTTTTCCTGTAGGTCGTTGGCGAAGAACCTCATAACCTTCACACCCTGCATAAATAATGCTTATCCATAGTAATTGAGGCCTTTATCATCTTTCTCCTTCTTATTTATTCCGCCCTTCCAATGCTCCATTATCCTCTTGTATGCCTCTATGGTGCCTTTGTCCACCGAGGGACGGGCATCCGCCAGGGATTCATCGAAATCCTTTAGGGTGACCTTTTCCACATTGATGTCCCGTCTCAATGCTATGATGCCGGCTTCTCTGCAGATTCCTTCGATATCGGCCCCGGTATATCCATCGGTCCTGTTGGCAAGGTCGTCGAGGTCCACGCTGTTATCCAGCGGCATATCCTTGGTGTGGACCTTGAATATTTCCATTCTCTCTTCAAGTCCCGGAGGGCCAACGAATATCATCCTGTCGAACCGCCCGCTCCTGAGAAGTGCCTGGTCAAGTATATCGGGTCTGTTCGTGGCCCCTATGACGATCATCCCCTGCGTATCCTCAACACCGTCCATTGATGTGAGAAGCTGGTTGACGATCCTCTCGGATACATGGTTCTGGGTGGTGGTGGACCTCCTTGGTGCAAGGGCATCTATCTCATCCAGGAAGATGATACAGGGGGATACCTGTCTTGCCTTCTTGAATATCTCCCTGACCGCCTTCTCCGAGTCTCCGACCCATTTGGAAAGGACCTCCGGCCCCTTTATCGATATGAAGTTTGCCTTGGTCTCCGTGGCGATGGCCTTCGCAATCAGGGTCTTTCCGGTGCCTGGTGGCCCGAAAAGAAGTATACCCGCCGGGGGGTCCACCCCGATCCTGGTGAATGAACCCGGATCAGTTAACGGCCATTCCACTGTCTCCCTCAGCTTCTGTTTCACCTCTTCGAGCCCACCTATCTGTTCCCATTTGACCTTGGGGACCTCGATCAGCACCTCCCTCATGGCCGAGGGTTCGATCTCCTTGAGAGCTTCACGAAGGTCTTCCATTCTCACTTCCAGGCTCTCAAGGACCGATGCCGATATTGGCCTATCGAGGTCGATGTCCGGGAGATATCTTCTGAGTGCTTTCATGGCTCCCTCTCTTGCCAAAGAAGCAAGGTCTGCTCCAACGAAACCGTGGGTCATATCGGAAAGCTCCTCCAGGTTGACATCGTCCGAGAGGGGCATGTTCCTTGTATGTACCTGTAGTATCTCTATTCTTGAAGGTCTGTCAGGAACACCGATCTCTATCTCCCTGTCGAACCTCCCTGGCCTTCTCAGGGCCGAGTCAATATGGTTCACCCTGTTAGTGGCGGCTATGACAATGATCCTCCCTTTCTCCTCCAGGCCGTCCATCAATGTGAGCAACTGGGCTACGACCCTTCTTTCCACCTCCCCCTTTACCTCGTCCCTCTTTGGAGCAATTGAATCTATCTCGTCTATGAATATAATTGCCGGAAGGTTCTCCTCGGCTTCCTGGAACTTGTTCCTGAGGTTCTCTTCGGTCTGACCGTAGTACTTGTTCATAATCTCGGGTCCCTGGATGGAATAGAAGGACGCTCCGCTTTCCGTTGCAACAGCCTTTGCTATCAAGGTCTTGCCGGTGCCCGGAGGTCCGTGCAGGAGAACGCCTTTGGGAGGTTCAATGCCCAAGCGATCGAAGAGCTCCTGATGCTTTAAAGGCAATTCTATTATCTCCCTCACCCTCTTCAGCTCGTCTTTCAGGCCGCCGATGTCCTCGTAGGCCACCCTTGAAATGATGTCCTCTTGTATGTTATCCTTGGATATCTTGATCTGGGTGTCCACCGTGATCTGGACGATCCCTTTTGGTTTGGTGCTAGATACCACGAAAGGGAGTTGGCTTCCCATCAGCGCAATGCCCTGTATTATCAGTGTATCTCCTGTATGGACCGGTCTCTTCAGAAGTGATTTTTTTATGAAATTATCTATACCGTTGGCGAACTGGAGATGAGGAACATCTCTTATGGCGGGTGATATATTGATCTTGTCAGCGGGTTTTGGAGAGACCTTTTTAACGGATACCCTGTCCCCTATGGAAACATCGGCGTTCTTTCTTGTTATACCGTCTATTCTGATGATCTCCTTGTTCTCATCCTGGATAGGTGCTCTCCATACCACTGCTCCCGTTTCTTTCTTCCCATTGATCTGGATGATATCTCCGGGAGATACCCCCAGATCCTCCCGCGTCTTGGTGGAAAGTCTGGCCCTCATGTAACCCACGTCGTTCTTGAGTGTGGGCTCTACTTTTATCGAGATCATCTTTGACAATGGACATACCCCGTTTCTTTCGTAACATCTCATTGATGAGATATAAGGTTAATCAGCAAGAGTTTTCATCCAAGGGGCCGATCTTTCATACGGGATCTCCCTTGGTGAGCGCGATCTTCAATGCTGCACTCTCATCGCGGTATCTTTTCGTGGTGGTCGTCCTTCTCTCATCCACCATCTCCATCGAGATGCCCATATCCTTGAGTTCCTCGATTATCCTGTCCCTGCTCAATGGGTCACCGTTCCCGATCCTTACGAGCAAGTTCCGGGGTCTATAGGAGGACCTTGCCCTCTTTATCATGGTGTCTATGTCATTTCCCGATAGGGATCGATGGACCTTGACCAACCTTCCGTCTGCCAAAAAGGCCATGCCTGGTCTCTTTCCCGGGTCAATTCCGATGACCAGCAGCTCCGGTCTCTTCATCTTGAAAGCTTCGAATACGGCCCTGTCCAATGTGCCGTAGATGTTATTGGCCCTCCTTACGATCCTAGGCCTGCAGTTCGGTAGATCGGGGATATTCATTCCTTTATCGATGATCAAGGAGTCTATGGACCCATAGAAGGTCTCATCCGCATCTATCATGAAATGCGGTATGTTCCTTTCCTTCAATATTGCCGCAGCATCGTGCAGGAATGAGAAGTCCAAGGTGCAGATGCCGATCTTCACCGAGGATTCCTCATCTTTTAATCGGGAGATATCATCCAGTCTCATTCCTCCCATTCTACCTCCTGTACCTCGTAATCATCAAGATCATCGTATTCTTCATCCTCTGTCTCCACTGCAACAATGTGAAATTCCTTCTTGTTGCTCTTCTTTCGTGGGGGTTTGGATTCCTTTTCCTTTTCAACGGTGACCCTTGCGAACTCAAGCGTCATCTCCACCTCTTCTCCTTCCTCTCCCTCCAGATCAGGCCCGTTGCTCTTTCTGGTTTCAGAAGTTTCTTCTTCTCCCTCGATGATGGTCTCAAAATTCTCATCATCCTCGGTTTCGATGGTCCGTATCCTGAACTTTGGCTCCTCGATGACCTTGGCCTCGGCAACTTCTTCAGCGGCGGATATCTTGTTCTGAAAATCCCCGTCCTTGACGAAGACCTCTTTCAGATTGTTCAGGACCCGGAACATCCTGGACCTGACCTCCTCCTTCTCCAATACCATCACTGTTTCCGGTTCGAAGGCCACCGCCTGATCGAACTCCTTTACAATTATGGCGTCCTCTCTGCTTCCCCGTGTTCCTAATCTGAGGTCGTATAGATAACGTTTATCGGCATCTAGCAGTACCGACTTTGCTTCGTTCAGAAGCCTCATGATGTCCTCCCCCTCCGACCTTATTTTGGGGGGGAGCTCCCTGAGTTTATCGGGATGATATACTTCGGCCATCCTGCGGTATGCCATCTTGATCTCTTTTTTTGTGGCATGGGGGGGGATGCCGAGCAAACTGTAGTAGTCGACCTCCAAAGAACCTTCCTCCGTTTATTCCCGTATCGTGGCGGTTCTATTTTGTGATTTTGTATGTTCCGCCGCCGATATCATGTCATATCCGAAAGAAATACATAATCATGCGACCTTGGACGTTATGAGGTCTGCTGCTTGAGGTCCCTAGGTAAGGTGATAAACTTTTCTCCCAAGGGGAATTTGCTGGTTAGATGCATATCGCCCCCATCAATAGGTTCTGTGCTCACCGATAGAAAGGGAAACCCGGTTGGCAGGGTCGTCAGGGTAACAGGGCCCGTAAATTCACCTTATGCCATGATAAAACCCTTTGATAGAGGGACCGCAATCATATCGAAGCTTGCCGGAAAGGAGCTTTACATGGAGAAACCCGGAGAATTCAAGAGATCCCGTGCCAGGGGCGATAGGAGCTTCGAACCTGGTAGACGTGGCAGCTCTCCTCGATCAAGGTCCGATCGAAAGGGGTCAGGGAAGAACAAGAGCAAGCGCCATAGAAAGCGATAGCTCCGGGACAGTTTGACCCATTTCAGAGGGGGGTCGCCAGTTCATTTTAAATATTTGCCCCTCAAATGACCCAGGGGGTTCCTCAAATGGAAGAAAACCATGAATGCTATTTTCACGGGAACGTGCCCTTCAAGGGCGCCCAGATGTCCGTGGGCGCTGTTCTGGCACTGAACGATCAGGTTATCGATGAGCTCAGTGGAACCGTGCCGTATTCCGGAAATATGGACAGGGCGCACTGGGAAGCTCTCATACAAGGTATGGAACTTGCCGCTAAGAATGGGGTCAGGAGATTGATCATGAAGGGAGATTCAAGATCGGTCATAAATGTGATGAACAGTCAACCCACGTCCAGGGATTTCGATTCCATGGATTATTATTTGCTCGCCAGGAAGGTGCAGCTGAAGTTCGACCAATGCTTCTTCCAGTGGGTCCCATCGGAAAAGAACATCCTCGCCATCCGCAATTCTACCATCACCGGTGCCGAAGGGCCCTAGCCGATAGGGAAAGGTAAATATGCCTTCTCTCAATGAAGGCCCGAGGCAGGTAAATGACGCTCGTCATATACAATACCGAGACCAGGACCAAGGAGGAGTTCGTTCCCCTGGAAGAGGGGAAGGTGGGAATGTACGTATGCGGCCCCACTGTCTATGACGACTGCCATGTAGGACACGCCCGCACTTATGTCGCCTTCGATACTGTCCGAAGGTACCTTGAATACAAAGGTTACAGCGTAACCTATGTTCAGAACTTCACCGATGTGGATGACAAGATAATCAAGAGGTCCAAAGAAAAAGGCCTCCCTCCACTTGTTCTCTCGGAGAACTATATCCAGGAATATTTCCAGGACATGGGAGCTCTGAACGTTAGGAAGGCCGACATCCATCCGAAAGCATCCGAAACGATCCCGGACATGATAACCGTTGTTCAGGGTCTTATAGAGAAAGGATATGCCTATGAGGTCAATGGCAGTGTTTATTTCCAGGTGGAAAAGGCCAAGGATATCTTCGGGAGGCTCAGACATCAATCCCTGGACGACATGAAGGACGGGGCCAGGATAGAGGTGGACCATGAGAAGAGAAATCCCAAGGATTTCGCTCTTTGGAAAGCCGCCAAACCCGGAGAGATCTCCTGGGATTCGCCTTGGGGGGAAGGCAGACCAGGCTGGCACATCGAATGCTCCACCATGTCCTGGAAGTATATCGGCAGAACACTGGACATACACGGGGGCGGAATAGATCTGATCTTCCCCCATCATGAATCAGAGATCCTGCAGGCGGAATCCTATACCGGTGAGAAATTCGTGCGATATTGGATGCATAATGGTTTTCTGGAGATCAATAAGGAGAAGATGTCGAAGTCACTTGGGAACTTCTTCACCATTAAGGAGGTCCTGGAAAAGTACAGCCCCATGGTTCTGAGGTTCTTTCTGGTCTATACCCATTACCGGAGTCCCATTGATTTTTCCGACTCCGCACTTGAGGAGGCCGGTAATTCCTACAACAGGCTGATGAAGCTCCATAAGTTGCTGGTAGATAATGCGGGTGAAGTTGAAGAAGGGGCCATCCACGATCTCGGTGAGCCGGATGGGAATGTACTGAAGACCGTTCTTTCCATCAAGAAGGAGTTCACAGATGCAATGGATGACGATTTCAACACCCGAATAGCGGTGGCGACCCTCTTCAGGATGGACTCCGAGGTAAAGAAGCTCCATAAGGACCAGGGACTTGACCGCAAGCACGCTTATGTCTTCCTATCATTGATGGACGAGCTCTGCGATGTACTGGGATTGGAGTTCCACCACGAGGAGGAGAGCCTCGGCGGTGAGCTGGCAGAGGAGCTCGTCCGGATATTGATCGATGTCAGGTCCCAGGCCCGGGAGAAGAAGGATTGGTCGACAGCTGACCTTATAAGGGACCGGTTGAAGGAGCAGGGCATCGTGCTCGAAGATGGTGAGACAACGACTTGGAAGCTGGAGCATTGACAGATGCCCACTTCCACAAGAGATATATTCCCGATCCTTGATGACTCTGATCCAGGTCGGATCTCATGCCAATACACTCACATAGGACGATCGGTCTTTTCTTAGCCATCTTGATGATCTCCGTCATTGCCGAATTTCCTGCTTCGTCGGATCGATCGACCGCAGAAGCGGCATCGTCAGGATCGAGATATGTCTTTGTGGAGGACATCACGGCCACATGGTGCGCATATTGTCCTTCAGCTTCCGAGGGACTCAAGGACCTTGCAACCCAGAGGAACGATTTCAGGTTCATCACCCTGGTGGATGATAGGGTACCCGATGCGGCGAGCAGGGTAGAAGAGTATAATCCCTCCGGGTTCCCAACCGTATTGTTCGATGGAGGATATGATGAGAAAGTGGGAGGCGTATCCTCTGGTGATGAATACAACGAGAACATCGATCACTGTCTGGACAGAGAGGTACCCGACATCGACATGTCAGTTTCAGGCTTTGACATGGGCGGTTCCGAGGTCCGGGTGGAGGTCACTGTGACCAATAATATGAACGAGCAGTATGACGGGGTCCTGAAAGCAATGGTGGTGGAAAAAGTATCAAGATATCTTGATTCGGATGGCAACAACTATCCCCAATCCATGCTCGGATACGTGATCAACGACCAGTTCACCGTATATCCCGGTGAGGAGTTCTCGCTCACCGGATCCTGGGTGGGGGCAGACAACGAGGACCTGCTAGGAGATGATTTCAGTGATATTGAGAAGGATAACATCGTGGTCTATGCGGTCGCCTTCAACTCCCAGAACCATTACAAGAAGCATCCGGGATTGAATGCCAACACCTTCACCGCACATTATGCTGATGCAATGGCAGAATCCCCCCTGAGCGAGATAGGAAATGCTCCTGAGGTCAAGATCACTTCTCCCTCAGATGGAGATACCGTTGAAGGACAGGTCGAGATAACTGCTGATATAACCTCTACAGGCGCCATTGAAACCGTGGAGGTAAAGGTAGGTGGGGACATCCGGAGGCAAATGGACCTTCAGGGGTCGCAATATGTTCACACATGGGATTCTACCGAGGCAGGCAATGGATGGATCAGGATATCGGTACGCACCCATGACGATCAAGGTCTCTCAGGAATTGACAACATCGAGGTGAACGTAAAGAACCAGGACAGTTCAACACCTCCTGAAATACTTGTACTGACCCATGAACCACTGGCTCCTGAGGAAGGTGATACTGTAGAGGTCGAACTGGAGCTCTTTCTCTATGATACCACCATCACCTCGGCTCGGATAGTTATCTGTCCGGATGGTTCTTGCCTTGCACCGGAAGATATGATCCCCCAGAGCGTCGATATCTTCACGATAGAGATGGGGCCTTATGATGCCAGCCAGGTGGTGAGCTATCATGTTATAGTAGAGGATAGCGAGGGTAATGTGGTGGAGTCCGTGGAGAACATCTTCACGGTTCGGGCAATGGAGCAGTCAACCGATCATGATGACATAGTGGTGGATGATGATCCTGATGGCATTGGTGGGGATGATGAGACCGGAAGCGTTGATGGAGCGGTCGACCGGTCCTCCATCATCATAGTAGTGATTGCCGTGATAGCTGTGGCCGCAGTGATCATCATCTCAATTGCATTGATGATAAGGAAGGGAAAGGAGGAGCAGGACCACCAATATGGAGCAAATGACCGCCGGAGTCAGCAGGAACCGATCCAGGCGTATGAACTCGAGCTTGAAGAGGTACATGTCAAGTGAAGTGTAACAACTTCCCAGCCCGCGCCGATCATGTGCCCTCCGTTATCACGGAGTTGAAAGGGAACCTCAGGGGAGGTATCCAGACCATGATCCCACTTCGATGGGTCTGCATTTCTGTCAACTACAATATACGTATAAAAAACATCCATTTATTC
>JAWOCK010000025.1:0-12830 GCA_046483845.1 Thermoplasmatota archaeon | reverse complement strand
CGACACGTGATGTCTGTTCCGGCTTCCAACGGGCGGGGGCTGTCGCCATGCCGTGTCGGGCCAGATTCGGTTCAGCATAATGCTTCCAGGCCATTCACTCGCTACTAAGTCACTCCGCACTCCCCTCACGGGGACGCACTGTCTTTTCGCTCCTTCCCCCAACAGACCGAGGGAGATGAGACTTGACGCTGCTTTCTGGTTTCCCCGACTGGAGATTTTGCCGTTTTTCTTGGGTTCCATATTCAGCATCTCACTCACTGGCTCTCTACGCTTCTTGTCACGACCGCCCTACGTGCCTGCGCTGGCCTCCACCCCACAGCCCTTCCGCCCTGCTCGGCACTTTTTGTATGCAATATTGGATGGAACAACAATGTGTCATATCTGTCAATGATAGTGGGATGGGAAACCCAGTTTGGAAGATACGGATCTGGATGTAGGATCAGCTCTATATCAGTGGACAAAAACTTTCCTTCCTATGACACTGGATATGGAGTTTCCTACATAAAATATTTACTATCCATACAGAGAAAATCAATGAAGTTCACATCGAATCCATATCTCTTCACAGCCTGTCAAAAGACAACGGCTGCAAAGGATAAGGATTCGGGTCCTCCGGACCTTTGATCAAAGACACCTGCCGTCATTGTTTCCTTTTCTTATTACCTGCTGACCACCCTTTACAAGAAAAGTCAGCAGGTGATACGATATGAAATACACGAAAAGGAAACAACCGCTCAGGATCAGAAATGATTCATACAAACATTGGATGGTCAAATCAGTCCTGATTTACGAGCTTGAACGACTCGGACATGAGGTCGAGATCGAAACATACATTCCAAGGGTAGGATACTGTGATCTCATAGACCGTACAACCTGGATCCAATATGAGATCGATGGCAATTCATCGCCTCAATACCGCTGGACCAAGGCAAAGAAATACATGAGACCAGGGATCCGTGACATTGTCATTGTCCCAATCTTCAAGCTTTCATCTGATATCAAAGACATCAGAGAATACGTTCAGAAATACATCGTTCCAGATTGATTTGACTTTTTTTCTTTTTCGGCCCCTTTGCTCCTCAGTGATAATTCACGGCTTCATTTCTTTGTTTTTCTGCTAACAACCATTCACCTATCCTACTCATTATCAATTACAGGATTCTTTTCATTTCGTCGCACTCGTACCACCCCATTCCGTTCACGAGCTTTCTTAATCATGGCATCCAGACGCTCGTTCACTCCGCCCGCTCACCGCTCCACCCTTCGCCCTCTATTGCGCGTATCGGGCGAAGAGACCAGGGGCCGATAAAGATTTCACCCTTTCAGGGTGGAAGATTTTCCAGTTGGCTATATTGAGGAAAATTCAGTTGGCGGTGACACTTAGTTAGTTACTTATTCTTCTTTGATTTCTTAAAGAATAAATCTAAATCTGTATAAATAAGTATTAATCCCACAATAATGATAACAGAAATAACTATAACAATCAATATTGGATTTATAAATGATAAGATAGCAATTGTTCCAATCCATATAAGAAAGAAAAGACCAATCCCTATCAGGATCAATAGTAGTTTCCACTCATTATTCTTCATACTCTCACTTATAGTTATTGTATTAAGAATGCGATAGTTGCTAATGGAATTCCAATAAAACTTGCTATATAGATAGTATCTCCAATAGTTGAAGTGATTTTGGCAAATGATCCAAGTAATGCATCAGCTTTATTATGTATTTTATGCAATATGCTAATGAACCATATTACCAAAGAGAGAAAGTGGCAAAAAATCTTAATTTCAATCGAAGAGAAAAATGTTGATAGCATCAACACCAACCAACTAGCTAATGAAATTGTCCATGATGATAATCCGGTAGTATATCCACATTTGACATTAGCTGCAAAGATAAAAGCAATTTCAGTTACTATTGCTAACGAGGTTGCAGATGCTCCTACCCATTTATTCACAACTCCCACAGATTTTAAAGCCGTTGAGAAGTCATCCAGGGCGAAAGTTAAACCTTCCATTATTGCAGCAATAATGATTGATACAATAACTCCTACCATTATGCTAGCAACATTCGCAGCAAGAGATGAAATTGGAACTCCCTTTATTACAAGTTCTAAAAAAGCTAATAAATAATATATTGCTTGAAGTGCGATAATTGGGATTAGCAAGAAAGTCCAGATTTCATTGGCTAATGTAGCAAAATTAATATCCGATCCTTTAGACCCTTCTTCATCACCAAAACCTACATGCTTATTTATGATACTCTTTAACATCGAAGCCCATTCATTTATTGCAATTTCTATTGGAGTTAAAATTACTCTGAGCATGTCTTCAGCTAATGAATATATCCAATTGAAAATACCAGAAGCTAATTCTGCAATGAATTTCGCAAAAGCAAGTAACGCACCAAGCAAGGCTAACATTATCATTTTCGCAATACCAGGTTGTTCTTCCTCTCGATAACCGAGATTACAATTTCTATCCTGAGCTGTTATATTTATACTGAATCCATCCCAAACAGCTTTCTTGATTTTATCCAAACCGGATATGGACCATTCGAATGTATGAGTGGTATTTGCCACATTTCCGGCATAATATTTCTTCGACCCTACCTGATGAATATGAACATTCACCCAGTTCACTCCGAAAGGATCACCGACCGAAACTTTAACATTAAGTTTCATTTTCGTTGGGATCTTCAATGGTCCAATTCCCTTGTAGTCAGAACCCGAATACCAAGAGTCAAAGTCATATATCTCAGGAGGATTTCCATCTATAATAGTTGGAGAGCTATTAATATCATTTTCAATTTCGAATATATCGGTCAATCCATCATTATCTGTATCATCAGATGTTGGATCAGTTAAATTCCGCATCTCATACAAATCGATTAATCCATCTCCATCTGTATCTGGATTATTTGGATCAGATTCAATCAAGTAATTCATCTTCTCTTCTAAGGTAACACCGAAGAGTATTATTACATTCCATCCATCTAACTCTTCTTTATCAGATAACCCATCACCATCTGTGTCGGCGAGGATTGCATTGGTTTCGTCTCCATCTCTAATACCATTCCCGTTGAGGTCTTCTATATTATCGAGTAGACCGTCACCATCTGTATCGTTGGATAACGGGTCGTATCCCCATTGTTTTTCATTATAATCCGTGAAAGAATCATTGTCAGTGTCTGGATTGTTAGGATTTAACTCCGTCCATATTTCACTCTTTCCGTATATTCCGTCGCCATTATCACCATCTATCTTTCCATTTTTGTTCGCATCTTCTATTCCATCCTCTATACTGTCACCATCGGTAGTGCTGGAGGGAACCGAAGCACACCGGCCAGGCACGTTCCGAAGGAATGTGCCAAGGTCTGGGAGCACACTTGCTCCCATTTCCGAAGGAAAAGTATCCGGATCGTAGGGATTGGTGGTGCAGTGGTCCGTGTCAGCTATGAAATATGGTCTCGAGAGATCAGTATCAATAGAGCAGTCCCCTGATCGATATCCTCTCTCAAGGCCATCGTACAGGAGATCATTATCCGAATCCGGATCCACTGCGTTTATTTTACCATCACCATCGTAATCCTCATACCAGTAATGAGTTCTTGTTCCGTTATGGAACGTTTCGTCATAATCGGATATTCCATCATCATCCGAATCCATGTCATTCGGAGAGGTCTCGGTCCAGACCTCGGTCTTTTCCCAATAACCATTGTTATTTGTGTCACCCTCGATCTTGCCATCACCCCAGTCACCAACGGCGAAGTACCCGGAATTATTGTGGTCCTCCCCAAGAACTTCCCCCGTATCAAGGTACGCATTCTGATTGGAATTATCCCACCCGTCATATAAACCGTCGAAATCAGTATCATGATTTAGCGGGTCTGTCGTGGTGGCACCGTGCGGGAATAGTAATGACAAATACGCAAAATTAGCGAGATGATGAAACATCCCAGATGTTCAACCATTCTTCCCCTGGTCGTTTGTGTACCTGATCGATGAAAGGTTTTTCCTACAGTGGTTTATTCAGGTCCCGGTCTTTTTCCCTTTTCTTATTATTACATAGGCTCCAACCATAACAACAAGGATAACAATAACACAAAACAGAATGAATATCACCGTTGTCTCGATTTCTTCTCCTCCTTCGGAGCCAGTTCCACCCGATTGCTGATCCTCTTCTGCAGCATTGTCGTCCTCGTCTTCCAATTGGTCGATGTCATCTTCGGGTTCCTCAGACTGCTCCGGTTCTTCAGGAGGTTCCTCCTGACTTTCCTGGATCACATAGATGTCAAGGGAAGCTTCGCTGTATTCCAAAGACATGCCACTGCTCTGCGCATAGGCGGAATATATCCTTCCCTCGATGGTATAGGTTCCTGTCCTGGTATCGGGATCGATGGATATCTCCATCGGATATTCCGACACCTCTCCATATTGGATCAACAGGGGCCCCTGGGGCTCCACGAATAACCCATCATCATCAAGTTCTTCGGAGTTCATTATCTCCAGAACGATGTTGTCCCTGCTGTTCCCCAGGTTCTCCACCAGGAAATGATGTGTGTGAAGCTCTGCCCTCTCGAACTCGAAGAGACCCTCCGGGGGAATCAGATCGTGGAGGAAGTAGGTCTCCACAACGATGATCGCATTGGTGGGATCGATATTTCCCGTCAAGACCCCTGGGTCATAGCTCCATTCACCGGCAACCGACACATCATGGGAAATATCCGCCCTGGTGGCAGAGGGGACCATCACATCGAAGCTGAAGGGTAATGTTGTTGTGTTCTTGTCGAATACCATCTGCGGAATCTCGCTTGCACTGAAATTGCCCGCATCGACCTCCAGCTCAACGATCAGGGATTGCGGTTCCGGATTCCATGGCATCACCACCGTCACATTTCCCCGAAAGGTGACGTTATCTCCTTCATCAGGTGAACAGCTGGCATATATTTTTGCCTGATCCAATTCGACGGTTATTGCCGGAGCCCCGATGGCATGTGTATCATCGGTGCATATGATCAGCAATGAGGACACGGCCATCATCAGCGCTAAGACAAAAGTGGTGTTTTTGATCGACATTGTCCACTTCACCTGTTATCATATATATTCAGGATATAAACATTCTTTCAAAGATCCATGAAAATGGTCCACCTTTCATTGCAAAGGTGTCGCCGATGGGCCATGTTCAGAAGGCAGGTACTTATTTTGATCCCGGCATGAACTGAGCCCGGTCGGTGCTGGCTGTGCACTCAAATGAGATAGGATTGGACAGGAAAAGGCACTCCGTATCACCGCTCCCTTCAAAGGGAACATGGGAAGGAGATGCCAGACAGCCACTTATAAACACTCCGTTCCATCCGTGACCCCAAGTCGAGACCTGAACTTTCCATTTCATCTCAGTTACTTCTTGCCATTCCGGGATCCTCTGATAACAAAATGTTCCCAATTCCTTTCCCTAACGGGTGGCCTGCTCGGCCCTGTATCAAAGGAGATATGTATTATGACCTTAGCAACCTCAACGAAGATCTGGAAAAACGATATCTATCTTTCCTTTCGAGTTCAATAATAATTCTTTCAACTTCTTCCTGGTCCAATTTCTCTTTATGCTTCAATGATCTTATCATATCACATAGATCGAAGGTCCTTATCCCGAATTTCTTTCCTGCTATGTCCAATAACTTGGTGTCATCAGAAAGGAGTGCACCTTCATTCTCCAAGCAGAGAAGTATCAGTTCACAATCAACTATGCTGAGAGCAGTATTCTCTTTCTGTATATTCAGGATCTTGTTATAATCGGAATACGAAAGTACATTCAACTTTTGTTGAAAGAAGAAGATACAGGATCTATAATTTCGATTCGGTCAGATCTCAATATCTCTTCAACAACCCCTGCAGTTGTGTTAAGATCCTTGAAGTACTTCAAAAGGTGGATCATATCTATCTTGGATAGGGAACTGAGAATACAATTATCAACGAATATCAAGATATCAACTCTTCGAGTCCCGAAGATCCATTTTTTCGCTTGTGTCCTCTTTTGATGATCCCTTCGTCAATAAGTATCGACTTCATATCATCATATGGTACACCAGCGATCTCAGCTGCTCTTGCTATGGTTATCCTGTTATCCTTATAAAGCTTCAGTGCAGCCACCAATCTTATCTCTGGTTTTTGAGATAGAAAGGACCTAACAGCCTCCCGGATTATCTCCGACCTGTTATCATAATACCCCACCGAGATAAGTGCGTCGATCTCCTCGCTCATTTTCTTGGGAAGTGTAATGGATACCATGTTACTGGATAACAACTATTAACATTAAGTATTTTTTCATCCAGTTCGATCTTTCCTTTCTTCAGATGTTCTACAATGAATCTTACATCTCCTGCATCGGCGCCGAGCAGGTTCTTTATCCGATATTCTCCCCTTGGCATATTCCAAAGCGACCGATTCTCTGAGGTTCAGAGTATCTTTCTTCACTGCCAAAGCGATCTTCATCCGAAGCCATTCGGTACGGGATACGTGCAGTACCTTTGTCAGAATAACGATCTCATTCAACAACGTTTCATCCAATCTGACGTTAACCTGCGTTGCCATGTTATTGCCTGATATCTATCAGGTACTGAGAACTGTTCAGAATTATCGGTACAATACACAACACCCCGTTCCATCCGTGACCCGGGGGGCGCCCCGCCCCCAAGAAAAGATACATTGCCGACCCCCAACGATGGCTCCGTATTGCTCCTAAAAACGGCTCACTCTTAGTTCAACAGGAAAAGGCCCCCTACGGGGTGCTCCGTGAAAGAGAGCACGCTTGCGGAAAGTACATACTATGGTCTGGAAACGGTGCTCCTATCCTCATCGATGATATATCTCAGTTCAGCCACACCGCTGCAGTTCAAGATGGAGTTCCCTGTCCCATACCCATATTGTCATTGATGTGATATAAACAATATTGTGGTGGACCCCGAATATTGATATTACCTATGACCCCCTCCACCTCCAGTTCTGATAAGATCCGTGATACAGGATGAAATACAATCCATCCTTTTACAAAGAACATCCTTGAAATATTGAAGATTGCCCTCTATATCATGATATCCCCTCTTCAATTACCGTTCTGTATACCACGCTCTCAATCGGGACGTGCACTCCATCTCGCATCCGCGGGGGAGAACGAGAACATATCTTTCCCGTCGAACCAGGAACATTCGATCTTCTCGAGTGGTCCTGAACATGAGGCCCAAGGCATAAAGCTGATCCTGCGCCTTAACAAGCATCCTGTTTGTAATCGAGTATGTGCACCTTCCCGAACCTGAAGGATATCTATATGGCCCGATAGCGTACCCGACTTTTTATCCCAATGGTATATGGGGGCCTCCTTGGCAATGTATCGTTCACCAGCATCTCGTGCCTTTCCGAATTGTTCCTTGCGGACCTCTCCGAAAGGGCGGCCATGTTGCATGCGAAACTGTGGGACCTTCTCACGCCCACATCTATCCTGAGGTCTGATTCAGAACATCTCCTTCCCTCCTGGAACCGGGGATCATCCTCGATGTGGATTCAGGTAATCCCTGGGCCTCACCCTTCAGGAACCCGGTCTTGTAGGAATGATATCCGAAGGTGTAGGGGGCACCTCTGCGGATGAACGTCATGCTTATGATCATCTTGTTCTTTCTCATGGACAGAGCCCAAAATATCTCATTATCCACTTCTGGAAGGTCTTACCTTGTATCTCTTCCTCAGGCCCCTCTCCGAGGGAATAGAGGTTAAGAGCCTCGATGATCATATGCCTGGGATATCTTCCGTCATCCTTCTCGACAAATCTCCTCTGACATATCCAGCATAGATAGACCCGCTTCTCACCCGAGCGGTTCCTCCGGATTCTTCACGACGAACAATTCGGACACTTCACTCAACACACCCGCTCACTCCAACGAATCCAACACAGAAGACCGTTTCCAAAAATTATTCGATATTACGGAGGCCGGACCTGGAAAGAATGCATGCTTTTCAATGTCGAGAAACTATTTCTTCTTCGGACCACCATCGGGTTCTTCCTGATACTCGAGTATCTGGGTCCATCTCAGTACCTTCTTGAACTGGAGGATGATGGACTTCATGGTGAGCTCTCCCACTATCTTCCCCCTGCTCACCACCGGCAATCTCTTCAGATGATGTCTCTTCATCTTCAGAAGTGCCTTCCCCATGGTCTGGCCGGGGTTGATGGTGACCAGGTCACTGGTCATCATATCATCGGCGGTCTCTATACCGCCGAACAGCATCGATCTGAAGTGGTGCCCCCCTATGGTCAGTTGGTATGGATCGATCTTCCTGGGAGCGATGACATCCACCAGGTCCCTCTCCGTTATGAGTCCCTTGAGCTTCATCCTCTTCAGGGAATCAACAACCCAGATATGCTTCCTCGAGGAAAGTATGCCGATGACCTCCTCCACGGGGGTCTCCGGCGTGACGAAGGACATGTCCCACATCTTTGACTTCATCACGCATCTGACATCGATCTGATGAAACTGCTTGAGTATCTTCGATATGTCGGGACCATCCTTTTTGCTTCTGGGTTTGACGTACTTGACCATTTGCCACCTCTGACCAATTATATCAATGTTGCAGATGTTCTTTAATGTTTTCCCGGGGATCGACCCTGCTTTCACAAACCTAATAAATACCTATCCTATATACCGCATTCGAAGTCCACGGAGGAAAAGATATGACAAGAGATCCCACTGCATTCCTGAAGAAAGAATATGACGAACTGGTGAAAAACGGTTTCAACTGGCAGCTCAGGGAGCTGCAGGGGCCCTCGACACCAAGATGCAAGGTGGATGGAAAGGAGCTCATCATGCTCTGCTCCAACAACTATCTCAGTCTTTCAAACCATCCAAGGCTTATAGAGGCAAGCAAGAAATGGGCGGACAGGAACGGCGCCGGATCCGGTTCGGTGAGGGCCATTGCCGGATCCATGGACATCCATTTCATGGTGGAGGAGGCACTTGCCAAGTTCAAGCAGAGGGAATCATCACTGGTCTATCAGACGGGTTTCGCCACCAATGCCGGTCTGATCCCCCAGCTTGCCCCCTCGAAGGAGGATATGATAATATCCGACGAGCTGAACCACGGCTCCATCATCGACGGAGTGAGGCTATCAAAGGCGGAGAGAGGGGTCTACCCCCATAATGACATGGGAGGCCTCGAGGATGCCCTCAGAAAATCGGTGGACAAGAGAAGGGTAATGGTCATAACCGACGGTGTCTTTTCGATGGACGGGGACACGGCACCCCTTGACGAGATCGTGAAGCTCTGTCAGGAATACGGGGCCATGTCCTACGTGGACGACGCCCACGGCGAGGGAGTACTCGGCGAGAAGGGTGCGGGTATTGGAGTACATTACAATGTCCACGACAAGGTGGATGTGGAGATGGGAACGTTTTCCAAGGCCTACGGCGTCGTGGGGGGACTCGTTGCCGGTTCACGGGACCTCATCAATTTCGCATTTAACAAATCAAGGACATGGCTCCTTTCCGGATCACACCCGCCGGCAGTGGCCGGTGCCCAGCTGGCTGCAATAAATGTCCTGGACGAGGAGCCGCAGCACTGGGAGAACCTCTGGAAGAACACCGAATACTTCAAGGACCGGATCCAGCAGATGGGCTTCGATACGGGTCACACCGAGACCCCGATAATCCCTGTGATGTGCGGTGAATCCCATAAGGCCAAACAGCTTTCAAAGGAACTCTACAATGCAGGTGTATTCGCACTTCCCATCGTTTTCCCAATGGTGGCAAGGGACAAGGCCAGGGTCAGGGTCCAGGTGAACGCAGGACTTACCAGGGAAATGCTGGACGAGGCACTGACGGCATTCGAAGCGGGCGGAAAGGCGGCCGGCATACTGTAGATCAGCTCTTTTCGCATATTTTCAGGAGGAAGGGATAGCCGAGCAAGGGTCCTTTCCTGCGGACATAGATACTCTTCAGTCCATCCACCGAATCGATCAGGCTCTCGGTCTCCCTGTTGAGATGGCATCTGGAGGGTGCCTTCCACAATGGGGTGACCTTGTCGAAAAGGAACGCCTGGGGAGCAAGTCTGGGGAGCTGGTGCTCCATGAATATCAGCTTCCCACCTGTTTTCAGAACGCGGACCGCTTCCGAAACCACTTTCCGCGGGTCCTCAACGGTGCATAGTATCAACGTGGACACCACCCCATCGAAGGTCCCGGACCCGAAGGGGAGCTGCTCTCCCCTGCCGATCCTGGTCCGTAAACACCTTTTTGAGCTCCCGGCTGCCTTTCTCCTTAGATAGGAGATATTGGCATGGTTCGGGTCGAGTACGGTCACGCAGTCAACTTTCTCTGGATAGTGACGGAGGTTCACACCGGTACCAGACCCTATATCCAGGACATGACCCGACAGGGATGAGAGAATGCTTCTTCTCCAGCGGGAGAACCAGACCAGTTCCATGGGAGCCAGGAAAGCGTCGTAGAATGCAGGGTTCTTGTCGGAGATCCTCATGGGATCAATCCGAGAACCTTATACCGCATTTGGGACACAACTTCCATTCCTTTTCGGTGGGATACTTGCAGCGGGGGCAGAACTCCTTGGACTTCGACTCCTCTTTCTTGAGCTTGGTGCTCACTTCCTTCACTATGTACTTCCTGTCCACGCTTGCGGGGAACATGTAAAGCATCAAAAGCAGTGCCGGAACGAAGGCTACGCCTATGGACGCAGCTATCATGAAGAACCTGATGCCAGGGTAGGTGTAGTCGGAACTCAGGATATCAGGAAGGAATGCGAACAGAACGCTGATGAGGACCGCCGCCCAGAAGAAGATCATAAGGAAGGAGAACACGAAACCCTTCTTCCTTGCCTTGGAAAGGAGTGCCGACAGGCTCAGCCCCACACCGAAGGAGTAGTAAAGGGCGAGAAGGACGAAGATGGCCATCTTCATGGAGTTGGTGTAGTCAGCAGTCTCCCGGGGCTCTTCCAGATTGTAGTTCTTGAAGCAGAGGAACAATATCCCCAGCGTGAGCAAAAGACCTGCATTGTACAGAAATACCCCAACCCTGTTCATGATAGCCATGGCGTTCACCCTATGTTGGGGGTAAACATCAGGGGTTTTAATCTTTTACGCAGGCATCTCTTCCATCAGCCTGGGTATGCTCCTCTTGGTCCTGTCCATCAGATCATGGCCCTTCTCAACCCAGAGCTTCAAATATCTCTCCAGATGAACCCTTTCCATTCCATCTATGGGTACCTCCATCCTTTCGGTGCCCATTATCTCCACCACGGTCCCCCATCTGGCAGGTTCGCCTTCGGCATCCAGCTTCACCGATCTGATGGTGGAGAGTTTGGGACCCGTTCCGTGTGCGATGTTGCGGAGGCGGACAGCGGCTGCCATGTCCCTGCACCTTACGTGTACCAGCAATGGCTGGACCATGAAATGGAGCTCCCCCTCGCCGTCCCATCTATCAACCGCGTCCAGCACTTTTCGGCTGTCCACCTTCCTGTGCCATTTCCCGATCACCTTGGAGCCTCTCTTGTCCCCGGGACCGGGCACCGAGATAAGCTGCATTCGACCTGAACAGGATGAAGTTGTCACATATTCCTCGAACCCGTTCAAAATATCAAGCAGCGGTATCACATCCTCGTCGACGAGGTCCCGTGATACCGCCGCTTCCAGTTTCCGGAGCACTTCGGACTTTATCCGATCCATGCTCCCTCCATGTGCTCATGGCTCAAACCGGTTTTGGTGGCTCCTCTTCCTGGTCCACGGCTTCCTCATCCTTTCCCCTGTTCATGAGGAAGATCACCGCACCGAAGATGAGAACCAGGACCAGTATGGCCACTATGATCCCGATGATGAGTCCTGCGTTGTCATCCTCATCTTCCCCGGGTCCCTTGACCGATAGCTCTACGTTGAGGGTCTCTATCTCGTTCCCTGCCTGGTCCTTCAGTCCCGAGATGGTCACGGTGATGGGACCGCTTTCGATCTGCTCGTTGAGGTCCACTGATATGGTCCTTCCGTCAACGGACCTGTGGAACATGATCCCTTCCTGGATCTCCTCGCCTGCGGTTACCTTAAGACCGGTTGCCTTGGCGGACTCGAAGGAGGATTCCGAGATGGGCTCGTCGAAGACTATCTTTATGGTCTCGTTCCAGCTGACCTCGTCACCGTCGCTCAGGGTGCCTCCTTGTTCATCGGTCATCTGTGAGAAGGCGGGGGCGACCTCGTCGGCTTCCAGTTCCAGGGAGATGGGATAGGTTACTGTACCCCCGGAATGGTGCAGATAGAGGTCGAAGGTGGTGCTTCTGTCCTCGGAGATCACCCCGGCCTTCAGGTTTATTGTAAGTACACCGGCGAGGAACATGGTCTCCGAGCTCAGTTCGATCTCGACGCCTTCCACATCGTCTACCGAGAAGGAGACGTCCACGTTGGAGTCCACATCGATCTCCAGGTTCGCCTCCCCTTCGGATTCCAGCGTTGCCGTGTTCTCCCCCGAGAGGGATGGTGGTGTGGGTGCGGTGGGCTCCCTGAGGGATACCACAGTGACGTTCTGCGAATACCCCACCAGAGCGATCTCCACACCTTCATTTGGGTGCACGTCGCCGATCTTCATACCGTGGGACCTTGCGACATCGTCGAAGATGACCTTGGAGCTCCAGCCTCCTCCGAAGGAACCCGTTAGCTGGACCAGGTCCGTGGAGTATCCGTATGAGTACAGCTCGTTCCCGGGGACGTTGGGGTCCACGTCGCCGACCCAGACACCCCTTATCTTGTTGGTGTCCAGGAAGATCTCCTGCATGTCCCACTGGTCGCC
>JAWOCK010000105.1:0-21149 GCA_046483845.1 Thermoplasmatota archaeon | reverse complement strand
ATGGTCCAGGACATAAGGGTGGACCTTATCTCCACCTTTACCTCTTCCGATCACGGGGAAATGGATCCCGAAAGGTACTTCGAGCCAGATGTCCTGATATTCTCCGATCTGGACCCCGGTGAGACCCAGGTACAGAACTTCACGCTGTTCATTAAATTGAACCAGACGGTCCCCTCGGGAGAGAACACCGTGGTGGTGGGCGGGCGTTGGTCCAACGAGCCAGGGGTTATCGGCGGGGACCTGAATAATGTGGTTCTTCCATTGCACATAGCTCCTGTTGTATGCGCAGGCTTCGGTGAGGAGCACCTCCGGGCGACCATGGAGATTGATGACTCGAGGTCGGTATCCATCGACATATACAATGGAGGTAACGATTTCGAACCGCCACTGGCCATGGAGATCATAGGTCTGGACGAAGCAGCCGGTCGTGGAATTTACGTAAGCCACGAACTGGTGATCGACAGCCCCGGTCCGGAAGTGATAGGTGATTCCGGAATCGAACTGGTCACCGAGGATGCAGCTCCGGGAACGGTCGAGCTGGACCTGATACTCTCGGACCAGGAGAGCGGAAGGGAGCTGCACAACGCTGTGCTGGAGATCGAAGTGCTGGAGCCCGTGGAGCCTCCGGTGGGCGATGACGACGATGAGGAGCCCCCGGTCCAGGATGAGCTCTGGTCCGAGGATGAATGCCAGAGGACCTATGCCGATGCATCCCAGGATGACATCACCTACTGGTCATCCTTCGACTCCCTGCTCAGGAGGGAATCCGGGATGGAGATCGGCCAAAACCCAAATGTGGACATAAGGATGGTGGAGACCTACAGAGAGGGAGAGAACCTGGTGGTGGTCTTGGATATGAACGGAAGGCCCGAGCTGGGCATCACCTCGTCGGGCATCACCAATGTGTACATCTACTTCCTGGACGCAGAGCAGCAGCATCAGCAGCCCCCCATGGACATGTCAGGGGAGGGGGACCTTTACGAGCCTTCATCGGCCATTGCCACAAATCAGCTCACCTACACCGGAGGCTCCTTCTGGAAGACCGAAAGCAAGGTGCAGGGAACGAATTACGTTATAAAGGGGGCCATCTCCTCCCTGATCAACAGCGGAGTTGAACCGGACTTCGACCTCTTCGTCAAGGTGGCATACAATGACCTGGAGGATACGGAAGAGGATTCCATCGATTTCAGGACCACCGTTGATTATGCCGCAGAGGGGGCCTGGAAGGTGGACCGGACCCTTGTTCTTCAACAACAGGACGAAGGAGAAGGATCAGGGGTCGGCCAGTCGGCCGTCTACGCGCTGCTTGCGGCACTGATGATAATAGCGGTGGTGGTACTAACAGGATCCTTCTGGTACACCGCAAGGAGAAGAAAGAAACTGCTTCGATAGAAGAGTCTCACGCTACCTCGGATTTCCCCATACACTGCGGTTGAGCTTGCTTGTGTAAAACCCCGCATTCATTGATTTCCATCCCGAAATACAATGAGAAGGGGCCAGATCTAAAACCATTAATATGCCGACAACTATCGTAAGAAAGTATAGAAATGGACACTGCAACCGTACTGATAGCCTTCGGTCTTACTCTCTTTGCCGGCCTGGCGACCGGCATAGGCAGTGCCATTGCATTCTTTGCCAAAAGGACGAACACACAGTTCTTGTCGATCGCCCTTGGATTCTCCGCGGGTGTGATGATATATGTCTCCATGATCGAGATATTCTTCAAGGCGAAGGAATCTCTGATAGGGGAAATGGGGAGCGTGAGGCTCGGGACATGGGCCACAGTGCTGTCTTTCTTCCTTGGCATGCTTGTTATCGCCCTGATCGACAGGTTGGTTCCTTCCTTCGAGAACCCCCACGAGGCACACAAGGTGGAAGAGATGAAGGACAGGGGCCAGGCAAGAAAGTACAGGAGACTCCACCGGATGGGGGTCTTCACCGCCCTGGCCATCGGCATACATAATTTCCCGGAAGGGCTCGCCACCTTCGCCAGCGCATTGAAGGACGTTTCGCTGGGGATCCCCATCGCCATTGCCATAGCGATACACAACATCCCGGAGGGTATCGCCGTGTCCATACCGATCTATTATGCCACAGGGAGCAGAAAGAAGGCTTTTTTCTACTCGTTCCTATCAGGCATCTCCGAGCCGGTGGGCGCCCTTTTGGGTTTTTTTATCTTTTTCTGGCTCTTCAACGATCTGATCTTCGGTATTGTCTTCGCCTCCGTGGCCGGGATCATGGTGTTCATCTCGTTGGATGAACTGCTCCCGACGGCCAGGGAGTTCGGAAGATATCATCTGGAGATATACGGTCTTATAGGCGGTATGGCAGTTATGGCACTGTCACTTATGCTGTTCATATGATCTCTCATTCTTCCATCTTTTCCCGGATCATCATCACCGGACAGTGGGCGTGTCTCACGACCTTCTCTGCCACACCGCCAAGGAACAAGGACGAGATCATATTATGACCCTGGGTGCCCATTATCACAATATCGAAATTCCTGGAAGATTCGATGATCTCCCTTGCCACCGGACCTTCGCCTATCTCGGTGGTGACCTTGACTGAGGAATGATCCACAGAGGAGATGAACTCCTCCAGCATCTTTTTGGCCTCTTTGGTGGTCTCCGCTTTGACCAGCTCCACGGCGCTCATTACCTCTTGACCGTTCATTGTCAGCGGTTCCATGATGGGATGCTCCATCACATGGAGCACATGTACTCTTCCCCCCACCATTTCAGCCAGTGAAACGGCCTGTTTAAATGCCAGCTTGGAGAGTTGGGAACCGTCAACGGGGACCAGAATGTTCTGATAACCTTTCATATACACACCTGCCTGTGTATCTGTCCCGGAGAGTAAATAATCTTTCCCTTTCCGGATGCTGAAGGGGACCGTAAAATCTAATACCGGTCAAGGTTTGCCGACCAATCAGAGGCCTTTGATTGAAGGATGACACCACATACAGGATGGGAATAGACCTGGGTTCCACCACCGCAAAGCTGGTCATCTTGGACCGGGGCTTCCATATATCGTTCAAGGATTACAGGAGGCATAATGCCCAGGTCTCCGACACGCTTCATGATATGATAGAGGATGCCATGGCCGCCATTGGCGATGTGGATGTTTCGGTCTCCATTACGGGTTCTGCAGGGCTTGGTGTTTCGGAAAGGTACGACATGCCCTTCGTCCAGGAGGTGGTGGCCGCCGCCGAGACCGTGAGGAGGATGTATCCCGATGTACGGACCCTCATCGATGTTGGTGGAGAGGATTCCAAGATGATCTTCTTCAACGAGAAGATGCGGGTGGATATCAGGATGAACGGGAACTGTGCCGGAGGCACGGGCGCTTTCATAGACCAGATGGCAACACTTCTCAACGTCCCCCTGAAAGAGCTGAACGAGATGGTCAGGAGGGCAGAGAATACGCACTCCATAGCTTCCCGCTGCGGCGTGTTCGCAAAGACGGATGTCCAGAACCTGATGGCGAGAAAGATCTCCAAGGAGGATATAGCAAGGTCCGTGTTCCATGCAGTGGCCATACAGACGGTGTCCACACTGTCCAGGGGCTATGACACTACACCGAAGGTACTCTTCTGCGGTGGCCCCTTCTCGTTCATGCCCGAGCTGAAGAGGTCCTATATGGAAGTACTCGATGTCAAGGAGGAGGATGTCCGGGACCCTGAACATCCCGCCCTGATCCCTGCCATCGGGGCCGCGCTCTACGATGATATCGAGAGGTTTGAAGGGAAGCTCTCATTACTAGGTTCCAGGATCACTTCCAAACCGGTCTCCAATGATCTTTTGGGGAACCGGCTGGACCCGCTCTTCCGGGACGAGGATGAGTACAGGCAGTGGTCAGAGCAGAGGATGACCCCCATAGGCAGGACCTCATCCATAAAGGATATCCAGGGAAAAGATTGCTACATCGGGATAGATTCGGGGTCCACCACAACAAAGGTGATCCTTATCGATGACGAGGGAAAGATTGCCTATCGTTTCTATGAGAACAACAAAGGGGATCCCATCGGGGCAGTGAGGAAAGGGCTGGAGGGCATATCCACTGAGGCCCGTGAACACGGTGTTGATCTTAGGATATCGAAGACGGCGGTCTGCGGTTACGGTGAAGACCTGATCGAGGCGGCCTTCGGGATAGATATCGGGATAGTGGAGACCCTGGCACACTTCAGGGCATCTAAGGATTTCCTGGATGATGTCACATTCGTTCTGGACATCGGAGGCCAGGATATGAAGGCCATCTTCATCCACGCGGGGATCATAAACGATATCGAGATAAACGAGGCCTGCTCATCCGGATGCGGCTCGTTCATAGAGACCTTTGCAAACAATCTGGGAGAAAAGGTCGAGGACTTCGCCAGGATGGCATGTTCCTCAAAACGGCCGTATGATCTGGGAACCCGTTGCACCGTGTTCATGAACTCCAAGGTGAAGCAGGCTCTGAGGGAGGGGGCCACGGTGGGGGATATCTCGGCAGGGCTTGCCTTTTCCGTGGTGAAGAACTGTTTGTACAAGGTATTGAAGATAAAGGACACCGAGATACTGGGAGACAGGATAGTGGTCCAGGGAGGCACCTTCAGGAACCCTGCCGTCCAGAGGGCCCTTGAGCTGATACTGGGAACCAGAGTGATCTGCTCCGATTCACCCGAGCTCATGGGAGCCTACGGGGCTGCCCTCACCGCCAGGGATTCCCACGAAAAGAAAATAGAGGCAACCTCTTTCATCGGACTCGGTTCATTGGGCAAGGCCATGAGCAGCAGCACCAGGTACATCAGGTGTCAGGGATGCCAGAACAGATGCCTGGTGACCGAGCTGGTATTCGGGAACGGGAAGGTCTTCTATACGGGAAACAAGTGCGAAAGGACCTTCACCAACAAAGGAAGGGACAGGAGAAAAGGAAAGAACCTTCCCGATATGAAACTGGAGCTCCTGTTTGAAAGAGAACTATCTCCGGAAGGTGAGACCAGGGGAAGGATCGGGGTGCCCAGGGTTCTGAACATGTACGAGAATTTTCCCTTCTGGGCAACTCTTCTTCGTGAGTGCGGGTTCGAGGTCGTCCTCTCCCCGCCTTCCACCTCCGACCTCCAGGAGATGGGGTCCAGGACGGTGATGTCCGAGAACATCTGTTTCCCGGCCAAGCTGGTGAACGGTCATGTCATGAAACTTGCCAAAATGGACGTGGACAGGATATTTCTGCCCATGGTTGTATTCGAGGAGGAGGAGTTCGAAAAACAGCTGAACTCATTCAACTGTCCCATCGTATCCGGGTATTCGGACGTGGTGAGCAGTGCACTGGACCCCGAGAGAAAGTTCGGGGTCCCCTTCGATTCTCCCTCCATATCCTTCAGGAAGAAAGATGTGCTGAGGAGGGGATGCTTCGGCTACATGAGGTTCCTGGGCGTTGAACGGTTGACCTTCCTGTCCGCCTTCGAGAAGGCCCAAAATGCCCAGAGGGAATACAAGCAGTCCGTAAGGGAGGCCGCTGAAAGGATCCTTGCTCCCGCCAGGGAGGAGAACAGACCGGTTGTCCTGCTTCTGGGCAGGCCGTACCACATCGACCACCTCATAAACCACAAGATAACCGAGATGATAGCCGATCTCGGTGCCGATGTGATAACCGAGGACTCCATCCCTCTGGATGACAGAAAGCTCGATGGGGTCGGGGTGCTGACGCAGTGGCAGTATCCCAACAGGGTCTACAAGGCAGCCCAATGGGCCAGGGGCCAAAATAACGTGGAGGTGGTGCAGCTCAACTCCTTCGGATGCGGTCCCGATGCCCTGGTCTGCGACGAGGCAAGGACGATACTGGCCGAGGCAGGGAAGAACCACACCCTCATCAGGATCGATGAGGTGAGCTCCCCCGGGTCCATCAAGCTCAGGCTGAGGTCAATGATGGAATCCCTGGAGAAGAGGGGTATGGGAAAGAGATTCAAGCCGATACCGAGGAAGAGGGTGCCCCCATACCTGAAAAAGGACAAGAAGAAAACGATAATAGCCCCCTTCTTCTCACGGTTCTACTCCCCCCTCATAGTATCCTCGTTCTCCTCCATGGGATATGAGGTGGACATACTGCCCCCCCCCGACAGGGATTCGGTTGAGGTGGGGTTGAAGTACTGCAACAACGAGATCTGCTATCCGGCCATAATAGTCATCGGGGATATACTGAAAGCATTGTTCTCAGGAAAGTACGACCCCGATGAGGTCGTGGCGGGGATAACCCAGACCGGCGGTCAGTGCAGGGCCTCCAGCTATCTCTCTCTGCTCCAGAAGGCCCTGGTGTCCGCCGGGTTCGAGAACGTCCCCATCATCACCATGTCACTTTCCGACAAGGAGCTGAACCAGCAGCCCGGTTTCCAGATGGACATGAGGAAGGTCCTGAGAAAAGGCATACATGGAATTCTCTTTGCCGATTCGATAATGCAGATGTACTACTCCACCGCAGTCAGGGAAAAGGTGAAAGGACAGGCCTCGGACCTATCGGACAAGTATATCGAGATAGCCTCAAGGTCGCTTGAGAACGGTTCCGAGGGAAGGTTGGTGGAACTCCTTGAGAGAGCGGTGCATGAGTTCAATCAGATAGAGGGCGATGACGAGAAAAAGCCGACCATAGGGTTCGTGGGCGAGATCTATGCCAAATACAACCCGTTCGGGAACTTCCAGGTGGTGGATCACATGATCGATAATGGTATCGATGTGATAGTCCCGCCGATCTTCGATTTCTTCGCCCAGGAATACCTGAACCCGAGATACCATGTGGAAAGCTCGACCAAGGCAAGGGACCTGAAGTTCTGGCTTACCTATCCCGAGGAATGGTATGTGAGATATCACATGAAAAGGTACGAGAAGGTGAAAAAGAGGTTCAAACACTACAGACCGAACCATTACATCGGATCCCTTGCCAAGAAGGCCAGGAACATCGTGAACCTGGTGAACCAGTTCGGGGAGGGTTGGCTGATACCCGCCGAGATCGGGGCCTTCGTGGAAGAGGGTGTCAACAACGTTGTCTGCGTGCAGCCCTTCGGATGTATCTCGAACCACATAATAGGAAAAGGGATCGAAAAGGCCCTGAAGATGAAGTATCCTAATCTCAATGTGCTCTATCTGGACATGGATGCTGGCTCATCCGAGGTGAATCTCTACAACAGACTGAACTTCATAATGAGGTCGGCAAGAGAGGACCTTATCTCTTCATCGAGATGACGAGCCCCTGAAAACCTCTATAAAGTCGATAGTCCATCCGTGTTCCATGGAAAGAGGACCCAATGAACCTGCCCCTGACTGGCTGAAATGGTATTTCATAATAGGGGGCTCCGTATTCTGCATTGCCGTGGTGACAATGGGGGTGATCTTCGCCGTGTTCGGTAGGGGGAACATGTACGAATATGACGAGGACCATGACGAAGATACCTACCATCCGGCACTCGATATCATTGTCGAACTGTATTCCGAGGATGACACCATGGTCATAACGAACTACGGGCGGTCCATACGCTGGGATGATTATCGGGTAAAACTGGATAACGACTTCCTGTACGATCATGAGGGGCACCCTGACAAATACAATACTGAGATATTCTTCTGCAACAAGGCCATAGCTCCCTGGACCGAATATTCCGTCTATATTTATGAGGCATATGACTATGAACTTATCTGGAGCAGTACGGTCTACTCGAGCTACGGGAACGGTCAATGAGATCTTTCCCCGATGAATGAAAGGTCCGAGGTATCATTGCTGTTTTTTTCTTCTTTTCAAATGTAACATGCGCAACCTCATCTCCTGACCATGGATATCGCAGATCAACCAAGAGCCTCCGTCGATCTTTCCAAAATGTGACAATAACCCTAAAATAGACATAGCCTGATGGTCCGGATGGTAAGAATGGAGCATCCTGCGCTGAAAGTGAAGATAGCGGGCATGGAGTTCGCAGTACCCCTGCTGCTCGCATCGGGGATCGCCGACGAGACAGGGGCTTCCATGGCGGAGGCCGTCAGGCATGGGGCGGGGGGCGTTGTCACCAAATCGCTGAGCATCGGACCTAGGACCGGACACCAAAACCCCTGCATTGTAGAGCTCCCCTTCGGCTTGATAAACGCCATGGGGCTCCCGAATCCGGGGATCGCGGAATATGGAAAAGAGATCGAGACATACAGGGAACGGGCAGGTGGAACCCCGCTCATAGGGTCCGTTTTCGGGTCCACAGTGGAGGAGTACGGAAATGCCGCAGAGATGGTGGAGCTTATCGGAGCAGATGCAGTGGAGATCAACGGTTCATGTCCCAATGCGCGTGGGCTGGGTCTCCAGTTCGGTCAGGACCCGAAGGTCATAGCCGATCTGGTCAGTGAGGTCAAGGAGAGGGTCAATGTTCCGGTCTTCTTCAAGCTCACACCCGCAACCTCGAACATTTTGAAACTGGCGGAAGCTGCACAGGGGGCAGGAGCGGACGGCCTGGTCGCCATAAACACCCTGCCTGCGATGAAGATAGATGTCCGCACCAGAATGCCTGTGCTCACCAACAGGACCGGGGGACTTTCCGGTCCCTCATTGAGGCCGGTGGGTGTGAGATGCGTCTACGAGATGGCATCTTCTAAAGAAATAGAGGTCCCGATCATCGCAGTCGGGGGCATTCTGAACTGGGAGGATGTCCTGGAATACATGATGGCGGGAGCCTCGGCTGTCCAGATAGGGACTGCCGTGACCTGGAGCAACCTTGAGCTGTTCTCATTGATCGCATCGGACCTGGAGGGATACATCCGACAGGAAGGTCTATCCAGTATAAGCGAGATAGTGGGTGCGGCACTGGAGGTGGACCAGTGAGAAGACCCAACTTCATGGAGACCCTCAACGTCCGGGAGGTCCGACAGGAGTCTTCCGGGATATGGACGATAATGATCGGGATACGTGCTGTTGACCGGTGGATGGAGATGGTCCCGGGACAGTTCGTCATGGTTTGGATACCCGGTGTGGACGAGGTCCCCATGTCCGTTTCCCATCTTGAGGAAGGAGCCATAGGCATAACCATACAGAGCATAGGAGAGGCCACCAACGCTCTCTGCTCCCTGCGCCCGGGGAGCAAGCTCGGTATACGGGGCCCTTACGGCAACGGTTTCTCCTTGGGTCCTGATGGAGACATGAAGAGGATCATCGGGGTGTCCGGGGGGGTCGGAGCGGCCTCCACCATACTTGCGATGGAATGGGCAGCAAGAAGCGGTATGGAGACCGTAAACCTTGTGGGGTCCAGGGATCTTTCACTTCTGATTTTCAAAGAGAGATGGGAGAGTATATCGGATGAGGTCAGGTTCTCCACCGACGACGGCTCGTTCGGCCACCGCGGTCTCGTCACCGATCTTCTGGAAGAGGAACTGGAAAAAATTTCCGAAAGAGACAGAAAAAGGACCTCGATCATAACCTGCGGACCGGAGGTCATGATGGCATCGGTTGCTCGCATTCTCAAGGATCGCGGCCTGAAGGGAGAGTTCTCCCTGGAAAGGTTCATGAAGTGCGGCATAGGTGTATGTGATTCATGCTCGATCTCCGGAAAGAGGGTCTGCATGGACGGCCCGGTCTTTCGGTTGGACGATGTACTTGAGATGAAGGAGTTCGGAAGGTCCCACAGGGACAGGGCCGGAAGGTCCATTCCCATCAAGGAGTGTGTAAAATGAAAGGATACAGAACAGCAGTTGCATACTGTCTTGCATTGATGATGACATCTCTGATGCTCCATTCACCCGTGGTCAGCTCACAGACAGTGGTGGAGGTGGGCGAACCCCTTCATCTGTATATCAGAAGGATGCCCGTTCAGGACATGACCTATCTTCACTTCTATCCCCCCGACGATGAACTCATAGGTGACAACTTCTCCTACAGGAAGACCCTGCAACAGAAGGATACTCCCGGAGACTCATTTCGGATGTTCTACCCCCAATCCAGGGAGAGTAATTTTCTCCAGTTCGAACCCAACTCCTCTGTCCGGTTTTACTATCATTTCGTGGTATCCGGTCAGGTTCCGCTGGCAACCATCACTGTCAAACCGATCTACAGGATAAAGGTCTTGATCGAGCTGGACTATGAACACGACGACGTGTACGACAGGGAGATCACCCTGGAGATAACGGGTACAGCGGGACAGGGTCCCGAGGTGAAGGAAGGAAATATCCCGATCGATACCAGCGAGCTGAAGAGGTTCAAAGGCGACACGGGGGGCAGGATAAGGGTGAACATCTCACGACAGGACAGCCTTTCCTCTGTTGTAACAATTTACTGCGGTACCGGCGGTCATCATTCATGGTTCCGGCTTCCGTACTCCAAGTACAAGTACGAGGGGGAATCTGAGAACGGGTCCAGTACCCCGATGATCGTTGTCCTTTTGGCCATCCTCATCTTCACCGCGATAGCCGTTTCCGTGCTCCTCTACAAGGACGCACAGCAAAAGAAGAAAAAGGAGATGGAAAAGGAAAAGGGCAGAAAGAGCAGGAGGAGGAAATAGATGGACCTGGTGCTTGACCTCAGATGCGGGATCTCCGGTGACATGCTCCTGGGTGCACTGCTCCAGTGGTATTCAAGGGACCATGACAAGGACCGGTTCCTGGAGCTCATCTCAAGGGCGGCCTCGGTCCAGAGCCAAACGGAGGTCTGGACCAGAAAGGTGGAAAGGAACGGAAAAGAGGCAAAGGGTGTCTTTGTCCAGTGGGAGGGTCTGAAAGAAGGGACCACATCAGGGAAGAACATGATATCCTACCTGGAACAGGGAGCCGGTGTCATGGGAATGAACGAGAGGTCCAGAAGGCTCGCCCGAAGGATACTGATGAACATACTGGAAGCGGAGGCCTCTGCCCACAACGAGAGAGGGCCCGAGAACGTACATCTTCACGAGGCAGGGACCCCCGACACCCTGGTGGATGTGCTCGGCATATCCTACCTGGCAGACCTGCTTCAGGTTGACGGCTATTGGGTGAAGGCCACGCCAGTCTCACTGGGGAAGGGGATCCAGAAGACCGCACATGGGGTGTACCAGATACCGGTCCCTGCCGTCAGACATATGATCAGGGGGCTTCCGGGAAGGTCCGGTCCCGTGGAAGGGGAGCTGACCACGCCGACAGGCATTGCAGCTGCAAGAGCGCTTGTGGAGATATGGCTGGAACATGAAAGGTACGGGGACCGCGGTGAGATCGGGGGGGCCCTTCTGGGAAGGGGGGCGGGCGAGCGTCAGTACGGGGGATGGTTCACGAACATGCTTTCCATACACGAGGTAGATGACAGATGAATAGAAAGGTCAGATTGGACGGAAAGGAGATAACGGCGGAGGTAAAGGGCGACCTACTGATACTCGATGGTAAGGAACACCGTGTAAGATCCGCGGACCTAGAAAGAAAAAGAAAAGAGAACACGTTCAAGATCATAGTGACAATTGTGGTGATACTGCTTCTGGGTTCCATTGTTTTCCTCTTTCTGCAGCATGTGCTGGGAGGCGAGGAGCAGGGAGATCCATACCTGGAGCTTGACGGGACCAACGAAATGGACCTAAAGATAGATCCCTCATTTCCCGCATCCTCTCTCTTTGTGGAGGGTGGGGATCCCGTCTTCGTCGACCTGCAGGACCATGTGGAATACGATGCCCATGATGGTCTCGATATCTTCCAGGTCACAGATAACATCACAGGATCCACCTCATTGAACATAGTATGGACCGGCGATGCGGTGGACCTGCGGCTGAAAGGGATCTCGGTCATGGAGGTCCGGGTGGACTCCTCTGCCAGGTACAGGCTGGATCAGATCTCCTTCCTGGTTGTGGACCAGGACCATATGATAAAGGAGCAGAGGGATATGACCCTTTCGACCTCCCTGGTCTCCACCACAAGGACCGATATGTCGACCTATGAGGTCCGTTTTGACAGGGTGGAGCTCGGGGCGGTCAGGTCCATGCAGCTTGAGGAGAGCTCGCGAAACAGGTTATGCTGGATATCCTTGGTGTTCCCCGACGGCATACCCGAAGGTGAGCACGCGGTATCCGTCTCATACGGTCCGGAATACTATCACGAGAGCACCGATATGGACATTTTAATTGGGGGTGTGGTAGGCTTCTTGACCATCGTGGTGGCAGGTCTCGCGCTCATGGACATGATGAGGGAATTCCCTGTCCTGGTTGTGGTGACCGAGGATGATGAACTCGTCCTGTACGGGGATGAGAAGGAACTTGCCCGCCTCAACTATGACCTCTCCAAGGTCATGATCTCCAGGATGCGGGAGGAGGAAGCGGGGTCCCGAAAGGAAGAATCCCCGGAGAGGTTCAGGGTGGGGAAAGAGGAGAAGAAGAAGATGAAAGAAGAGATGGAAGAGCTACCGGGCAAACCCGGAAAGATCATGATCCAGCAGTGTCCGGAATGCGGAAGCAGTGAGCTGTACTACGAGTCCGGTTTCATTACCGGTTATGTATACCACTGCAAGAGATGTGACTACATAGGCTCCTTCATCATCGAGAACGAGCTGGATCTGGAAGAGTGATCTGTATGTCATTTCTATATGGTCCTTACGATTTCTTGTAATATGCGGAATTGATGATCAACCCACCATAATATTTCACCATAAATATTTATGAAATAAATAATGGGACAGAAAGCCTTAAATAACCATCGATAACGTTCCATGTTTCCTGATCAATCGAATACGATGACAGTGGTGATCGAACATGAAAGGTCCGTTGAAAAGGAAATATGCATGGCTTCCGGCCATCTTTTTGGGAATGGTCCTCCTTGGAGGGATAATACCTTCAACGGCGGATGCGGAATTGACAGGAGTGATCCGAGGATATGTCTCCGACAACGAGACCCAGGGTCCCATCGCAGACGCATTGGTCTTCCTCAACAACAGCGACAGGATGTGGAGAACCGATGATAAGGGCTATTTCGTGATGGATGGTATCCCCTACGGGGACTATGAGATCACGGTTCACAAGGAAGGCTACGACACTTCCTACAAGAACATAACCCTGGACAGGGACACCAACGGAACCACATACAGGTTCATCATGGTGAACGAGATCGAGATCAGTATCGGGGTCATAACCGGGGAGGTGTACCTGGAAGCCGAGTTCGATACCGTTTCGGGACTTTACACCGCCGATGATGCAATTGTCGGTTTCGAAAGCGGTGCCGGTGTTCCAACCGGTACCATCATCGATGTCACGGAGAGTGCATCGGACACTCTGGTGGGCAGATATACCACCATTGTATCCCCGGGCACCCATAACCTGTTCTGCTGGGCCTATTCCCACCATGAGGAGCATTCCGGTGTTCTGACGGTTTCTGCGGGAGAGGTCGTCCGACACGATTTTCATCTCCGGGCAGTGGATATGCAGAACTCGGGACTTGCAGGGAACATAACCGATTCGGATACGGGAGAGCCCGTTCCCGGCGCTTCGGTTATGGCATACAACACGGAAACAGGGGAAACCATGACCACCGTGGCGGACGACAACGGTTTCTACTTCTTCACGGGGCCCCAACCGGGTGATTACACGGTGGCTGCATTGGCGCCGGGTTACGACCCGGACAGTGGTACCGGCACCGTGGTCTGGGACCTTGCGACATATGTGGACATCCAGCTCATTCCAAAACCGTTGAACACCACGGCACTATGGGGGTTCGTCTTCGGTGACGGAATTCCCAGATCATTTGCAACCGTCTTCACTGATTACCATCTGACCATGACAAGCAACCTGTTCGGTGTTCCTGGTCTCTACATGATATGCGGCTTCCCCGGTGACGAGGAGCATGGGGTAGGCGCCCACATCATTGGATACTATCCGCAGCTCCACTACATAACGGTCCCCACAGGGACGGTCATGAGGCACGATTTCTACCTGCAGTCCATGGACCAGAACTTCACCAGATATGCCATTGTTGTTGCCAGCGTCTGGGAGGACACCACCCCCAGGAACCCGCTTCCGAACTCGGATGTCAGGCTATGGGAAAGCACCTACGACCAGACCCTGAGCACAGGACCCGTCCACAACAATGTGATGTTCACCATCGTTCCGGCTGGTCCCGGATACAGGGTAAAAGGGGACAACGGAGGATACCTCTATGAAAGGTATGTCTACAATCCGGGTGGCGTCCATCACCTGCCCACGGATACCTTCACCGTTGACGTCTTCGCAATAAACTACATCGATATTTACATGAACGAGACCCAGCCGGTCAACAAGACCGAGATATGGGGTTTCGTCTACGTCAACTCCTTTTCGGTGCCCGTATCCGGGGCAACCGTCATGGAGCTCGTTCCCACGCCGGGTGTGTTCGATACGACCGATCCCTCGGGATATTATCAACAGTTCGTTGCACCGGATACTTATGCACTGCAGGCTCTGTTCCCGGGCGCCTATTCCGTGCAGTATCTGGACCACGGGACAGGAAGCTCAGGTCCGGCACCCTGGAGCGGCACCGTGGCACCCGGGGAATCCAGGCACGTCGATTTCATCATGAAATCGGAGAACCAGGAGTTCTCTGTGATTGCAGGCCAGGTTCTGGATCACAGCACCCACACCCCGATCCCGGGCTACGAGGTCAAGGCCTACAATCCCGGACAGTACTTCCCGGTGACCAATGCGGACAGCTTCGGATTCTTCATGTTCTCCCCCATCATGGACTTTTCCGATGACTGGACCGTGAACGGGCACAGCCCGGTCCATACGGTCTCCCTGGTGGAGTATGACTTCCTTTCATCCTGGACCCCAATGACAGAACCCGACCTGCCGGTTACCTTCACCCACATCCCCACGAACGTCATGTGGCTGAACATATACGTCAACAAGACAGAGACACCTACGGAGAAGACCAAGTTATGGGGCAAGGTGTTCCTGAATGATTTTGGAGGAGCAGAGGTGAGCGGTGTTCCTGTAATGGAACACCTGGTGATGCCCGGTCTCTTCGATGTTACCGACAGTTCCGGAGTTTACGGCAGGACCGTTGCCTCCGGTGCCAACTACGAGCTTGACATATCATATCCAACGGCATATTCCATAAGGTACTTCGACCACGTGACCGGAGCCACCGGAGTCGCCCCCTGGTCCGGACCGGTGACCGGTCTGTCATACAGGGTCGATTTCGCCTTCAAACAGAGGACCAAGGAGTACGCCGAGATCATGGGACAGGTTACCCTTGAGAGTGACGGCGCCCCGGTCTCCGGCTTCGTGCTGGATGCTGAGAATACGGGAGGGGCGACCAGGCCGCCGCAGACCACGGATTCATACGGCCTCTTCGAGTTCAATCCGGTCATCGACCTTTCATCCGATTGGTCCGTGGACGGTTCCATGCCGGGATACGCGGTGGTTGATGTGCAGTACCATCTCATCGGTTCCGGGGCGTCCCCTTCCACATCACCCTCGCTCCCGGTGGATTTCCCGCTGTCTGCAAGCCAGATAATGTGGCTGGACATCAAGGTGGACCAGAGCGACATCCGAATGGGTAAGGCTTTCGGCAAGGTATATCTGCTCCCCGACAACGACCCCGCTGTCGGAGCGGATGTCAAGATAATAAGGGTGGGGGAATCATCTCCGACAGAGACCCAGGTGGTGGGGGATGACGGCCTCTACCGGTTCGATGTCCCTGCGGACGATTACACCATCAAGGTGACCCTCTCGGGTTATCTCCCGCAGTCGGAAGTGGTGACCGTGCCAGCGGGGGACTCCGTGTACCAGCCCTTCTACCTGTCCCCCTCGGACAGGGTATCTCGTGAATATCCGGAACCCGTTGAGATAAAGCTCGTGAACAGTGCAACGGGCAAGCCGCTCTCCGATATGCCTGTTGTCATCCTGGGGCTTGGAAAGAACAGGACCGGAGATGACGGGTCTGCCGGCTTCGATCTGATGACCGCCGGCTTCTATACCGTGAGCACGGAGGGTAAGATAGTATCAGTTACCAATGAGACCGGTGAAAAGGACGACGTAAGCGACGGCAAGGTCCAACTGGAGCCCGGCAAGGAATACACACTCCATGTCAGGCTCTCCGAGACAGTGGGAACTTCGGAGAGGGGCGAAGAAGGTTCGGACGTGTCCACCGGTGCTTTGATAGGTGCCATCATCGCCGCGCTCGTCATTGGCGCTATTGCAGGCTACCTGATTCGGCGCCCCGGTCAACCGGAGAATATCGAAGAGTAGCTGAATTCCGGCTCCCCCTCTTCTGTGGGAGGGGGAGCTTCGATAATATGTGTCCCCTGATCATCGGTCCCCCTCTTTCATCAGAGGGGGTTCATTTTCTATTCAAATTTAGAAGGTACTGGAACTTGTCCGGCATCTGCTCCACAGAGAGGAATATACTGTAAATAACATAATTGAAAATCGGAAGCAGGGGTCCCCGGATCACCGCCCCGAAGTGTGATCAGGATCCCTTTCTTGCCTTTTTCATCTTGTGATGCAGCCTGTCGGCCTGCAGGCAGAAGGCTTCGAAATTTGCCTCTATGATCTGAGGGAAGGGGCCCCCGTCGCTCTCTATTGAGAGGAAGGGAAGCTCCTTGCTCTCCTTCAGGACCCTCTTCACGACCTCATCCCGGGTGATGCGGGATTTGCCCTCCTCGTTCATGGTCTCCTTCAGTATTGCCTCGCATACCCTTCCAGGCATGCATCCGAAGGGTCCGATGGATATGATACCGCATGAATGGTCCACGATATCCGTGAGAGAGACCCCGGTCGTCAGTATTGCCTCCCCCGCCATCTCAGGGGGTATCAGGTGTCGGGCGTTGTTCACGATCTCGTCTATGTTCGTTTCCTCGTACTTGTAGAGACCGGTCTCCGCCAGCATCCGCTTTATCTGCTTTTCGTATTTCCTCTGGACCGCGTTCTTGGCCCTGCTCTTGAGAACCTCTTTCATGGGATGCGGGTCCACGTTGTATCTCTTCTGGACCATGTAATCGATGTAGTACATCCATTCGTGTATCGGACTCACCTTGGTGACGAATCCCTTGTCTGCCAATCTCCTGGTTATATATCTCCTGGAAAGGTCATCATGCCTGACGAATATCTCCCCCACCAGAGTTACCACCTTCGCCTCGTCTATCTTCCTGTGGACAGGTATCTCGGCGAGGTTGTTCACTGCTTCCCGCAGTGCACCTTTGACGATCTTCCAGTCTTTGGTCAGGGCTTTCACGGTCATCTTAAATCCGCTATTCTCCTTTCTTCCCCCGGTGGACGTAAGCGCCTCATGGACCCTGTTCCACTCCCTGTAGAAGACCTCCATGGCCGCTTCCCTGTCCAAGGCATTTGCAAGGAGCATGCTCCGGATATCCTCCATCACATCGGAGATGACCACTATGAACCAGGTCTTGAGAAGCACCGCATTCCCGAGACCCCCGTACCCGTCCTCGGAGGTCAAGGCGAGGACAGCAACGTCCTCTATCCCTAGCTTCCTGACCAGCAGTTCGAGATAGACATGGTATTGACCAAAACGGCAGGGACCGTTGGCCGTGGGCATGAAATATACCATGACCTCCTCCGGGTCCCTGTTCTTCAGATATTTCAGCATGCTCCCGGTGGTGATTATCATGGGCAGACACTCCTTCCCGGTCGTGTTGGCCTTGCCCAGCTTCAGAACCTCCTCGTCGGCGGGGGGAAGCGCAAGCGAGTTAACGCCTATTGAGGTGAGCAGCTTCTCGGCGCCTTCCGTCCCGAGGTCCCCCATGGAGGGAAATATTATCCTCACTCTGGGATCGAACATGTCGAGCCTATCACCCCCGGATGTGGTTATCATTACCTTGTGATCGACGACCTCTGCTTTTGCCTGCCTGAATTTTCTTTTTTCCTTCTTGATCCTCTTTTTCTGCTCCAGCTGCTTGTAGCCCTTGAATATGTCGATGGCCGCCTCTATCCGTGTCTCCAGACCAGCGTCAGCGGTGTGGCTGTCGAGCTCCAATGTGAGAGAGGGTTTCTTACCCATCATGTCCCTGAAGTAGGTGATGATGTAGGAATCCGGCCCGCAGCTGAAATTGGTGATGAAGGTGCCGAAGAGCTGGGGGTGCCTTTTCACGATCCTCGCCGCCTTGAGTATCATCTGTCCCATGGTCCAGTACATATGGGGGTACATCTCCTCCTTCTCGTAGCGTAGGAAATCATAGGGTATCACGTAGAAACCCCTGGAGGCGATCTTCTGCGGGATCCCCATGTTCGCTTCCTTGACGAAGGCATTGTAGGGCCTTCCGAAGAGGACTATGGCAGTGTTATCGGGGTCGCTTTCCACCACCTCCATCACCTCCTTTCCGACGGACCTGAACCTCCGGAACACGGCTTCCTGCTTCTCGAGGGCATGCCGGAACGCTTCCTCGGCATCCTTCCTTGAAAAACCCAGTTCCACCGCTATCTGCACCATCTTGTCCTTTCCCCTGTCCAGTCCCTTCATCAGATTGAGGGTCTCGGTGATCATATGGGTTCCGCTCTCCTCTATCTGCTTCCTGAAGGTAAGTTTCAGGTAGAAGGGCTCGCACTGGGTCAGAGGGCATGCCTGTGCGGCCATGTACCCGTTCTCCACGTGCACTCCCCTTATGTGGGGAAGGAAGATGTGGTCAGGTCTCTTCTTGAGCAGGTTCATGAACATCCCGTGGGTTATCTCGGCGGGGTAGCAGAAGGGGGCCCCGATCAGGTCCGTTCCATCCTCGTCCACATCATCGGAGAGGATCACCTCCATCCCGAGCCTGGTGAAGAAGGTGTGGAAGAAGGGATAGTATGTGGTCATCAGATAGGTCCTGTTCATTCCCATGGTTCCCCTGTCGCCCTTTCCTTCCTCCAGGTCCGAGAAGACCAGCCTCTCCCTCAGAGCGGGGAGGTTGAGCTTCTCTATGTCATAATCCATGGAATGCCTTAGGTTGTAATAGCGGTTGCATGCCCCTCCGAATGGATAGACCTCGCCCTCTATCTTGATCCTCGCTATCCTGCAGCCCCTGTCGCATTTCTCCTTCCCGCCCGCGCAGATGAAGGGGTCCAGGTATTCCACCTCCCTGCCCGCCAGCTCCCGGAGGTCGAAGACCTTCTCTTCTATGAACCCCTGATCGATCCTCTCCTTGATGGCAAGCGCCACTCCGTAGGCACCTGCAAGGTGAGGCTCCGGCGGGACCACCACCTCCTTACCCGTCAGGGCCGCCATGGCGATGGGCACCGCCCTGTTGAGACAGACCCCTCCCTGCATGAACACCTTCTCACCCACGGGTCTGCTCCCCTTGACCCGATTTATGTAGTTCATGCAGATGGAATAGACCAGACCAGCAACGATGTCCTCCCTCTCCATTCCCTCGTGGGAGGCCCTCTTGATGTCGCTGCTTATGAAGGCCGCGCACTGGTCGCTGAAGTTGGGAGGGTCCTGCCCCTTCATGGCCACGTCGGCTATGTCCTCCATACTGATACCCAGGGTCTCCTTTGCCGATTCCTCAAGGAAGGAACCCGTTCCGGCGCTGCAAGCCTCGTTCATGGCATAATCGGAGGGGACCCCGCTGGTGATGTAGGTGTACTTCGCATCCTGCCCGCCTATCTCGAATATGGTGTCCACGTCCCTGTCGAAGTGTACGGCTGCAGTGGCGTGGGCTATTATCTCGTTCAGTATCCCGTCGGTCAGCGCATGGAGGCCCGCGATCTGCCTTCCCGAACCGCAGACCCCGAGGCCCACTATGTTCAGGGGAACTTCGACCTGGTCTGCAAGCTCCCCATAGCAGTTCCTGGATGCCTGGACCGGATCCCCCAGGGTCCTGAGGTATATGGAACCGAGCATGGCTTCGTCCCGGGTCCTCAGAAGGACCGCCTTGGTGGTTGTGGACCCCACGTCGAGTCCTATGATACAACGGTCCCCTTCCTCCGCCTGCCGGAGGTCCAGGCTCTTGAAGTGGACCATGTCCTCGTGCTCAAAGAGCCTGGGAAGATGGTCGAAGGAGGACCTGTCGGTGAAGAAGAGGCTCCCCGCTCCCTTGAAGGGTTTGGTCCTGTTCGAGAGTGCCCATAGACCGGCTCCCAGGGCCTCGAAGTAGGGGGCAGAATTGGGGATGTGGAGGGTATCTATCTCCTCCTTCAGGAAGTTGACCATCAATGTGTTCTGGGAGGTGCCCCCCACCATCATTATGTCCTTCTTGGGTATCTTCTTCAGCAGTTCTATTATCTTGTGTGCCATCATCTGGCAGAGGCCGGAGACCACCTCGCCCTTTGGGACTCCCTTGTTGGTTGCATGGGTGCAGTCGCTCTTGCAGAACACCGTACACCTGCTGGAGAGCTTGTGAGGTGGAGCCTCGGCACCCCTTTCCATGGCCTCCTGGATGGTGACCCCCATCCTCCTTATCTGCTGGAGGAAGAACTCTCCCGTTCCCGAGGCGCACTTGGAGCCCGTGTGGACGTTTATGATCCTGGAGTCCCGGTCCAGTTCGTAGACCATGAAGGTCTCCCCGCCGGCGCTTACCAGTGCGTTGTACCTCTTCTTATCGGCATTGACCCACTGGAGTGCATGCTCCACAGCCTCGGGCTCGCTTATGGAGGAGAGGTCCACCAGGTTCCTGAACCTCCTTCCGGTTATGGCGATCCTGTCGAAGGACGACATGTCCAGGGAGCCTATGTGCTTGGAGAGCACGCTCTTGGGGTTCCCCTCGTGGGACTCGATAATGACGTTTTCTACCTCGGCCCGTTTGCCCTTCTCCTTCGACAGTTCGACCAGGGTCACGGTCGAGCCGCCGAGACATATACCAAGCGCTCTCATTTTGTTCAACTTCCCGTTGGTTCCGGGTACACCCATCCGAGCTCGAATAGGATGTTCAGGTCCCCACGAACATGTTATCCCGAGCTCTCCGACACCACAGGATAACAGGGATTAATTCACTTATCATATAATAAATGAAAGTAAACATGCGTTTCCTATAACCCCTATCCGTAAGTTTTTGCTAAATACTTTCATGAATGGAAATATCATGCTTTTTTAACGTTCTCAAGGGTTTTATTGCCTTTTCTTTAAATTTCCTTTTTCCGTTGTTATTGTTCATTAATACGACTCTCTCTATATTTTACTTATCCAGATTAATCGTCGCTATATTTCCTCACTACCTTGATCATGGTGTCTACTTCATCCTTGCTTTCACACAATCTTGCAATGTGTCTCGCTTTCCGGACATCCTTGGAAAACTTGTAG
>JAWOCK010000103.1:0-12383 GCA_046483845.1 Thermoplasmatota archaeon | reverse complement strand
AAAAAAATGGTCCAGATGGGGGCTGAAAAAGTACATCCCTCACGTAACCAGGAAGACATTGGTATATGTTGAGGTTGCCCTGGTGCTGCTCGCCGCCACGGTTGGCGGTGCATTCTCATATATGGTAAAGGAGAGGGGGGAGCCGATACAGAACAAGGCCTCCGAGGTGTTAGCAGAGTTGACCGAAGAGGGTGATTTCGTAATATCGGGGGACCCGATGGTCCCCTATCTTGCCAATAGGGATATGCCCCCCGAGTTCATCAATGTGGCCGAGCTCCAGTATCCGGATATAACATCCGAGAACCTCACCAGGGCCTGTATAGAATACGCCGTTGAAGCAGTGGTTATCGCTTACCATCTGGAGGAGATGACAGAGTTCGTTGACTTCGTGGAGAACAACTACACGCTGAGGTCCGTTATAAAGGATGACGAGTTCTTTCTGGACAATGATGTCACCAGGTACAGCATATATTCGCTGCCCGTCGATTCGAAACTGAGGACCAGGGAAGACTGGGGCATCAAGAAGGAAATGATCACGGATCATGGCAAATGAAGATGCACAATTGACCGAAAAGGATATCTTGATACTAGTTGATGGGACTTGGAGTTTGGTATTATGCATTTGACCAGACCGATCATTACCAGGGCCGCAACCCTTATTGTATTGGTTCTCCTCATTGGAGCACTCCCTCTCCCGCTGCTTAAGGGGAGCTCGACTTCGGACTGGCGGTCCGGTCCAGTGGAGAAGATGAGAGGAGAACCCTCCGCTGAACCATACCCGTTGGGACTTGATATACCTGAACAGGACCCCGAATACGTGATCCTGTGCCCGGAGCAGTTCAAGGAGGAGGTCAGGCCATTGGCGGTACACAGGACCATCTCCGGTCTTCCTTCCCGGATATACACCATCGATTCCATCGTCGAGAACTACACAGGTGTGGATGACCAGCAGAAGGTGCATGATTTCCTCAGGGACCTTCATGGGACGTACAGCTCGTTCAAATGGCTTCTGATAGTGGCGGACGCGGAACATCTCATGCCCAGGAAGCTCTGGCATTACGCGGAGAACTGGGGCCAGCCCTTCGGGAACTATTACTACAGCGATGTCTACTATTCCGGCCTGGATTCAGATTGGGACGATGACGGGGACGAAAGGTTCGGAGAACTGACCAGCGGCGGAAACGTCGAAGGGGATCTCGATTGGGACGTATACGTCGGCAGGATACCGGCATCCACGGAGGAGCATGCACGGAACTATGTCAACAAGCTGATAAGGTACGAGAGGGACCCACCGGTCGGGAGCTGGATGAAGAGGTTCTGCAACTGGGGGTCGTTGATGGAGCCCCCAAACAGGGATTTTGACCCCTACCGTTATGTCGATCACAGATCCAACGCTTACAAGGTCTGCAAGAGGATAGAGGGCAACCTTCCTGAACATCTGGATGTGAACCCTCTTTACGATTATCCACAGCTTGAGGGTGGCAACTATACTCCGTCCGACGGCAGAGATACCCTGAACAGGGCGAACATGCTCTCCGCGATCAACAACGGTGCATCGATGCTCAACTTCGCAGGACAGGCCAGGTACGAGGGATATGCGCTTAACGATTACGGACCTCCCACAGGTTCCGGCAGCAACTGGGCATGGAACGAGCCGCTGAGGTATTCCGACCATTCCCTATTCACCAATCAGGATATGATGCCGTTCATGTATGCCTCCACATGCAACAGCTCCATGTTCTTCGATATGTCACCGTGGTACAACGACAAGTCCCTGGAGACATGGCTGACCTCGGCCTCAGGGGGAATTATTGGGCTCATTTCCTCCACGGGCGTATCGGCAAGGGGGGAAGAGGAGGGCAGGTCCTGGGGCAATTGGTACCTGGATGAAGAGTTCTGGAAGCTCTTCTTCGATCATGGCGTTACAAGACCCGGGAACGCCCTCTATGTTCTCAAGGAGATATACGAGGACAAATGGTTCTCTCCCACAATGAACGTAAAGGAGACGGTGCTGGGGATGATATATTCCTACATCCTCCTCGGTGACCCGTATGTTGACATATACTCGGATGTGGCAGAAAGGTTCGCTTCCGAGGCGGACATGGGGATCGATCTCTATACCGGGGACAGGCTGACCCGGTTCAGGGTGACGGATAGGGACGGCGATCCGGTAGCTCGTCCATTGGTCACCATTTACGATCAGGACAGATATATCGTGGTCAGAGGGAATAATGAAGGATGGGTCAATTCATCTTTGGACCTCGGTTCTTCTGAGGAGGTGAACCTGACCATCTGCGCCCACAACATGGTACCTTCCTACATGAAGGTGGATGTGGGTCCGGCTATCTCGGACATCACCTTTGGTCGATCCGACCTTCTGTTGACACCGCAGGACCCTACACCCGGCGAAGAGGTCCGTTTCTCTCTGGATGTGCACAATATCGGAGGGATGGACGGCGAGATGGTCCAGGTTTCGGTGATCTATGAAGGAGGGAGCGGCGATCCTACCTACTACTATCGCAATTTCGAGATCGGCACCCTTCCTGTAGGGGCCACAACCACCGTTCATTGGAACTGGACGGTGAGGTTCGGAGAACACCGTTTCGTGATCGAGGCCATATCCTCATCCAAAGACCTGGATCCCTTCAACCAGCAACTGGAGATCGACTTCGACAATCCGGGACCGGACCTTCAGTTCTTCCCGGGGACCGGTCTTATACGTCCGGACTCCATACTTGCACCCGATACCAGCGCCTCGGTGGACGTGGATATCCTCAACAACGGGTCCGCTCCCTCCATGATTGACCTCCAACTGTATATGGGGGATCCGGAAGAGGAGGGGGTGCCCTTATCCGACCCACTGGCCGTCGGCCCCGTTCCCGCCGGAGGGTGGTGGAACGTCTCCATCCCGTTAACAACACCGTCGTCCACATGCATAATATACATTTTGATGGACCCCGGGGGCAAGATACCATCCAACATGACATCCGGACCATTCAAGACACTACTTGAGATAAACCACCCTCCTGAATGGAAGAGCGCACCCTCCATGGAGATCCTGGAGGATACCAGAAATGCCTGGGTCAGGATCGATGACAAGGTGAGCGATGTGGACAATACCTCCCATGGTCTGGATTTCACCCTGGACCCGATCGCCCCGATCGAGGCATGGATATCCGATTCGGGGAACGAGACCTACCTGAACTGCATTCCGGGTCCGGACCTATCGGGAAAGTTCCGGGTCCGTCTCACGGTCTCCGACGGGATATCATCCAGCAGTATAAATGCCACCATAAACATATTGGAAGTGAACGACCCGCCGACGTTCCCCGAAGCGGTGGAAGGTGTTCTGGAGATCACCACCATGGAGGATGCCCTTCTGGAACTGCATATAAAGGCATCGGACATCGATGATGATAACATCACATTCAGCATATCGAATGCGCCCTTCGATATCGAAAGGACCACCGGAAGGATAGAATGGACACCTCTCCAGGAGGATGTCGGCTCCAATTCCTTCAACATAACCGCACAGGATGACAGAGGAGGATCATCTCAGATCACGCTGATCGTGCATGTCATCGAGGTCAATGACCCGCCGATCGTCCAGGACATAGATGACCTGGTATTGAACTACACGGAGACCGTCAGTTTCACCCTCCAGGTGGAGGACGAGGAGAACGATGCATTGACCTTCTTCTCCAATTCGGATATGATCATCATACATGACAACGGGACCGTGGTCTTCAATCTCACATCCGGGGATGTGGGTCAGCACCAGGTGAGGATATCCATAAATGACGGCGTCAACACCGTCTATCTCATCTTCAACGTGACAGTGTTGGACGAGGACCTGCCCGGTGATGAAGAAGATGGACCCGAGGTCGGGAGCATCCTGATCGCAGCAGCCATTGGCGCCGCTGTATTCCTCCTGCTTCTGGGCGGCATGCTTCTTTTCAGAAGGACCGAGGTCGACAGCAGAGTTGCGGGTGAGCTGGACGACGCCGACCGGATGTTCCGAGAGGATATGGACATCGAGGAGTGAGACGGGGGCCCCACATTGGTTGCAGATCAGGATGAGGGGACAGGTTTTTGTGAGCTTGAACGGGATGTGATAGATGCTGACCTCTGCACCAGGTGCGGCGGATGCGTCGCATCCTGTCCGGTGAACGCCTTGACCTTCGGTCCGAACAGGATAGAGCTAACCGGCGAATGTACCAGATGTGGCACCTGCTATAGGATATGTCCCGGAAAAGGGGTGGACTTCTCCAAACATGAAAAGAGACTTTACGGCCGTTCAAGGAGGACTCCTCTCGGCAGTATATCGGGCAGTTACATGGAGAGGGTGAACCTGGTGTCCGCCGATGGAGAGATACTCAAGGCAGGATATTTCGGCGGAAGGGTGTCATCCGTTCTCATCAATGCGCTGGAGAGGGGGGATATAGATGCAGCGGCACTTACCGACTGGTCCTCCAGAGGAGCCCTGTCCGTAGGGGAGGCTAGGCTGGCGAGGACAAGGAAAGAGGTCCTCGCCCTTGCCTCCTCCAAGTACGTCTTCAGCCCGGTCCTTGCATTATTGAGGCAGGTCGCCGGAGAACCCGAAATATCCAAAATCGCCGTTGTAGGGCTTCCGTGCCATGTGGAGGCCATGAGGAACATGGAGATCGACCCCACCGCATCCAGAGCCATGGAGAAGGTCAAATACATCATCGGTCTGAACTGCGGTGCCCCAAATACCAGCGAGGGTGAACGACGCAGGTCGATCTCTAAGGCCTTCGACGTGCCGGAGGAGGACATAAAGGGTTTCAGAGCTGAAAAGATCTCCAAGAACAGGGTCGATATGGAACTGGTCCTGAACAGCGGAATGCGTAGAAGGAAGGTGGTTCCATCGAGTGAATATCTCAGGATGTTCCATAAAGAAAAAGGATGGCCGAGATGTGGGCTATGTCCGGATTATTGCTCCGATCTCAGCGATGTGACGTTCGGACATCCGCTGATCAGGACACGGAAGGGCAAACATCTCGTGGATTCGGCCCTCGAGAGGGGATATCTGAAAAGAGGTTCTCTCTCGAGGTCCCTGGTTCAGAAAGGCATGGACCTCTATATCGGTATCAAGAAACGAAGAAGCACCAGGAAAGGAATCAAGCAGAGAAAGAAGGAAGGTAGGCCCTATCCGCTGTTCCGATAGCGCAATCAATATTTTCGATAGCTACATTACCCACTCCATGGTCGAGCAGTTCCTACCCCCGGTCCCGAAGATGAAAGAATGGAAAGGTGATGTTTTTCGTGTCTCGGTGATGTATTCCTTTGCCGGAATATCCACTTCGATATTCCTGGACCACCCGAATGGGACGCTCGTCCTTGACTGCGGCGATGGTGCCGTGAGGGATATGATCGAGGTCTTCAGGGTACAGCTCGACGAGGCGGGGGTCGAACACATCTTCGATCTCGGGAAAGCGGGTAACAGGATAGACGCTGTTATCATCTCCCACGCTCATTTCGATCATTACTCCGGCATACTCACAATGCTCGAGTTCCTCCAGCTCCTCGGCAGGAATAGACCGCTCTCGGTGATCTATCCTTCAGGAGCAAGGGCGGTTGAGGACCTGGTGGACCATTTCGTAAAACATCTATGGGAGAGTCCCTGTTTTGATCTGGACCTGATACCTGTTGGGAGCGGGGACCTTCTGAACGTGGAGGGCACCACCGTAGAGACATTCAGGGCCGTACACAGGAGCAGCAGGCCTGGCTTAACGGGTCCACCGATAGATGCCCTATCCTTCAGGCTGACCAGAAAGGGAGAGGTGATATCTTATTCCGGTGACACATCTGATAAAGAACTGCTCAGGCCCGTGGTCAAGGATGCGGACCTGGCAATTATCGAAGCAACCTTCCCAAACGGGCATAACGATGCCTCTGGCGTACATTTGACCAGGGACCAGGCCCTGTCAGCGGGTTCCCTGGCAAAGGATCATATGCTGATCCATTTCACTGCAGCTTCCTACAGGGACGGGATCAATCCTGGGACCAGGGAAGTTTGATCTTGAACACCGAACCACTGGGTTCGTTGTCCTCGACCCATATTCTCCCCCTGTGCAGCTCAACTATACCTTTGGCTATGGCAAGACCGAAACCTGTCCCCTGAATACCCTCACCCATGTCCGAACCATCGAATCTCCGGAAGATGCTTTCCTTGTACCTGTCCGGGACACCATCCCCCTGGTCCTTGATGGAGATGGTCATTCCGACGATGTCAGCAGAGAGGTCAATGGAGATCCTACTGTTCTTCGGGCTGTACTTCATGGCATTGTCCAGGATGTTCATTAATACCTGCTCGAGCATTTCGTGTCCGATTATCTGGGAATTCTCTTCCCTGAGATCACAGGAGATATCATAGGAAAGGATGTCGGGAGATAGGTTCTCCAGACTTCTGCGGATCATGCTGGAGATATCCAGCAGCCTGAAATCCTTCCTGAGCTCTCCTTCCTGTATCCTGGATAATACCTTCACCATATCGATGGTCCTTGACATCCTTGCACTCAATCCCGATATTTTTTCAATATACGCTCGCTTCTTCTCGCCCTTGGCAAACCGAAGGAGATCGGAATAGCCCAATATAGCGGATATTGGGTTATTCAGATCGTGGGAGAGTGTGGATATCAACGTCCGATAACAATTGTTCATCTTCTCCAACCGTTCCACGGCCTCATCGATGCGGGCGGTCTCGATGGCGGTCATCTTGACCCCGACCGTGTTCCCCTCTTCCATATATGGTGAGAATGTGCACAGGTGAGGTCTGATGTGGCCATCGATATCGACGAGCTCCAGGTTCACCTGGTAATCCTCCCCCTCATCGAAAGCCTTGGACCATGCGAACATGCCCCTATCCCATTCCTTTCCGGGGGGAGCGAAGAAAGGACCCTCCATCATGTCGGGCAACAGTTCGGGTCTGTTTATGAAGATATCTGCTTTCTTGTTGCAGTCTATCTCCCACAGGGAACCGTTCCGTCTCCAGAGGACAAGGATATCCTCGGAACTATCCAGGAGGGTTCTGCTCCTGTCCCTGTCCCTTCTAAGACCATCGCTATCCAGCGATCTCCCCAGGGAGTTTCCCACCGCTCTCCAGAGAACCTTGGTCGACTCGTCATCCGACAGGTCCCTGAAAGCCTCTTCCCTTGAGGAGTAAAGGGACATGACCCCTACTCTATCTTTATTGTAGTACAAAGGGACCACAAGGGCGGACCTGAGCCTTATGAGGACCGGGTCCCCGGTCCTTGTTCTTGCCCTGCACTGACCATTCATCCCTCCCGCCCAAGGGTCCGTCACCCGGCATTCGATGTCCTCTTCGATATCAAGCTCTCTGGCCCCGGAGAGCGGATAATGCTCGGATACGAAGTCCCTGCACTCTGGGAAATCATCTTCGACATCTATATCCCATTCTCCAACGGGCCCCTCCTCGGGTTCCTTCCACCTAATACTACCCATCTCGAAGGGTATGTGCAGAGGTAGGTCATCCTTCAGAACGGAGATCAGACCTTCAAGGTCCCCTGCATCCATTATCCTAAGGGTCAACTCCATGGACCTTTTCCATAAGTCGACCGGATCATTCTCTACCCTATCGAAAGTGACGGGGCCATCTCTTCTTTGGGTTCCCCTTTGTATGTTACTGTTCTCAGTGGACAGTCTACCAGAGCTTTCGCTATCTGGTATTGATCTACGGTTCATTTCCCCCATTTGGGATCGCTCCAAAAAGTCGCTCGGTGCGATGTATTGAGCATATGATTGATGTGATATTTCAAGCTTGGGGAACATTTCCAGTGCAGACCGTCAGCCCCCGAACACTATACCATCAGGGGCCGCAGGTAAAATGATGAACCACCTGTTGATACACATAAGGAATACACAGGACCCTATCATTTTGAGGCCTCTCGTCCAGTTTATCAGCATCTATCGAAAACGATATAACATGAACCATCATTTAACAGGTGATGAGGTCCGGCAGGACTGGGAGAATATCAGAGCGGGCATCCATCTGTTTGGCATTGATGATCTGCTCCATACTCTTGGTCAGTGGGGGACAGGTCGGAAGTGCGAAGAGGGTATCACATCCCGCTTCAGCCGGATCACAGGATATGTGGACTCCGAATATGATGATGTCCTCTGAAATGAACTTTACAAGTTATTTCGACTATGGATCCATGACCGATTACCTGAAGTACCTCGAGACCAGGTATCCTGACCTTGTTAATCTACGATCCCTGGGACAGACCCATGAGGGGCGTGAGATATGGTGTGTAAAGCTCAGCGACAAGGCCAAGTTGGTTGAGGACGGGCATCCGGGGTCCGAACCGAAAGCCCTCCTGGTCGGGGCACACCATGGAAATGAATGGATCTCCTACGAGGTTCCCCTTTTCACCATGACCTTTCTGCTGGACAATTACGGTGGAAAAGATGAAAACGGAAGCATTGCCACATATCTGATCGACAACAGGGAGATCTTCTTCGTGCCCATGCTCAATGCCGATGGCGTCCAGTATGCCCATGACATAAACAGGAACTGGAGAAAGAACAGGGAGCCCAATTATATAAGCGAGTTCTCACCCTCCAATAAGATTTCGCCCGAGGTGGAACCGACCTCCTACGGAGTGGACATAAACAGGAACTACGGCTGGATGTGGCACGAGGCAGGAGGGTCCAACGTTCTGCTCTCAAGAGGTTCATCCTACAGAGGGCCTCCCGATAACGTGGACGATGACGGCGATGCCATCTTTCAGATCGACCTAACACCGGGCATCTTTCCTTGGGGTCCCGATGAAGGTGTTGATGAGGACCCGTGGGACGGGATCGACAACGACGGAGATGGAAAGGTGGACGAGGACCCTGCCGGCGGTTTCTCCTCGGAGGAGACCATTGCAATGAGAAAACTTGGAGATGACCATCATTTCCCTGTGGCAATAACCTATCATTCCTTTTCGGAACTCATACTCTGGCCCTGGGGGTACTCCGAAGAACCCACCAAGGATGATGCAGTCATGTCCCAGTTGGGAACGAGGATGGCCGATATGAACGGCTATGAACCGATGCAGGGTGAGGAACTGTACAAGGTCACCGGAGAGTTCAACGATTGGTTCTACTCCCAGTATGGCACCCTTGGATATACCTTCGAGATAGGCAGGACCCATAACATCCCTGGCGAGGAGATCAGGCATCACTGTGATCTCAACCTAGGACCCAGTCTGTACCTTATCCACAGTGCTTCCAATCCGTACCAGAGCTTCATCAGGTTCGACGAGAACTCCACCTCCGTGGAGGTGGAGCGAAACTCCATCGATATCGAGTTCTCCTATGAGGACATGGGTTATCCCAAGGCGGTGTCAGAGGACGGTTCAAGCGTATACTTCAGATGGGATGAAGGACCCTGGGAGAGGAGGAGCATCGAGTTCCTGGAGAACGGAAACATCTCTTCATCGCTATCCAGGAACCGGGAGGGAGGATCACTTGACTATTACCTGATCCTGGAGGATGCCGACGGCGGAGTGGTCACCTATCCGACCTATGCACCGAACCAGATGGTGTCAATTGACTTCGAAGGTGACACAATATTTCAGATCTATTTCGGGCCCGACACGATCCTCATAATGCTCTTTACGCTAGGTGTGATATGGGGGGGGTTCACCTTCGGGATAGCGAAGGCCATGGGGTCAGAAAAGAAGGGGAGGGCAGCAGTTGGCGTCTAGCGGAGGGGGGTTCACGAGCCGCTGGGGACTGCTCATGGCAGCTCTGGGTGCCGCAATAGGTACCGGAAATATCTGGAGGTTCCCCAAGGAGGTTGCGAACAACGGCGGCGGTTCCTTCATGATACCCTATGTCATATTCCTCTTTACCTGGTCAATCCCCATACTGCTCATAGAGTTCAACATAGGGAAGAAATCCAGAAAGGGGACCATGGGGACCTTCGCCATGTTCCTTGGCAAGAACAAGGCCTGGATGGGGGCATGGCTTGCATGGATCTCGACCGCAATAGGTTTCTATTATGCGGTGGTGATGGGCTGGACCATCAGGTATGCCTTTGGCTCCGTCACAGGGGCAGTTTCCATGGACAATGCCCAGAGTTCATGGGAAGCTTTTCTGGAGAGCCCGCTCCTGGTCGTGTTCTTTCAGGTGCTGGCCATTTCCATATCAGCCGTGGTCGTATACCGAGGTATCGAGAAGGGTGTGGAAAAGGTCAATACCATACTGATACCAACCCTGTTCGTCCTCCTTGTCCTCACCATGGTCAGGGCCCTGCTGCTTCCTGGGGCATTGAAGGGGGTGGCATATATATTCACACCTCAATCCGATACCTTCTTCAACGGTAAGACCTGGATAAAGGCCCTCGCCCAATCCGCGTGGTCTTGCAGTGCAGGTATGGGCATGGCATTGACGTACGGTGCGTATACCAAAAGGAAGGATGATACCACTTTGAACACTTTCCTTACCGGTCTCGGAGACACCACCATCGCCCTCGTTGCCGGCATAATGATCTTTGCAACGGTGTTCGGGCTCTCTGCCACCATGGGAGAGGCCGAAATGGCGGTTGAGGAGGGGGGTTCGGGACTGACCTTCATCCATCTACCCAACCTGTTCGGCTCCATGCCCGGGGGTCAGCTTATCGCCATACTCTTCTTCAGTGCAATGGCGTTCGCGGCCCTTACATCGATGATCGCAACCTACGAGAACGCAGTGAAGAACTTCGTTGATGCGGGATGGGACAGGAAAAAGGCCATCAGGTTCATGACGGTGGGAATGTTGATACTGGGACTTCCATCCGCATTGATAATACTCCCGGTCTCCGGTACACCAATGCCGGTATTCCTGGACAACCAGGATTTCGTATGGGGGCTCGGTCTTATCCTGTCAGGGGCTTTCATCTACTATATGGCCTACAGATACGGTATAACCAGGTTCAGGAAGAATTTCATAAACAGCCGTTACGCCGATATGAAGATAGGGAAATGGTTCGATATCCTTTTCAAGTACATCATACCGGTGGAACTTGCATTGATGAGCGGCTGGTTCGTGTACCAGACCCTTACAGACCCGACCGACGAGTGGTGGGTCGGAGGAGTTGCCGGTTTCATGATCATGATAGCCCAGTGGGCAGTCGTGATAGCGGCCCTGATATACCTGAACAACAAGGTAAAGGATAGGCTGGTGGACCCGTATACTGACCCGGAAACCTCCATCGATGAGGACATCATGAGGGAGGAAATGGAAAGCAGGGAGCCGGCCTATGTAGCAGAGGAGCTATAGGATCGAGACAGGAGATTACGTTATGGCAGATGAAGAGAAGATTATCACGCTACTGAAGGAAAAGGGAGAACTGTCCACTACAGAGATAGAACGAGAGTTCAATAAAAAGGGTATGGACTGTCCGGACGGTGCCGTGCGAACGTTGATGAGGTTGAAGACAAGGGGCCTGCTTGTCGGCAGGATGGACCCTGCCATGAAAGGCTGGGTTTGGTCATTGAAGAAGTGAGATGGCATATATCCGCTCATTCATACAAAACTTTTAGATATCCCCTGATACGCTATCGGTCCTGTAGATCCAATTATGGGTCCAGTTAGAGGAGTTGTTCCCATGGCACCGAGAAAGGGCGGTTCAGGCGCATCGAGATTGTTCTTTTCTTTGTTGATAGTTTCTATCCTGATCTCTTCAGGGCTGTTCTTAATGAACAGGGGGTCATCCGTAAATGGCATTGTGGTCAGCGGGGGTCATCTCACCGGTGATATTGTCTGGAACTCTACGGACTCCCCGGTGGAGGTCCAGGATAATTTAACGATACCAGAGGGTTCTTCCCTGACCATAAACAGAGGTTGCGAGGTCGTTGTGAAGGAAGGATGCTGGATCTCCATACAGGGAGAACTCGACATACTGGGGACCGATCAGGAGCCGGTCACCATCAGAAGCTCCGGCCCGAACGGTTTCGACAGGATAAACATCTCATCGGGGTCCAGGGCATACATAGATCACGGCAACATAACGGATGCCGAAAGGGGTATCCATGCGACCGATATCGATACGGTCGTCTATCTGCACAACAGCTCGATATCATCTTCCGACACCGGTCTGAGCGCAACCTCCTCTTCACTTGTCTGGTCCATCAACAATTCCATAACTGCCGATCATCCCTTCCAGGTATCCGGTGCCGTGGTCCATCAGGGTTACTGGTTCTTCTTCACCGCAAGAAGGGATACGGACGGGAGCGGTGTTTACAGCGTCCAGGTGAGGGTGGATCATAAAAAGGGCTCCCAGAGCGAGTACGAGGAGTGGACCGCCTTCGATTCGGTATCCTCGGGAATAGAGACCGATGCACAGGGTAAGCTCCCCCCGATTGCCGTGG
>JAWOCK010000076.1:0-5654 GCA_046483845.1 Thermoplasmatota archaeon | reverse complement strand
GGATCAAGCAGGATTCTGGTCTCGGAAAGGTTGGCTACCTGGAGATCGAGGTCAGCTCGGAGATGCCCGGGGAGGTGGACACGGACCGGGTGAAGGTCCACTACGAGACCTATGCCACGGCCGGTCAGGCCATATTACAGCCGATCACACTTTTTATATCGGTCCCCCTGCTGGCCGCCTTGGCCGTTCTGACCGTTCTGATCGTTAAAAGGATCAGACGGACCAGGTTCTCTATCTGATCATATCTGATCTAAAAATGGAAACCTTTCAACATTAATATGGACAGGGCATATATTATCAAAAAGATACTTAGGTGGCTCTTATGGTGATGAGACAGAAAATTGAGATAGACCACGACAAATGTTCTGGTTGTGGCGTCTGCGTTCCCGATCGTCCGGAAGGTGCTCTGCAGTTCATGGACGGCAAGGCATATCTGGTCCGCGACATCATCTGCGAGAGGAAGCTGTCAAAACCTCCAAAAAAGAGGTCCGGCTGGTAACAGAGATAATCTCTCTGACAGGGGAGCTGATGTAGGTGGGCCGTTCCAATCAGTTTAATTAGTTTGGTCACTTTTTTCGAAGGGTGCATCAAGGATGTCGACCAAATATATACAGGCGCACCCTGACCCTTGTGTTGCTTTTTATCGTTCTATCATTTCCAACATTGAGCATCATTGCGGACCAGGTCGAGGCGTCCGGCGATGACCTTCCCGTGATAACCATCTCACTGGATGAAGGATCGAAGACAGCATGCTCATCCCCTACAGAGGAGGTACCGGTCACATTCGAAGTGACGATCACCTGTCACTATCCCGAGACGGTTCCCGTGGACCCGACGATCAACGTGTCCCTGAAAATGAGGGCTTCATGGTGGAACATCACCGAACCGCCCCCGATACATTTCAACCTCTCATCCACCGAGACAACCTTCAATGTCACCATCGTGGTTCCCGTGAACACTTCCGCGGATGAAGATGTAAGGTTCGAGATATGGGGGAGCTGGTCCTATTGTTCCGGTTGGGGATGGGGGGGGCTTGAGAAGGTATCCGCCGTTATCGACATCCTTCCGTTCTATGATCTGTACATCGGGTCCAACGAGCCGATAAGATACTGTGATGTTGGGGAGTGGGTCACATACCCCTTCGTAATAACCAACAGAGCGAATACCGATGCAAATATTACACTGGAGATAAAGAAGGATGCTTCTGTGATCGAACATCGGATCGATGAGAGGATGATCCATCTCCGTAAAGGGGAGACCAGGATCATGAACCTGTCCGTAAAGCAAATCCCCTCTGCCTCCAGAAGGAACACGATCCATGTGATCGCCGTGTTCCAGGATGATCCGGACTCCAGGAAGTACAACCTGCCGCTGGAGCTCAGGACCTCTCCGACCTTTTCCACCTTCATCTATGAACGGAACTTCATATTCCTGGTATCTGTCATGATCCTTATCTCGATCGTGGCAGTAGGACTTTTCATATTTGAAAAGGTAAAGGGGAGGCAAGAAGAGAACCCTGATCCGGTGGATATGATCGAGGAAAATGATATCGGTTGAACGATCGGATATTTTCTTATGATCACACGGAATGATGAATATCCGCATTCCGTGATGACCCGGAACCGGATCAGGCCATCTCCATATGTGAGACCTTTAGCATGTGGTCCGGTCTGTACTTTTTCTTTGCCCTTCTGAGACCCGGGACCCCCATGTCAGCCTCCCGATCGATGTATCTGTAGCTTTCCGAAAGCAGTTTTGCGGCTTCGTTGTTTATGGCCTGGTAAAGGCCAGGGATCTCAAAGGTGGCTTTCTCATAATGGATCACCGCCATGTCGGGTCTCATCTCTTCGAAGATCGACAGCGCCTCCACCCGGCCATTCACCCTGATGCATATACCACCGAACCCGAGTTCGAAGAAGTTATCGATACCGTACATATTGGCCTGCCTCTCATACAGCAGGAACGGGTCCTCCCTGCATCCTTTCTTCTCGCACCACCGCACGAGGAACTCCCTTACCTCATCCTTGTTGTCCCTGGTAATGGGCTCCACGGAATGGTCCAAGTTCTTCCTGAACCTGTTCAGGTAGTTCCTTATCTTGAGATACCGTTTTCCCGGCAGGTCCCGGAGGTCCTCCGCGAGGTAGATGTAATCGAAATAGTCCCTGTGCCAATGGAGCTCCATGTCGGGGAACTCCTCCTCCAGGAATTTTGCGGTCCTCTCCCCGACCATCGAGAACACCGGGTGCCATCCCTGCTCCAGTGAGAGGTTCGCCGCTTCCTGGAATATCTCCCTGTCGAGGGGACCTACCGGTGGTCTGAGGTAATGCTCCCCGTCGTGTTCTGCAAGTATCAGGATCGAACCCTCCAGTTCGGTGAATGAATAGGTCATGTAGTGCTTCCACGTGCACATGATCCCGTGTAGATAATCTGAGTGTTCCACGGGGTATTTCTTGTAATGCTCCCTGAAGATGTCCCTGTGTTCCGGGCCGACCGTCTCGAAATCGGATACCCTCACCATCATTTGTCCTCCCCGTACAACATGGGCTCTCCGTCAAACTTCTTGAAACCAAGCCTTTCATAGAACGATGATGAACCTTTTTCGGCTATGAGCCCGACCCATACCAGCCCTCTCTTTTTACCTTGACCGACAAGCTCCCGAACTATGGATGATCCGATACCTTCACCTCTCCTATCCGGCAACACCACGACATCCTGTATGTATCCATCACTTACCCCATCGGATATCAGCCGACCCATTCCCACCGCTTCTTCCTCTCTTTCGTCATAGGCAACGATGAAATCGAAGCTCCCCTCTATCAAGGGGGGGATGCCTGAACGATCGTAATCTTCCTTCCACCAGTTCCCGGCCTTGTACAAGGAGATAATATCTCCCGGGGGCCAGCTCTTTACATGCCTCATCTTCACCGACGAACTCATACGGACAACACCTCCATGTTTTTTGGGATCCTCTCATACCCCGTTCTCACCGTTCATGCTACGTGACCTCTTCCTTTTCCACACGTACACCGCAACAGTGGCCAGAACGAGCAATATGATAAGTATCAGTATCAGACCCCATGGTATTCCTTCTTCGAGTGTTTCCTGCTCTTGTTCCTCGACGGGCAGTTCCACATCCCTGAGGGAGTAGCTGTAGGTCTCTATTGAAGCACCCGCCCCTGTGGTCTCACCAGCGAAAGGCGGTGCGAACAAAGCATTCAGCGGCCGGGGCGAGTACGAGCCGTTCACATCCAGGTCGAAGGTCACGCTTATGTCGTATTCAACCCGGAGTTCCACGTAATTTGTACCCTGGAGAGGACGCGGGATCTTCAATCCTCTTCCTATGATGTCGAAGGTCCAGGGCCCTTCACTGTTCACCTTTATCTCCATCTGGTCGATACCGCCTCCCAGAACTGCCAGGTCGCTCTGGTGGTCAATGGACCCATCCCCGTCCACATCGATGGTGAAGGCGAGGTCGGCTGCCTGGAAAAGGGTGGTGTCGAGCCCGGAATAGGTCATGGTGACCAATGCTCCGGTGGCACCGACCGGAACAGGAACGTATTTGGTCTGGTTCACCAGTGACAGCGGGTTCATGGACTGGTCGTTGTACCTGGAGAACTCGCCGGACCACGAAACCTCCGCCCTTGTGGAATTAAAGGTCATCGTGCCCTGTATTCCTTGTTCGTCATAGGCCTTCAAAGCATCAAGTACGGTTATGGCGGTCGGGTCCTGGCACATGGTCCTCAGGCGCTGAAGTGTCAACGCGATCCCCACAGCCCTTCTGGCATCCACCAGACCATAACCCTGCACGTAGTCGATGGGTTTCCCCCCCCACCCGGTGGAATTGGTATCACCGCCGACGTTGCCGTTCTCATCGGTGGGAGGTAGGAACCTTGCAGATGCCTCCATTATCCACTCTATCTCGTGGATGCGGGTGTTAGGGTCGGAATACCATCCCTCGGGGTCCGGCCCGGAATAATCCTCGTGAAGCTCCGACATTCTCAGGGAAGGTGCGGCCTGCCACAGGAGAGCCGCCAGTCCGGCCACGTGGGGGGTTGACATGGATGTTCCGCTTATTGCCAGATAGTATGGATTGGTATTGCCCCCTAGATATGTGCCCCCGCTGATAACCGTTCTTCTGGCGGATGTAGACCAGATGGACCTGCCCGGGGCCCCGATGTCCGGATAGGTGTGGTTCGCACCGACGCGGCCTCTTGATGAGAAATCAGTAATGGCTGAGCCGTCCCTTTCGTAGGCTCCGACCATTATCGCGACCGGTGTGTTTCCCTGGCCCGAGGTGGTGAGCTCATTTCCCTCCGGGTCCTCCCTTCCGTCGTTTCCCGCTGACCATGTCGATACAACGTTGTTCTCGAAGGTTATCTTCTCTATCATCTTGGTGAGCATGGTATCCGGGTCGTACTCTTTCACGGTCGAATGCCAGGAATTGGTGACCACCCTTATATTGTGAGGATTGCTCCCCGGACGGCTGTGCTCGTATACCCATTCGAGCCCCTGTATATATCCGTCTTCCAGGTCCGATGTGGCTTCTTCTGGCACGGATACGGTCAGACCAATGAGGTTGGCACCCGGGGCAACACCTCTCCTTGCTCCCGCGGAAGCGTCACCATTGCCTGCTACGGTGCCTGCTACATGTGTTCCGTGGCCGTAGTTGGTATCCGTGTTCTCCATCTCCACCCAGTTCCCGTTCCCCGCGTCGTACAGGTTCTTTACGGTCTTGGTCCGGTAATCCAGGTCCGGATGTCCGGAATCTATACCGGTATCCACCACGCATACCGTGACCCCCTCGCCGTCAATGGGATCCCCGACGCCCCCCGGTCTGTCGATCACCGAGGCCCAGACCTGGGTGGCATTGATCACGTGGGTCCCCATCTCCATGTCGTGTACAACCGGGTCGTTGTTCTCGACGTAAGTGACCCTATCGTTCTTCACTATGCTGTCAAGCAGTCCGTCAGGGCCTTGGACCGATATGCCAGGTACTGCCTTGAAGGTCCTCCTGATCATGAAACCGAGCCCTTCAAGGAACCGGCGGTCCCTTTCAAGGGGACCGTCCCTGAACTGGACGATCAGGGATATCGTTCCATCTTCCAGCGCAATATGCTCATCGATGTCGGGGGATATTTTCGACAGAGGGTCCGGATACGGAAGGTCATGTAATGATCCGTCTGATATGATCAGGGCTCCGGGGATAAGAAAAAGGAGCGATATCGCCAGCATCTGCAGGGATCTTGCTATCATCTTTAGCAGAAAGAGCGTATGGTTTTATTTAATCTTGCCACTGAATGTTCAGCTCAGGGATAGATATCCTATCCCTCCGGGGTCACCCATTTATCGGTGAGAGCGTATGGAGAGGGGACCTCTACATCGGGCCCTATTATTCCGGATCGGTTGCCTCCGATCATGAAAGTGAACCCGGACCATGATATGTTCTCGAACCAACGGTCGAACTGTGTTCCGGTTATGTTCCCGTCCCTGAACTGCAGAGATGGGTTGCCGTTCTCCGCATGACCGTTGTCTGAGATGTAGATGACAACCTCTTTCTCCTCGTTGGGATCATCGATCAGGTCCTGGAAGGATGCATCTATATTGGAGATCAGATCGACAGAATCGATAAGATCGGAATCTCCCACTGAGATCAG
>JAWOCK010000052.1:0-34431 GCA_046483845.1 Thermoplasmatota archaeon | reverse complement strand
GGGATATGAAGAGGTATATGGGAGTATTGACACATTTAATTACATATTGATAGATTGGACTCTTAAGGAAATAAAAGATAGATCTGGTGTCAAAAAAAGAAGAGTTCAAGGTACATTAGAAGAATATCACGACAATATATCTTTGAGGACAGAACTTGTGGAATTAAATAATTCAGAGGTTGTTATTATTAAAAAATTTAACAAGCCTCTTGTAGCTATATTAAAAGATGATAACAGTGAAGAAATGGCGCTAAGAATAAAAAAGAATATAACTGAGTTGTTTGAGAATATCGAGGATTATCCTTTTTATCGATATTATATTGAACGGAACGAAAAGATTCTGGAACTTGAAAAGATACGAGATAAGATAGAAGTAGGGTTTATAAGGACAATGAGGTTAATATGATTGTTTGTGTTAAGGGGTAACGGGTGAGGCCTTATGTGTCATTCGCGCGTTTACAACACCTGGGCTGAGGGTATGCTTTGATTGTTTAGGGTATACATCCCTCTTTTCGAACGTGCATCCCCATGCCTGGGTGACCCGTGTACGCACTCACACGCTATGGGCACAACCGTCAGCTGCGGCTGACAGCCAACAGATGTTCCATCTACAAGCAAACCTGTACGCACACAGGCCACGTATGGGGCATAGGACCTCAGCCCTCATATATCTTACGAGGTGAACCGAATATGCCCACATTGTATGTCGGCATCGATGTCTCAAAAGACAAATTCGATGCGTGCGTCAAAGACGAATTCTGCAACATTATCATGCCAGCTAAAGAATACGAACAAAACAAGGATGGAATAAACAGGTTCGTCGAGGATCTAAAAGATCTACCATATAAATCAAAAGCAATGTTCCTGATAGGTCTGGAATCCACTGGAGTCTACCATAGAAATCTGATGAACAACCTCCTCGAAAGAGGATACTATGTTCGCGAATTCAACCCAATAGAGCTCAAAGGATTAAGAAAAAGCAGGATTAGGCCAACAAAAACAGATAAGATCGACTCTGAGATCCTGTCAGATGCTATCAAACTATACTCAATAACCAACACAACAAAGTATCTCCAGGATAAAGATTACATCAAAATGAAAGAATTCGGATTAATCTACCACAGGATCACTCAGGAAATTGCAACCATCAAATCAAGAATGAGAAGAAATCTCACACAGATATGCCCCGGATACGATAAGAATTTCAGTGATATCATGTGCAAGTCTTCACAGGAGATTCTGAAGAAATCTATGAAGATCTCAGACCCATTGAACATAACAACTGAAGAGATACGTACCATACTCAAGAAAAATTACACATCGGTCAATTATATGGAAGATAAAGTTGTGAAGATTAAGAAATCATTAGATGATTCGATATGTCCGGATTATCTCATAGAACCTTTGATATCGGATGTCAAACTACTACTTGAACATTACAATATCCTCATCAAACAAAGGAAGAAAGTAATCAAAAGGATATCAAGACTCATGAAAGATCTGAATCCTATCTCTCTGACAATTCCAGGTTTAGGGGATATCACTGGATGTATGATACTTGGATGTATAGGGAACATCAATCGATTCAATGATTCAAATGCACTCACAGCTTATGCTGGTCTGGATCCAACAGTATATCAGTCTGGAAAGTCAGGATATAAAACCGGGCATATATCCAAAAGAGGAAACAAATACCTTAGAAGATATCTTGATAATGCCACTATTGTGGCAATTAGACACAATCCGGTTATAAGAGATACCTATCAACGATTTCGACACAAAGGAAAGGCACATAAAACAGCAATGATAGCATGTTCAAGAAAATTGTTGTCGATTGTATATTCTGTCGAGAAAAATCAGAAAAAATTCTACATTCCGAAATATCTCCAAAACAAGCAGACTTTTTGATCTGCTATATATAGAAATAGAGAATTGCCCCCATCGTTCAGTGCAAACTATCCATCCTTGAACGATGAAAGGCCTCCCCGTTACCCTTTAATAACACGTTTGCGTAGAATTGAGCTCCATGTACTCTTCGTGGCCTGGTGTTTTCATGTGTTTCACCAACTACACGAAAATGCCTCGCCACACTCCTTTTTTTCGATTCATCCGATAGATGACTCGCTGAAGCACAATCCGTTAGCGATGAACTTGTCGCAGATGTGTTGTGATAAAACACACACCCACATCGAGGGGGCAAATATTAATAATACTCAGAATAAGTACAATAATGGTGCTAGAATGGCGAAGATAGGTGATGTAAAGATATTCTATCTTGCAGAGGAAGATAACAAGAAGAGTGCAAGCGGAAAGGCGGACGACAAGGGAGAATACATCGAGGTAAAGCTCAAACCTTCCAAGCGAAGGACCAAGTTCGACACTGTCCTGATCCCCTGGAACAGGGTCATCAAGGTCGTCGTATTCTGAGCATGAACCTCATCCGTGCTCTTCCGCCCTTGAGCAAGGTATCATGACCCCGAAAATAAGAACTTGGATGAAGCTCTTCGAAAACCATGCTCTTTGACATATACGAAGGCAACATTTTCAGGCCTCCCTCCGAGGCCCGTTCCCTGATCCTTCAGGCCACAGTGGGATGCTCATGGAACAGATGCACTTTCTGCACGGCCTTTGCCAAAAAGATGTTCCGCCAGAGGACGGTCGAGGATATCAGGTCCGATGTCGAGAAGGTATACCCCTACTACAAGGATACGGAACGGATATTCCTTGCCGATGCCAATGCCCTGTGCATGGAGACCGAAAAACTTGTCGCCATATTGGAGTACCTATACTCAAGGTTCCGGAACCTGAAAAGGGTTACCATCTACGGGGGACCCATCGATATAAACAACAAGTCCGTAGAGGAACTGAAGAGGTTGAAAGAGAGGGGATTGACGATGATCTATCTTGGTCTGGAGAGCGGCTCCGCAGAGGTACTGAAGAGAGTGAAGAAGGGTGCCACTCCGGAGATGATGATAGAAGCGGGGAGAAGGTCGAGGGAAGCGGGCATCGATCTATCCGTCATGGTGATACTCGGCCTCGGAGGTCAGGAGCTCTCCGAGGAGCATGCAGCGGGGTCAGCAAAGGTATTATCGGAAATGGACCCTGATTACGCTGCTGCGTTGACGCTGCTTTTGGAGCCGGGTGCCGGGATACTCCAGGATATCGAAGAGGGAAAAATGACATTGATAACACCGGAGCAGTCTCTCGGGGAGATGAGGACCATAATAGAGGGAATGGATGTGACGCACTGTGTCTTCAGGTCCAACCATCCGTCGAATTACGTTCCGATCAGGGGAACCCTGCCAGCGGACAGAGGGAAGATGCTGGAGCAGATGGACGATGCACTAAGGGATCCCAGCTTCCGTCCCGAGGGATGGAGGGCACTTTGATATCGAAAAGAGAAGGTCACTGGATCAGCCCCCCTCCGGTGATGAGGTGGGTTCCCGGGAAGCTTCAAGACATATTGAAGTGATCTCATTATGCAGGATCAAAGCTTCTTTTGGTCACCGGTGACCGAAAAACTCCTTCGGATTCATATCCCCAACATTTCAATTACCATGAGCTTGGCCTTTTCAACGGCATCTTCAACCGGACCGCTCAATTCCTCGCTGAACTCCGTGGCAGGTTCAATGTTGATGCAAACCATCCTGATATCCTCTGGGACCCCCCCAGCATCCATCTCACTGACGAGCTCCAGAGCCTCCGGGAAGCTCACATCATGCGGATTCGCCGAATGTGCCGAGGGCATCTCGGATACGTCGATAACAGTGATGCTCCCCGGATCTTGGTCCTCCATGATCACCGCATCGATCAATATCACCCTGTCGAAACCCAGCAGCATGTCCATCAGGGCCAGTCCCCCCGTAAAAGCCTCCTCAAGAAGTATATCGTCCGGGAGGGCGAGCTCCCCCAGAGCCCTGATGACATGTATGCCAACACCGTCATCACCCAGCACCGGGTTCCCCACGCCCACGACAATGGTTCTCATCTAGTCCCTCTTGACCGACCGGAGCAACTTCTCGTTCTCGTCATAGATCTCGGCGATAAGGGGCATGGAGCCAGGCATGGTATGGGTGGCGCAGGCGAAGCATGGATCGTAGGCCCTGAAGGCCATCTCCACCTTGTTCAGGAGACCATCGCTGACCTCTCCGCCCCTTATCAGCCCTCTGGCCGCGTCGCGGACGGACATGGTAATAGCCCCTGCGTTGTTGGTGGTGGCGACGATGAGGTTCGCCTTCTCGATCAAACCGTTCTCGTCAACATGGTAGTGGTGGAAAAGGGTCCCTCTTGCGGCCTCCACGACCCCCATCCCCTCCCCCGGCTCCCCCACGGGGTTCCGTATCTTATCGGAAGTGATGTCCTCATCGGCTATCAGCTCACCCGCCCTCTCTGCGGCGTAGAGCAGCTCTATCAATCTTGCCCAGTGGAATGCAAGGGTCGACCCCACCGCCTTTCCGCCAAGTGTCTCGAAGAACCTCTCGTATTCCTTTTGAGCCATAGGCGTCGCCATACCTTCGGCGGCGTTCAGCCTTCCAAGAGGTCCGACCCTGTATATTCCCGAACCGGGCCCGTCCTCGAGTCCTTTCCATCCTATGCTCTTCAGGTACGGGAACTTCATGAACGACCAGGGCTCCACGTGTTCCCTGATGTGGCCCACATGGTCCTTGACGTGGAACTTCTCGTACTCCTCGCCCTTCTGGTCCGTGACCCTTACAAGACCATCGTAAAGGTTCAGTTCATCATTATCATCCACGAGACCCATGTTGTAGGTGTTCAGCTGGTATGGGCCGTTGGTTATGAGGTCAAGGTATTCCTTGTTCTTGAGAACGACATCCTCGAAGAGCTGTAGGGAATACCCAGCAAATTCCACACAGGAATCCACCATGGTCCTGATATCCCTCACCTCCTCCCGGTCCAGGCCCTTCGAGACACCTCCGGGCAGACCACATACCGGATGTGTCGCTTTTCCACCGAGTATCGCCGTGATCCTCTGCCCGAAAGCCCTGTGCTTTATCACCTCCTTTCCGACATCCAGACCAGCCTTCTCGATGACCCCCAGTATGTTCCTCTCACCCGGGGGAGCATCGGGACCGACGACAAAGTCCGGCCCTCCCAGGAAGTAGAAATGCAGTATATGGTCGTAGATGATGTAGCCCATGTACATGAGCTCCCTCAGCTTCCTGGCAGCCGTTGGCGGATCCACGTTGAAGGCCATGTCCAATGCCTTTGTGGAGGCGAAATGGTGAGCTACCGGGCACACGCCGCATATACGCGATGTGATCTGGGGCATGTCCTCTGCCCTTCTCCCCTGACAGAACCTCTCGAAACCCCTGAGCTCGGGTATCTGGAGGTAGGCATTCTCCACGTTCCCCTTGTCGTTGAGGAAGATATTGATCTTTCCGTGTCCTTCCAATCTGGTTATGGGATCTATGGTTATCTCCTTCATGGGTCCAACCTCCTGTTGAGGAGAGCTACCGGAAGACAGTACTTGTAGAACGTCCCCACAGGGTCCACTACACCGTCAAGGAGCCTTTCCACTTTCTCATCGGATATCTCCTCTTCCCCTTCCAGGCCCAGGATCGATGCCAGGGCGGATATCATCTTCCCTCCCTGATCCAGCGTGTTGGGGGTCGGGCCCCCGCATCCGGTGCAGGGCATGTTGGCATCCGGACACCTGGCACCGCACCCCCCTCGGGTGGCCGGCCCGTAGCATAATATTCCCTGCTCCAGGAGACATTTGTCCTCTATCTCCTCCACTTCGTATATCCTCTTTATCTCCGTCAGCTTCTTCTCGGACCTCTCGAACCTGCATTCGTCGCAGACGGATTTGTTCGGTGCAAGGACAGCTCCCTTCGGAGGCAGCTTCCCTTCGATGATGGCGGTGACAGCATCCATTATAAGCTCCGTGGGAGGAGGGCACCCGGGGAGGAAATAATCCACATCCACGACCTGGTGCAGTGCCTTTACCCGATCGAAGAACTCCGGAAGTGTCAATTCCCCCTCATCCACCTTGCTCGAAACGGCTGGCACCACTCCTTCCGGGTTCTCCGTCGATGGATTATCGAGATATGCGGTCTCGAAGACACCATTCTTGTTGGATAGATTGGCAAGACCGGGTATCCCTCCTCCGGTCGCACAGGAACCAAAAGCCACCAGCACCTTCGATCTGCTCCTCAGCAGACGGGCCATCTCCAATTGCTCCGAGGTCCTGACGGCGCCGTTGAAGAAGCAGACGTCGATGTGGTCATCCTCCATTGCCTCCACATCCTTGTACTTGGTATCGATGGCAACCGGCCAGAAGACGATATCGGCTGCCTCTGCCACATCTAGTATCTTCTCGTCGATATCAAGGACCGCGATCTCGCACCCGCCGCAGCTTGCGGCCCAATAGAAAGCGAACCTCAATTTCTCGGTCATTCACATTCCCCCCTGAGCGGATTCGGTCCGAGCTCCTTTAGCTCCGTGACGAATTCGGTGACCACGTCTGCGAACTTCTGTCCCTCCGACGCGGATATATATTCGAATCTCACCCTTTCGGTGTCCATGTTCAGGTCCCGTAGAAGCCTCTTCAGCATCCTCATCTTCCTGTTCGTCTTGTAGTTCCCGCTCTGGTAGTGGCAGTCTCCGGGATGACAACCCGCTACCAGCACCCCGTCTATGCCCTGGCGGAGAGCTTCCATGACGAAGACAGGGTCCACCCTCCCGGAGCACATCAGCCTTATGTCCTTGACGTTGGGAGGGTACTTCAGACGTGAGGTACCCGCCAGGTCGGCTCCGGCATAGGAGCACCAGTTGCAGAGGAATGCAATGATATTCGGTTCGAACTCCCCCATCAGCGCCCACCTCCGTCGCAGAGTCCGATCGCACGGACCATGGAAAGTATCTGATCGTCCTTGAAGCCTCTCTGGTGCATTGCCCCCGAAGGACATGCGGCAACACATGTCCCGCATCCCTGGCAGAGCCCCTCGTTCACCTCGGCATGGGTCACCTCGGTACCATCGATCTCCTCCGTCACCGTATCAATGGCGTTGTAGGGGCAAAGCGAGACACATGTCCTGCAGCCTGAGCACATGTCCACATCCACAACTGCTATGTTCGGTTCGGCCTCAAGCGTCGGTTCCGCAAGAAGGACCGCCGCCCTTGCGGCCGCGGCCTGGGCCTGATATATCGATTCACCGATGAACTTAGGCAGGTGACAGCATCCCGCAAGGAACACTCCTCTGGTGGAGAAGTCAACTGGCCTCAATTTCACATGGGCCTCAAGGAAGAACCCGTCCTGGTTCACGGGAACCTTCAGCATCCTGGAAAGCTCCTCGTTCCCCGGGTCAGGTACCATACCGGAGGACAGAACGATATGGTCAGCCTCTATCTCAAGATCCTCTCCAAGCATGGGCTCCCAGATCTTTACTGTCATATCATCTTCGATCTTCACATCCGGCTTCCTTTCCGGGTCGAACTGCAGGAACATCACTCCTTTCTCCCTTGCCTTCTTGTAATAACGCTCCCAGAAACCGTAGGTCATCAGGTCCCGATAAAGGATAAATACCTCGGCCCTTTCATTCAGTTCCTTTATCTTCAGGGCGTTCTTCAAGGCCCCCATGCAGCATATGCGGGAGCAGTATTCCCTGCCTTCCTCCCTGGACTCGACACACTGGAGGAACACGAAGGTCTCACCGTCTCCGATCTCCCCTTCCTCCGAGAGCTCCTCCTCGATCTCCGATTGGGTCTTGACCCTGGGATCATCACCGTATCCGTAGGTGGTCGGTCTGAACTCCTCCGCACCCACTGCAATTATGACCGCTCCCACCTTCTCTTTTGATTCCTTCTTTGCGCTTTTTATCCTCACTTCGTAGTTGCCCACATAACCCTCTATGGAACTTATCTCGGAACCGGTGATGGCGATCAACCGCTCGTTCTCGCTCACCTTGCTCACCAGGTCCTCTCTTAACTCCTTGATATCTATTCCTTCAGCGGTGAAATGCAGCTGGTTCAACCTTCCACCAAGCTCATCATCCCTCTCAACGAGAACGGTCTCGAAACCCTGGTCGGCAAGAGAGAGGGCGGATGTCATTCCTGCAACTCCGCCTCCGATCACCAGGGCTCTCTGGGTGACGTCGATATTAACCGCCGGTATCGATTCCAGAGCGCGGGACTTTGCCACTGTCATGGCGATCAGGTCCTTTGCCTTACGGGTGGCCAACCCATGGTCCGTGTGGACCCAAGAGCAGTGCTCGCGGATATTGGTCATCTCCAGGAGATGTGGGTTAAGACCAGCCTCCTGCAGGCTCTTCCTGAAGAGCGGTTCATGAGTTCTCGGAGTGCATGCCGCGACGATGACCCTGTTGAGTTCGTTCTCCCCGATCAGGTCCACGATCTTCTTCTGAGTATCCTCCGAGCATGTGTATATGTTCTCCCCCGCATACACGACATTGTCCAGACCCCGGGCATATTTTACAACGGCGGGAACATCCACAGTACTACCGATATTGATCCCGCAGTGACATATGAACACGCCTATCCGTGGCTCCTCGCCGGACACATCCCTCTCCTTGTATTCCTTTCTGGAAGCGGCAAGGGTTCCCCTTACGTCCCTGAGAAGAGCGGCGGCATGGGAGGCTGCTGCCGATGCTTGCATCACGGCTTCGGGTATCGCCTGCGGCTCCATGAAGCTGCCTGACATGAATATTCCCGGTCTGACCAGAGAGACCGGGTCCTTCTGATGGGAAAAGGCAAAACCGTACTCGTTCACATCCAGACCCAGGCTTTCAAGGGCTTTGCTCCTGGAATCGTTCATGCACAGGCCGATGGACAAGACCACCATATCGAAGGTCTCCTCTTTCAGCTCTCCTTTCTCATCCTCGTACCTGATGCTCAGGTCCCCCGAGGACTTGTCCTCGTATATCTCCGATATCCTGGACCTAACGTATTCTATACCGTGCTCCTCCTTCGCTCTGGTTATGTACCTGTCGAAGTCCTTGCCGTAGGACCTCACATCGATGTAGAACACCGTTGGATCGATCTCCGGTTCGTGCTCCTTGGCTATCACGGCTTCCTTTGCTGTGTACATGCAGCACATGGCGGAGCAGTACTCGTGTTCCACTGTGCGGTCCCTTGATCCAACACATTGTATCCAGGCGATCTTCATCGGTCTACTGCCATCGCCTGGTCTCTTGATCTGGCCCTGATATGGTCCGGATGCCGATAATATTCTCTCGAACTCAAGGCTTGTGACAACATTCTTGTACCTATCGTAGCCCAGTTCCTTCTTTATTCCTGGTTCGAAGGGGTGGGCCCCCATGGCGAGTACCACGGCTCCGACGTCCAGCTCGAGGTCCCGGGGCTCCTGTTGGTGATCGATGGCACCTACCTGGCAGGCCTTGACGCAGGCCATACATTCGACGCAGCCCTTGTACCCTGGCTGCCCCTCCTTATCGATCAGGTAGGCATTCGGAATGGCCTGGGGATATGATCTGTAGGCTGCCTTTCTCATAACAAGGCCCTGCTCGAACTCACTGGGGAGCTCGATGGGGCATACGCTCTCGCAGGCCCCACAGGAAGTACATTTCTCCACGTCCACATAGCGCGGCCTGATGTGGACCTTTACCTTGAAATTCCCCGGGTCCCCTTCTATGCCCTTCACCTCGGAAAGTGTCATTATCTCGATATTGGGATGCCTGGAGCAGTCCACCAGCTTGGGAGAGAGAATGCACATGGAGCAGTCATTGGTGGGGAAGGTCTTGTCGAGCATTGCCATTACACCACCTATGGCCGGACCTTTCTCGATCAGATAGACCCTGAAGCCCATATCCGCAAGGTCCAGAGAGGACTGTACGCCTGCTATCCCGCCCCCAACGACCGCAACGGCACCCACCATCTCCTTACCTGCCATGCGCACCCTCCCTGGTGTATCCTTCCTTGATGGCAAGCTCCCTGATGGCATACATCAGCTCCGGGATCTTCACACCCTGCGGGCATTCCTCGAGGCACCTGTAATGAGTGGAGCAGATCTCCACGAACCTGTTGGTGAACACCTTGTCCTTCATTCCCAGCAGCGATCCCTTGATCACCTTGCGTGGAGAATAGAGGGGGTCGAGGTCCCTTTCCGGACAACCGGCTGTACAGGTCCCGCAGGAGAAGCACTCGTAGATGTCCTTACCCGCTTCACTCTCGGCTATTTTGTACTTGAAGGTCATGTCCATCCTCTTTTTCGCGGTTTCTCCCGACCGCTCCTCCTCGGCCTCCTCCTTCAATCTCTCCTCCCTGATCTGGTTCATTACTGCTTTCACATTGACACCCTGCGGACACTTCTCAAGACATGTATAGTGGGAGGAGCAGATCCAGATGAACTCGGAGGTGAACACCTCCTCCCTCATGCCAAGCAGGGCCTTCCTGATTACCACCCTCGGGTTCCAATCCTCATTTACCTCCTGCTCGGGGCATCTGGCGGTGCATGAGCCGCAGGCGAAGCATTTCAGAATTCCTTTTCCGCCCTCCTGCCGGGCGACCTCGAACTTGAAGTTCGGGTCCAGTTCCGCGGTGTCTATTCTCTCCATCTATCGCTCCCCCACATCCTCGAACTCGTCCTCCCTGTAGACTATCATGGGCAGCTCCTCCTCCAGGTCCCTTCCGGGCAGATAATCGAACTCCCTCTGGGCGTTCTCGGCGATAGGTACTATGATATCCATCAGCGGGATGTTGCTGGGACAGGCCTGCTCGCAGAGACCGCACTGAACGCATGAGAGGATCATGTGGTTGAAACGGGTTATATGGAAGAGTATGGAATCGGTGGGTGTCTTGAACGCTCCTTTTCCCTTGGCCTTGTTGAGATATTTCACGGCCTCCATGTCGAACACGGATGATTCGAAGAGGCACTCCCTGCAGTAACATATCGGGCATGCCTTCATGCAGTTGTGGCAGTTGATGCAGCTGTCGAAGAACTCCACCACCTTTGCCGCACCAGCTATGTCAGAGTGGTCCTTGATATGTTCCTCTCTTTTCTTCTCTGTACTTTCCCTCACCGATAGAACGGCCTCTTTCCTTTGCTTTGCTTTCTTGAACTTATCCAGTTGGATCCCTTTGAGCATCTCCTTTCCTGTATCTGTTGCGGCCCCAATGTAGAGGGCTTTCTTGACATCCACTCCGAAGATCCCGATGATCAGATCCGCATTCTCGGGAACGGGGTCTTTGCAGACAACACATGCTGACCTCAGGTACTTGCTCGCCTCCTTCTTGTCCATCACGGCATCGGCGGGGCTTTTCTTGCCCGGGAAGCTGGAATAGGTGTTGATGTCGAATGTACCGGGGCAGTCCACACCGATTATCACCAGGTTGGCGGGATCCGCCTGTTTTAATTTATAGAGCTCGCAAAGCGCCCTGATCTCGCAGTTCCTGAGTACCACCGCCAGGGGCCTGTCAGCCCCTTTTACTTTGGTTATATTCGAGACCATGGTCGCCGTTGAAACGGGAAGAAGAGGAGTGAATACGTTCGTGCTCAGCCTGTCGGGGTCCGAGACCAAGGTGGGGAACGCGGCCTTTCCCGAAGGCGTCGCCTGCATGGCCAGTACCGCAGATACCTTTCCATCTTCCAGGAGGCCCTTGAGAAATCCGTTGACCGCTCCTGCCGCATCCCCGTCCTTCACCTTTAGTAAATGTTCATCCATGATACCACTCCCTCACACGTTCCATGTACCCTTCAACGGGTTGGGGCCGAGCTTCTTGGTCTTCTCCACTATCTCCTTGACGGTGTCCGCGAACCTCTGTCCCTCTGATGCGGATATCCACCTGACCCATATCCTCTCCGGCTCCATGCCGAGCGTCTCCAGGATGTTCCTGATGAGGACCATTCTTCTTCTTGCCTTGTAATTGCCGTTCAGATAGTGGCAGTCCCCGAGATGGCATCCTCCGATCAGTACGGCATCAGCCCCTTCCATTATCGCCCTGTTGACGTAGACCGAATCCACTGAACCCGAACACATCACCCTTATCACCCGGATGTTCGGCGGATACTGCATCCTGCTGGTCCCTGCAAGGTCCGCTCCCGCATAGGAGCACCAGTTGCAGAGGAAACCGACGACCTTTGGTTCGAAATCTTCGCTCATATACTACCTCCTCATCTCAAACTCGCATCTATCATTGATATTATCTGCTTCTTTGTGAAGGATGCCTGTTCCGTGGTCCCGCTGGGACAGACCGCTGCGCAGGCACCGCATCCCTGGCAGAGTATCTCGTTCACACTGGCCATTTTCTTCTCCTCATCGTAATCTATGGCATCGTAGGGGCAGACCTCGATACATAGCCGGCATCCTGCACATTTCCTGGACGATATCCTTGCCACGTTGCCCTTTGTTTCGAGGAACTCCTTTGATAGGATGGTGGCGGCCCTGGCTCCGGTTGCCTTTCCCTGAAGCACCGCCTCCTCTATGAAGCGGGGCGAATGGGCGCATCCAGCAAGGAATATTCCATCGCCCGAGAAATCCACCGGTCTCAGCTTCATATGGGCCTCACTGAAGAAGCCATCCGAGTTCAGAGGCACCTTCAGCTTTTGGGCTATGTCCGAATTGTCCCGGGGCACCATGCCGGTGCTGAGAACAAGCCTGTCCGGATGGAACCTTATCTCCTTTCCAAGCACCTTGTCGAAGGCAAGAACGGTGATCTTGTCCTTTTTGACCTTTACATCCGGTTCCTCCCCTTCATCGAACTGGACAAATATGACGCCAAGCTCCCTGGCCTTCTTGTAGAGCCTATCTTCCCGGAATCCGTAGGATCTTATATCGCGGTAGAGTATGTAAACGGGTACCTCCGGGTTCAGCTCCTTCAGGTGTATGCTGTTCTTCAGTGCGTTGGTACAGCATACTCTCGAGCAGTAGGGATGTTCATCGTTTCGCGAACCAACGCACTGTATCATCACTACCTCTTTCAGCTCCTTCAGGTAGGCTTTCTTTTCTGCAAGGTCCTTCTCGAACTCCTTCTGCCGTATGATGTGATCGCTCCTTCCATAGCTGTATTCTGTGGGTTCGTATGCCTCGGACCCCGTGGCCACCACTATAACTCCGTGCTGGACCACCTCAGAGGACCCTTCCTTCATTATTTTTGATGTGAAGTTGCCCACATATCCCGAAAGTTCCTCCAGGACCGATCCCGTATGAACATCGATGAGAGGATTTCCCATCACCTTCTCACTGACCTCTCCAAGCAGTTTCTGGGGGTCCTCTCCGATGGTCCCCAGATATATGTCTTTGACCGATCCCCCCAGCTCCGCCTCCCTTTCTATGAGATGAACCTTGAAACCCTGGTCCGCCAGGGAAAGCGAAGAGCTCATTCCGGCTATCCCGCCCCCTATCACCATCGCCTCGGGGATGACGGGGACCTTATGATGCTGAACCGGGACCATCTCGATGACCTTGGCGACGCCCATCCTCACCGTTTCCATGGCTTTCTTGGTTGCCTTCTTCGGTTCGTTCCTGTGGACCCAGGAATTCTGGTCCCTTATGTTGACCATCTCAAAGAGATGGGGGTTCAGGCCTGCTTCCTTCAGGGTGTCCTGGAATATGGGCTCATGTGTCCGTGGAGTACAGGAAGCCACAACGATCCTGTTCAAACCGAGGTCGCGGATCTTATCCTTGATCCGGTCCAGTGAATCGGATGAGCAGGTAAAGGTCTCATCGTCTGCGTGGTCAACGTAAGGCAATCTCCCCGCCATCTCCACTACCTTCTTCACGTCGATGACCCCTCCGATATTTATACCGCAGTGGCAGATGAAGACCCCCACGCTCGGCAGATCGTTCATTATGGACCTCTCTGTCGGATACTCCTTGAGAGTTATCTCCGAACCCCTTGCCTCGGTGATGTCCTTTGCTGCGTCTGCCGCCGCGGCTGAGGCCTGGGTAACGCTTTCGGGAATGTCCTTTGGTTCGGTTACCGTTCCGGAGGCGTAGATGCCTTCCCTGCTCGTCGAGGTGGGCGAATAGGTGTCGCACTCGACGAAACCGTAACCGTTGAGATTGACCTCCAGGGCACCTGCGAGGTCACCCAGCGAATCGCAAGGTCTCAGACCCACAGAAAGTACGACCATGTCGTAGTTCTCCTTCCGGACCCTGCCCTTGTCGTCAACGAACCTCACCGTCAGGTCCTTGGTTTCCCTGTCCTGGTCCACCCTGGGGACCCTGGACCTCCTGAACACCACACCGTGTTCTTCCTTGGCTCTATCATAATATTTATCGAAGTCCTTTCCGAAGGACCTCATATCCATGTAGTAAAGATGGGTGTCCAGACCCGGAACGTGCTCCTTCGCTATCACCGCTTCCTTGATGGAGTACATGCAGCAGACCGATGAGCAGTAAGGGTTGTTGCAGCTCTCGTCCCTGGACCCCACGCACTGCAGCCACGCTATCTTACGGGGCTCCCTCCCGTCGGATATCCTCTTGACATGGCCTTTGTAAGGTCCCGATGCGGAGAGCATCCTTTCGAACTGAATGCTGGTCAGGACGTTGGGATAGATGTTGTATCCGTAGGAGCCGCCGTCGGGGGGCACGTATTCCTCGAAGCCGGGAGACATGATAACGGACCCCACTTCCAGGTCCATCTCCCGGTCCTCGGAATCGTGACGCAGGGCTCCGGGCTCGCAGACCTTCTCGCAGAACCTGCAGCTTTCGTTCACGAAATGGTTGCAGACCTCCCGGTCTATCATCGGTACATTGGGGATGGCCTGCGGGAACGGGATGTCTATCGCTCCCCTCCCTGCCAGTCCCTCGTCGAAGTCGCGGGTTATGGGAATGGGTTCCCTGGAGCTGATATCCTTGAGGTCCAGACATCCGGTGGGACATACGAAAGTGCACGCTCCGCAGGTCAGGCAGTGGTCAGAGGGTTTTTCAAAAGGTGTTCCTACCTTTCTTTTCACACCCCTGTTCATGAACCCCAGCGTGTTGTTCCCGCAGTCCGCACAAACGTTCACACACAGACCGCAGAGTATGCACCTGTCGTCAACCTCCCTGTAGCTTTCGAACCTTGTCTCCCCCACTCCAAGGCTGGCTGCGAACTCCCTGAGCTCAGAGGAGTCCGGGCACCTTGCAAGGTAGAGTTCCATGAGGACCTTTCTCGCGCTGAGGACCCGGTCCGAACGGGTCTTCACCACCATCCCCTCCGATACCGGAAGCGAGCAGGAGGCCGTCAATTTCGTCCTTCCCCCCTGGTCGACCTCCACCGTGCAGACCCGGCAGGCGCTGTAAGGAGGGATCGCCGGATGGTGGCAGAGGGTGGGTATCTCTATATTGTTCCTCTTGGCCACCTGGAGGACGGTTTCATCTTCTTCCGCCTCTAGTTCTCTGCCATCTATGGTGATCCTCACCATCAGACCACCTCCACCGCGTCGAACCTGCAGACCTGCTCGCACATCCCGCACTTGATGCATTTATCAGGATCTATGACATGGATCTTCTTGGGCTTTCCTGCAATAGCATTCACAGGGCAGTTCTCTGCACAAAGCGTACAACCTGTACATTTTTTCTCGTCTATTGAAAAGATCATAAGATCCCTGCAGACATGGGCCTGACACCGCTTATCCTTGATATGTGCCTCGTACTCCTCCCTGAAATACCTGAGCGTGGTCAATATCGGGTTCGGAGCTGTCTGTCCCAGGGCGCACAGTGAAGTGTCCTTCATCACCTCGGCAAGCTGCTCCATGGTCTCCAGGTCCTCCATGTTTCCTTCCCCTTTCGAGATCCTGTTGAGGATCAGGTCCATCTGCATCAATCCTTCCCGGCATGGTGAGCATTTTCCGCAGGATTCGTCCATGAGGAACTCCACGAAGTACTTGGCTATATTGACCATACAGGTCCGGTCATCCATCACAATCATGCCACCGGACCCCATCATGGCCCCTGCCCTGGTCAGGCTGTCGTAATCGATCTCCAGATCTATCAGGCTCTCCGGTATGCACCCTCCGGAGGGGCCTCCCGTCTGAACGGCCTTGAACTCCCTTCCATCGGCAACCCCCCCGCCTATGTCGAATATCATCTCCCTGAGGGTTATGCCCATGGGCACCTCTACAAGTCCGGTGTTCCTCGACTTCCCGACCAGGGAGAAGAGCATGGTGCCCGTGCTGGTCTCGGTCCCGATACTGGAATAATCGTCTGACCCTATGTTCATTATCAGAGTGACATTTGCCCAGGATTTGACGTTGTTGATATTGGTTGGTTTTCCCCAGAGACCGCTCTGTGCAGGGAACGGCGGTCTGGGCCTGGGTTCACCACCCCTGCCCTCTATCGATGCCATGAGCGCGGTCTCCTCACCGCAGACGAAGGCACCTGCTCCTTCGTATATTCTGAGGTCCAGGTCCATTTTGGATCCCAATATGTCATTTCCCAGTAGCCCTATCTCCCTCATTTGGTCAACAGCGCACCTGAGCTGCTTCACAGCAAGGGGGTACTCCTTTCTGACATAGATGAACGCCCTTGAGGCTCCTATGGCATAGGCTCCGATGAGCATTCCCTCCAGAACCGAATGTGGATTGCCCTCCAGGAGGTTCCTGTCCATGAAAGCCCCGGGATCACCTTCGTCCGCATTGCAGATTATGTACTTCGGATCTCCACTGGCATTCCTGGCGAACTGCCATTTCATACCTGTGGAGAAACCGGCACCTCCTCTCCCCCTCAGGCCCGAAGCCTTGATCTCCTCTATCACATCCTCCGGTGTCATATCCAGGGCTTTCAGGAACCCCTTGTATCCACCGATAGAGAGGTAGTTCTCTATACTGTCCGGCTCGATCCTCTCGGTGTTCCCGGTGAGGGTCCTCAGCTGTTTGCCGTAGAAGGGGAGCTCTTCCATCTTCGCTATCATCTTACCCGTTTTGGGTTCCTTATAGAGGAGCTCGTCCACCACCTTCCCCCCCTTCACTGTTTCCTTTATTATCCGGGGAACATCCCCCGGCTTGAGACCCGGATACAGTATCCTGTCCGGAAGTATTAGGACCATCGGTTCCTGAGAGCAGTATCCGATACATCCCGTCGCCCTTACCTCGACATCCTTGAGATCGCTCCTTTCAACCTCCTCTTTCACGGCCTCCAGTATCCTGTCGGAACCTCTTGCCTTTCCGCACGTTCCCCCGGGAACAACGATGGTCCTCCCTTTTCTCCTGGAACGCTCCTTTGACAGCCGGTCCGCGAGCTTTAGGAGCTCTCCGGCGGAGGTGATCCTTTTCCTCATTCCTTCACCTCCATGGTCGGTGTGGCGGGTTCAGCATCCCCCGATAAGAAGTCCTGCAGGAGCTCTTTGAACCCGCCGGGTCTCAGCATATGATATTCATCATCAAGGACCACCACCGGACCCAATGCGCAGGTCCCAAGGCAGTTGACCGTCTCCAATGTGAACATACCGTCGCTCGTGGTCTCTCCCGGCTCGATCCCCAGCTCCCTCTCTATCTCCTCCAGGACCTTAGGTGAGCCCCTCACGTGACAGGCTGTTCCCATACAGACCTTGATGGTATGCTTTCCGCGAGGGTTCAGCGAGAAAGCGGTGTAGAAGGTTGCCACGCCGTATGCCTGGGAATAGGGAACATCCAGTTCCCGGGCGACGTACCTGAGGACCGTCCGGGGAAGGTAATTGAACTCCTCGTTAACTTCCTCCAGTACCGGGATCAGGGAGGATCCGTCCCTTTGATGACCGGAGAGTATGGTGTCCGCTCTATCAATATCAGAACTTTCCATCTCCTCCCTCGGGTCTTTTTCTTGCGGAAGCCGCGGTACATATCTCACCGGGCACACCTCCACACACAGTCCGCATCCGTTGCACAGCTCTTCGTCCACTGACCTTGCCCTTCTGTTCAACCGTACCTTGAAGTCGCCAGGCTTGCCTTCTAGTCCCTTTACGTCGGTGGCCGTCAGGATCTTGATGTTCGGGTGCCTGCTGGTGGCAACAAGCTTGGGAGCAAGGATGCACATGGAACAGTCATTGGTGGGAAACGTCTTGTCCAGCTGGGGCATGGTCCCACCGATGGATTGCTTGTTGTCCACCAGATAGACCCTGAACCCGGAATCGGCCAGGTCAAGAGAGCTCTGTATGCCGGATATTCCGCCTCCTACCACCAACACGGAGCCTCTCTTGCGGACCTTTCTCTCTACGATCTCCTCCTCTCCGGATACCGCCATCTCAGACCACCTCGTCGATCATCCTCACTAGCTGCTGCTTGGTATAGTTCCTGTGGATACAAGCGTTGGACGGGCAGGCGGACACACACGCCCCGCAACCCGAGCAGAGTGCCTCGTCCACCTCTGCAATGCCCTTCACCTCGTTCAGGACCCTTGCGGAATATGCACAAACCTCGACGCAAACGCCGCAGCCAACGCAGAGATCGGGGTCCACCCATGCGATTAGCGGTTCGTTCTCGAGCTCCTCCTTGGAGAGAATGGTGGATGCCCTGGCCGATGCACCACTGGCCTGTGATACCGTGTCGGATATGTCCTTGGGCCCCTGTGCGCACCCTGCTATGAAGATGCCATTGACGAAGGTGTCCATTGGTCTCAGCTTGGGATGGGCCTCCATCAGAAAACCATCAATGCTCCGTGTGAGCTTCATGGTCCTGGAGAGCTCCTCTGCATCCTCTCTGGGAACAAGTGCGGGTACCAACACCACCATATCCGTATCTATCTCGAACAGCTTGTTGGTGGTCGTATCGAAAATATCAATGATGGCACCCTCCTTCTTCACTCGGACCTCGGAGGGTCTTCCCCTGAAGAAGTTGGTGTTCTTTCCCCTGATCTTCCGGTAGAACTCCTCGTAACCCTTCCCGTAGGACCTGATGTCCGTATAGCATATATTTATCTCCACTTCCTCTCCGAGCTTTTCCCTGAGAAGGTAGACATGCTTGAGTGCGGACATACATCCTATCCTGCAGCACCATGTGCATTCCGTTTCGTCCCTGGAACCCGCACATAATATGAAGGTGACGGAGCCCGGTTCCTTTCCGGATGACGGAAGGATTATCTCCCCCGAGGTGGGGCCCGAGGAGCTGATCAACCTTTCCAGCTGAAGTGTGGTTATCACGTCCGGGGAGCGCGTGTAACCATATTCGAAGAGCCTTGACATGTCCAAGGTATCGTAGCCGGTAGCAACGACTATTGCGCCCACATTCAGCTCGATCTCCTCTTCCTTCTGGTCGAAATCGATGGCTCCTGCCTCGCATGCCTCGACGCAGAGTGGGCCCGTTCCACATTTTCCGAATCTCAGCATCAGGCAGCTTTCCGGATCGATGGTGCATTTCAGAGGTACTGCCTGGGGAAACGGTATGTAGCACGCGGACCTCTTTCCCATTCCAAGGTTGAAATCATCGACCACGTTACCCTTCAGTCTGCATGCAGAGGCACAATCATTGCAGCCGGTGCATCTGTCCAAGTCCACGTACCTCGGCTTCTTTTTGACCTTTACCTTGTAGTTTCCCACGCTGCCTTCTACCGACCCCACCTCGGAATAGGTCATCAGCTCCACATTTGGATGGTTCGAGATCTCCATCATCTTCGGGGTCAGGATGCATGATGAACAGTCCAGTGTGGGGAATGTCTTGTCGAGCTGGGCCATCCTGCCCCCGATGGTGGGCTCTTTTTCAACCAGATATACCTTGAAACCGCTGTCCGCAATGTCCAGGGCGGACTGGATGCCTGCGATCCCGCCTCCTACCACCAGCGCTTCGGGTGTTACCGATGTTCTTGAAGATTCCAGAGGCTCCAACAGGTTCGCCTTGGAGACTGCGCTGCTCACCAGGATCTTTGCCTTGGCTGTCGCTTCTCCCGGGTCCTCGTGGGCCCACGAGCACTGCTCCCTTATGTTGGTGATCTCCACGGTGAACGGGTTCAGACCACCCTCCTTTGCCACGCCCCTGAAGGTATGTTCGTGCATCCTCGGGGAGCAGCTTGCCACCACTATTCCTTCCAGGTCATGCTCCTCAATGGACCTCTTGATCAGTTTGGCGCCAGAATCGGAGCACATATACTTGTAATCCTTTGCCACCACCACCCCGGGAAGCTTCAAGGCGTGCTCCACCACATCCTTGACATCCACCTTGGATGCAATGTTCAAGCCGCAATGGCATACGAACACACCCAGTCTCTTCAATCTTCCACCTCCTCCAGGATGCCATCTATGGGACTCAGGTTGAGCTCCATTCCGAGTTCCTCCGGGCCCTTGCCCATGGCAAGTCCCAGGACCTGAGTCAGGTAGAACACAGGCACACTGAGCTTTGCTCCTACGGTCTCCCCCGCCTTCTTTTGCCTGGAATCGAACATCTTGTGGCACCAGGGACACGCCAGAACCATTCCGTCGAACCCCTGCTCCTGGACGGCCTTCAGCTTCTGCCCTGTCTTGGTCAGGGATGTTTCCGGATGAACGGGAAGCAGCGGCCCGCCGCAGCAGTCCAGCTTCTCGGCGTAGTCATCTGACTTGGATCCGAGCACTTCGAGGAGCTTTTCCATTTTCCGGGGATCCTCGGAGTCAACTGGCCTTCCCAGTTCCGAGGGTCTGATGATGTGGCATCCGTAATGGGTTGCCAGGTTCCATCCTTTCAGGCTCTTTTTCTTCTTCTCTTCGATCCTTTCCAGACCTACAACATCATGAAGGAGGTCGATGGTGTGGTATATCTTTACACTCCCGTCATACTCCAACCCTTCTCCTTTCAGCTTCTCGTTGAGCCTGTCCGCCATCTCGGGTCTTTCCCGGAAGGCTCTGTTCGCTTCCGAGAGTGCAAGATGACACATAGGGCAGGGAACGAAAAGGTCCAGTCCCGCTCTCTTTGCCACGGCAAGGTTCCTTGTGGAGAGGGTAAGTGTCATCATCTGGTTTATGCTCTTCAGGGGCTCCCCGCAGCATGAGAGGTCCTCAAGGTCCACCAGCTCGATGCCGAGTTCCGGTATCACCGCCCTGAGCGATAGTTCGTAACCATACTGTTCGGTGGGCATCAGGCATCCGGGAAATAGTCCAAGCCTCATTCTCACAACTCCTCTCAGATCCTCTCCACTGCAACGGACATGATGGTGGCCTGGAACTTTTCGGGATCCTTGGGCCTCGAGGGCGGCGGGAGTCCCAACTCCTCCCTCTTCTTTGTCCCTCCGTCCCTGGTGGTGACGGTCTGTACATCCTGGACCAGGCCGATCCCCATGGCTGACTGCATCATTCCCGTGAACTCACCGGGGACCTGCTTGCCGCTGGCCACCGCCAGGTTCTTCAGGGCGAATAGTATGTTCACGGGTGCGATCTTCTGGGGGCATCTTTCCTTGCATTTGAAACAGCTCATGCATGTCCAGATATCGTCTGAATTGATCATCTCCTGGACCAGGCCTCTTTTCAGTAGCGCAACTATCCTGTGCGGCTCGAGCTCCAGAAGTTTGTGTGCCTCGCAGCCGGATGTGCATTTCGCACATTGGAAACAGTAGTCCGAGACCTCTTCGCTCAGTTTCTGCAACCTATGATCTATCTCCCGCCTGGCTTCCATCTCGGCCTCCGCCATGGAGGTTAGGTCAGTAATGCTCATATCATACCTCTCGGGTGTTCCTGTGCTTCCTTCTTGGGATACGTCATCCGTAATGCTCGGACCTGCCTGATGGCTCAATGGATACGGTTCAGGGCCCCTAACACCCCTCCTTTCATATCCATCGGCCTCTTCGTCGTACCTCCGGGACACACGTAGCAATGGTATTCCTTATGATCCCGTTTGAAAGAGATGGGATACCTGGACATTAATGTCATTATGGTATAAATATCCTATAACATACCTTGAGAACATCAGAGGTTCTATCCTTCGTCACATCGGATTTCAAATTGTTGGAATAAGAACTTCCGGACCGTAATAAGGTCATGTGTTCAATGCATCTGACCCCACAACCGGTCCGTTTATGGTGCCATTGAGGGAATAATGTGAAGGACACTCGATAACGTGCGATAATGCGGCATTTCCACACTTGTAACGGTAGACCTGAACGAGAGATGAATCCCTTTGTGTAGGGAAGGTAAGACACCATTCACAACTTCTGCTTGATGGCCTCTATTAACTTGGGAAGAACCTTGTAGAGGTCTCCGACTATCCCGTAATCCGCCGAATTGAATATGGGTGCGTCCTCATCCTTATTGATGGCCACTATGATGCCAGAATCCCGCATGCCGGCCACATGCTGTATCTGTCCCGATATTCCGCAGGCGAAATAGAGCTTGGGTTTGACCTTGTGTCCCGAAAGTCCTATCCAATGATCCTCCGAGAGCCACTTCAGGTCCGCAGCTATGGGCCTGGAGCAGCCCAGAGCGTTCCCGCTCAGGGTATCTGCGAGTTCCTCTATGAGTTTCAGGTCGTCCGAACTCTTGAAGCCCCTGCCGCAGGAAACAATGACCTCTGCATCCTCGACGTTCACCCCTTCGGATACCATTTTCTGTGAGCTCAGTATCTTGGAAGCATATTCGCCCGGTGAAATATCCTTATCGATGATCTCCCCGGAGCGTGAACCATCCTCCGGGAGTGGATCATATGCCTTAGGGGGGATCGTTACCAGAGCGGGGAAACCCTTGAACCTCTCCTTTGCCACACCATTTCCCGAATAGACCACCCTCTCGGAGACCAATGCGCCTCCTTCCATGTACAGTTTGTTGGAATCGGATGCGCATCCGGCTTCCAGCTTTGCCGCCAGCCTTGGAGCGATCTCCTTTCCGGACTTTGTTGAGGCGATCAGTATGATATCTTCCCCTTCCTCCTTGACCACTGCTTCCAGTATGTCCGCCGTCTCCTCCGCCTTGACCTCTTTGAGGTCCGCTCCGGCCTTGTATACCTTGTCGGCGCCGTGTTCGATATATTCATCGGCGAACTCTATGGACGGACCTATCAGGACAGCGGAGAGGGCGGTGCCCCTTTCCTCCGCTAGTTCCTTTCCCTTTGCCAGCAGTTCAAAGCCCACTTTCTTGATATCAGAGAATACCATTACCATTTGAAATCACCCCATCACTCCATCTTTTGATAGATTGTCAGCCAGCTCCTTCACCGCCTCGTCCAGGTCGTCCTTGTAAACTATGTTCTTCCTTTCCATTGTCATGCCCCTTACGTCCAGGGTCTCGAGCTTTGGCTCCTCGTCCCCAAGACCGAGGTCATCAGGCGACCATTCGGTGAGCGGTTTGTTGGCCGATCCCAGGATCTGCATGAGGCTGGGAAGCCTGGGCTCGTTGATCTCCTTGGTAACGGTCACGAGAGCTGGATAGGTCGATTCCGTCACAACCATCTTGGTGCCCATGTTCCTTTCCGCAGTTATCTTGTTCTCATCCGCATCAACCTTGAAGGCATAGGTCAGTTGGGATATGCCCAGATAACCAGCCACTCTCGGTCCGACCTGGCCAGAGAACATATCGATGGACGCTTCCCCGCAGATCACCAGGTGCACATCGCCTATCTTCTCAACCCCCTTGGCAAGGAGTTTGGATATGACATGATAGTCGCTATTTTCAGGCGGAGCTATCAGATACGCCTCGTCAGCCCCCATTGCCAGCAGTTCCTTTATCTTCTCCTTGGCATCGGGGGGACCTACCGTAAGCACCGTTATCTTCCCACCGACCTTGTCCTTTATCCTTATAGCCTCTTCCATGGCGTTCTTGTCTATGTCGGAGATCTTCTTCGGTATACCTTCAAGCACCGGCTTGTTGGTGTTCGGGTTCACCTTGATCTCTCCCACATCGACGACCTGTTTGGCACAAACCACTATGTTCATATGATCTCCTCCTTACTCCTCTTCGATTCCAATTCCCTGAGTTGCTTTCTCTTTATCTTGCCCGATTGTGTCTTTGGCAGTTCGGATACGAACTCTATCTCCCTGGGATACTTGTAGGGTGCGGCGTTCTCCTTCATGAACTTCTGGATATCCTTTTTCAGTTCATCTCCTGCCTCATACCCCTCGTTCAGTATGAGGAATGCCTTTATGATCACCCCTCTCATCTTGTCGGGGCTGGAGACCACAGCAGCCTCCAATACAGCCGGATGCTCGATGAGGGTCGACTCCACCTCGAAGGGCGATACCCTGTAGCCTGCCGTCATTATGAGGTCGTCGCCCCTTGCGGAGAACCAATAGTATCCATCCTCGTCGATGTAGAGCGTGTCCCCGGTCAAGTACCAATCTCCCACGAAGCATTTCCGGGTCTTTTCCGGTTTGTTCCAGTATTCGAGGAACAGCCCCGGATCGTCCTTGTGGACAGCAAGTGTCCCCAGCTCTCCCGTAGGTACAGGGTTACCCTCCGAATCAACGACTGCGCATATATGGCCTGGCTGCGGTTTCCCGCATGAACCAGGTTTGATCTCCATGCCGGGGATGTTCGACAGATAGACCATGCATTCGGTCATACCTATCCCATCATATATCTGGATGCCCAGTTTCCTCTTCCATTCGGAAATGACCTCGGGGTTCAGGGGTTCCCCGGCACTTATGCAATGTCTGAGCGTTGACAGGTCCCATTTCTTCTCGAAGTCCTTCACGGTGAGGAACATCCTGTACCCGGTGGGAACGCATGCAAGGTTCGTGATCTGATATCTCTCTATGAGCTCGAACCATTTCTCGGGAGTGAACCTGCCGTCGTAAAGAAGAACCGATGCACCATTCCTCCAGGCATAGATGAACGCGTTGCCCAGAGGATATATCCAGCTGAGGGCGCCGGTATGGGCCATTATATCATCAGGTCGGAAAGCCTGCCAGTAGAACGCATTGGGATCGTTCCCTATGGCCCATCTGTGGGCATGGACCGCCCCCTTCGGCATTCCGGTGGTACCGCTGGTGTAGCAGAAGAAGGCCATGTCGTCGGGTCTTGTCCTCTCTATCTCCAAATATCTGGATGCCTTGTTCACCAGGTCGTAGAAGGATATCTGACCATCACCGGGCTCCCCCACCACCATTATATGCTTCAGTGTCGGGCAGCTGTCCATTACATCCTCGACCTCCTTTGCATATTCCGGTGTCGTGATCGCTAGCACCGCATCGCTGTCCCGTATCCTGTACTCCACCTCCTTTGCCTTGAACATGGTGGAGCTCGGTATGGGAACAGCTCCTATCTTCAGACCGCCGAGGAATATCATCTGGAACTCAGGTATGTTGGGCAGCCTTATCAGGAACCTGTCGCCCTTCTTCATACCCAGCTCTCTTAGGACGTTGCCCACCTTGTTGGAAAGTGTCGACATCTCCCAGAAGGTGTATTTTCTGGCCTCCCCCTTGTCGTTCTCCCAGTAAAGTGCCACCTTGTTCTTCTTGTCAGGATCGCTCACATGCTTGTCGACCGCGTCGTAGCCCATGTTGTAGTATTCGGGTATGTCCCACTCCCATTTACCGTATTCTTCCTCGTAGTTGAAATCCCCCATTATCGAACCCTCCTTCGTCTATCTCAGTAAGGTGCCGGCGATGACCATCTTCATTACCTCCGAGGTCCCCTCGTATATCTGGGTTATCCTTGCATCCCTATACAACCTTTCCACAGGATATTCCTTGGTGTACCCGTAGCCTCCGTGGACCTGAATGGCCTTGTCGGCACACCATGAAGCGATCTCCGAGGCGTAGAGCTTTGCCATTGCGGCATCCTTGCTTATCCTCTCTCCTTTGTCCTTCCTGTAAGAAGCGCTTCTGACAAGGAACCTAGCGGCCTCCACCTTGGTCGCCATTTCGGCTATCATCCACTGTATGGCCTGGAACTTGGCCAAGGGCCTACCGAACTGCTGCCTGTTCTTGGAGTATTCTATGCTCTCATCGAGTGCGGCCTGTGCTATTCCCACCGCCTGTGCTGCGATGCCGATCCTTCCCCCATCGAGTGTGGAAAGTGCGATCTTGAAGCCTTCACCCTCCTTTCCAAGGAGGTTCTCCTTCGGGACCTCCATATCCTCGAAGACAAGTTCGGATGTGAGAGAGGCATTTATCCCTATCTTGTCGAAGATACCTCCGACCGAATACCCCTTGAAATCGCTTTCGACTATGAAAGCGCTGATCCCTTTGGAACCTGCTTCCTTGTCGGTAACAGCGAAAACGATGATTATCCCTGCCTTCGGACCGCTGGTGATGAAGGTCTTGCTGCCGTTTATGATGTACTTGTCACCCTTGAGCTCTGCCGTGGTCTGCATTGCACCGAGGTCGGATCCGGCATTTGGCTCCGTACCACCGAAAGCACCGATCTTCTCTCCCCTTGCGAGAATGGGCAGGTATTTCTTCTTCTGCTCCTCCGTACCGTAGTTCATGATCGGCCATGCCGCAAGTGAATTATGGACCGAAGTGACCACACCGGTGGACGCACAGGCTCTGGATATCTCCTCCAGCAGCATAGAATAGGTCACATTGTCCAGACCGGCTCCCCCGTACTCCTGGGGAATGATGGTTCCCAGTATACCGAGCTCGGCCATCTTCTTCAGGGATTCGTGCGGATATTCTTCCTTTTCGTCCAGTTCGGCTGCTCTGGGCCGAACCTCCTTTTCAGCGAATTCCCTTACCATGTTCCGGATCATCTTTTGTTGTTCGTTGAGTTCGAGAATCATGTACGGCGGCAAGGTGATTTATTGAAATAAAAGTTTCTATGCATGGTGTGACGCATGTGACAGATATTGTTTTGATTCACATCAATATGGTCCAACGGAGAAGAAAACAATATATCATTCCATCAATTTAGGGACACTGCATGTCCCTGATCAATGGTTACATACAGGTCTACACCGGAAATGGAAAGGGAAAGACCACCGCCGCGATAGGACTGGGCATAAGGGCTGCCGGTGCAGGACACAGCGTCCGGATGGTCCAGTTCATGAAGGGAAGAAGATACAGTGAAATAGATGTGATAGAGCACATACCGAACTTCCATTTGACCCAGCACGGAAGGGACGAGTTCGTTTCCAAGGAGAAACCCGAAGATATCGATATTGATCTTGCAAGGGAGGGGCTGGAAACAGCGGAAAATGTCATATCCTCCGGAGAGCATGACCTCCTTATACTCGACGAGATCAATGTGGCAGTGAATTTCGGCCTGATAGAAGTGAAAGAGGTAATGGAACTCATCGGATCCAGACCCCGGCAGATGGAGATAGTGCTCACCGGAAGGTACGCCCCCCGGGAGTTCATGGACATAGCGGATCTGGTCACCGAGATGAAGGAGATAAAGCATTTCTATCAGAACGGGGTGAAGGCCAGAAAAGGGATAGAATATTGATGAAAGGGGGATCACTTTGTACGACAAGGAGAAGATAAAAAGGATAGAAGAGAACCAGATGAAATGGGAAAAGGAATGCTATATCCCCAACAGGGAAAAACACTCCGAGAGGAAAAAGAGCTTCGAGAACCTATCCTGGACGGAGATAAGGTCCCTTTATACTCCCAAGGACGTTAAGGATACCGACTACCTCACGGACCAGGGTTTCCCGGGGGAATTTCCTTATCTGAGAGGTGTCCACTCCACCCTCTACAGGTCAAAACTCTGGACCATGAGGCAGTTCGCAGGTTTCGGGACCGCCGAGGAGACCAACCGGAGGTACAAATACCTACTTGACCACGGAGAGACCGGACTGAGCGTGGCCTTCGATTATCCCACGCTCTATGGATATGACACCGATCATCCACTTGCCAGGGGAGAGTTCGGAAAATGCGGGGTGGCGATCTCCTCGCTAAAGGACATGGAGATACTATTCAAGGACATACCCGTTGACAAGATAACCACTTCCATGACCATCAACGGACCAGCTCCGATCGTCTGGGCCTTCTACATTGCCAATGCGGATAATAGGGGCATTCCAAGGAATCGTATCGGTGGCACCATCCAGAACGACGTCCTAAAGGAATACATTGCCCAGAAATCCTTCATCTTCCCGCCGGCCCCTTCCATGAGATTGACAGTGGACACCTTCGAGTTCGGGTCCAGGGAGGTCCCCAGATGGAACACTATTTCCATCAGCGGCTATCACATAAGGGAGGCAGGTTCCACCGCCGTCCAGGAACTGGCATTCACCCTAGGTGACGGTTTTGAATATGTCAAGTGGGCCGTGGAAAGGGGGCTCAACATAGATGATTTCGCCCCGAGGCTCAGCTTCTTCTTCAACGCCCATAACGATTTCTTTGAGGAGATAGCCAAATACAGGGCGGCCAGGAGGATCTGGGCAAGAGGAATGAAGGAGCTAGGTGCCAAGAAACCCAGGTCCCTCCTAATGAGGTTCCACACCCAGACGGCAGGGGTCAGCCTTACGGCCCAGCAGCCCGAGGTGAACCTGGTCAGGGTTGCCATACAGGCCCTGGCCGCCGTGATCGGTGGAACCCAGTCGCTGCATACGAACTCGATGGACGAGGCCCTGGCCCTGCCTTCGGAAAAAGCTGTAAGGCTTGCCTTGAGGACGCAACAGGTGATCGCCGAGGAGACCGGGGTGGGCGATACGGTCGATCCGCTGGGGGGCTCGTATTATCTTGAGTGGCTAACTGACAAAATGGAAGAAGAGTCATTGAGATACTTCGATAAGGTGGAAGCCCTGGGAGGGGTCATCCCCGCCATCGAAAAAGGCTTCTTCCAGAGGGAGATAGCCGAAGCGTCCTACAAGCTCCAGAAGGAGCATGAGAGCGGGGACAGGACAATAGTGGGGGTGAACAAGTATCAGCTGGACGAACCGGTGGAGATACCCCTTCTGAAGATGGACGAAAAGGGTGAGCATATCCAGCTGGAGAGATTGAAGAGGCTGAAGAGGGAAAGGGACAGCTCCCGTGTTGAAAAGACCCTCGAGAGGCTGAGAAGAGCTGCCGAGGGAGACGATAACACCATGCCCTACATACTCGAATGCGTTCACGCCCATGCAACCCTGGGGGAGACCTGTCAGGTGCTCAGAGAGGTCTTCGGTGAATATGAGGAGCCAGCAATATTCTGAGGAGGTTAGAGATATGGAAAGGAAGATACGGGTGCTCGTTGCAAAACCGGGTCTTGACGGTCATGACAGAGGGGCCAAAGTGGTGGCAAGGGCCCTGAGGGACGCCGGAATGGAGGTCATCTATACCGGGCTCCATCAGACAGCTGACATGATCGTAAAGACAGCCATGCAGGAGGATGTCGATGTCATCGGTCTGAGCCTGTTATCAGGTGCACACATGACCCTCTTCACCGACGTTGCCGATATACTGAAGAAAGAGGACATGGAGGATGTGCTCCTTATCGGTGGAGGGATTATTCCCAAGGAAGACGTACCGGGACTGAACCGGGCCGGTGTAATGGGGGTCTTTGGACCAGGGACCTCCATCGAGGATATCATCAGATTCATCAAGGAGAACGTGAAAAGATGAAGGACCTGGCTGACAAGGTCCTTGCAGGAGACCAGAGAGGCGTCGCAAGGCTCATAACGCTGGCCGAGAACGATCTCCCCGAAGCGGAGGAGGTCATGAAAAGGATACATTCCTCCTCCGGACGGGCCCATGTTATCGGAATAACCGGGGTCATGGGAGCCGGAAAGAGCTCCCTGATCGCCGAGATGGCTCTGGAATACAGAAAACAGGGAAAGACCGTGGGTATCATCGCAATAGACCCGACATCTCCCTTTTCCGGTGGGGCACTCCTCGGCGACAGGATCCGAATGACGGAGATAGCAACGGACAATGGGATCTTCATCAGGAGCATGGGAACGAGAGGTATGCTGGGCGGACTGACCGGTGCGGTGTACGATGTCGTCGAGATCATGGACGCAGCGGGGTTCGATATAATCATAGTCGAGACAGTCGGGGTCGGACAGGCCGAGGTGGATATAATCAAGATCGCCGACACCACACTGGTCGTCCTGGTTCCGGGTCTGGGAGACTCCATACAGACCTTCAAGGCCGGTTTGATGGAAATAGCCGATATCTATGCCATCAATAAATCGGACAGACCGGGTATAGAGATCGCAGTCGCCGAGATACAGAACCTTGTGGACCTGACCCACGTCGAGGGGGAGCGGAGGATACCCGTTCTTCCGGTATCCGCCAAGAAAAGGGAAGGCATTGAGGACATAATGGCGGAGATAAGGGACCACTGGCAATACCTGGAGCGCACCGATGCCTTCGAGGAGCACAGGAGGATCAGGTACGAGGCGGAGCTTGTTGAGATCATCCGCAAGAGGCTGATGAACCTGATCTTTGACGAGGAAGTGTTCAGGAGCAAGGTGGACGGTCTGCTGGACCAGATATTGAGGAAAGAGATAGCTCCCTATACCGCCGCAGAGGAGATATTGTCCAAGGTGCTAAAATAAGGTTATATAGTATCATCTACCTTTCATATTCCGGGGGATTCATCAAATGGATGAAGATTATGAAGAAAGATCCGATGAGGAAAAGGTGAGCAGACCTGCAGTCCGAAAAGAACAAACCGTGCTTTTCATAATGATATTCGCAGTGGGGATAATAATGATCCTCCTTGGAATATTTCTTGGTTCGATATCAAATGTGATCCATGAACCAAATGAGTATGAGAATGGGGACGATTATGACAGCTATGAAACCGCAACCAGATGGCTGAACTTCTTCTCGAGACTATCACTCAATACAGGATTGATATTCGTCGCATGTGCCGCTTTTATTACTGCGATATTCAACCCGAGGATGCATCCAACGCTCAGGGCAGGATTGGTAGTATCGGGCGGTCTGATAATAGGATTGAACACGGTGATCGTACTTTGATCCGAGAGTATCATCTGAGCACCTGAGAGGCAATAACGAGCTTCTGGACCTCGGAGGTTCCCTCGTATATCTCCGTTATCTTGGCATCCCTGTACAACCTTTCGAGGGGATGATCTCTCATGTATCCGTATCCGCCGTGGACCTGAAGCGACCTGTCCGCGCAGAATACGGCGGTCTCGCTGGACATCAGTTTGGCCATTGCAGCCTCCTTGCTGAACCTCTGCCCCATATCCTTCAGGTAGGCGGCCCTCCTCGTGAGAAGTCTGGACCCCTCTATCCTGGTGGCCATATCGGCGATCATCCACTGTATCGCCTGCAGTTTTGCAATGGGTCTTCCGAACTGTATCCTTTCCCTGGACCATGCAATGGCCTCATCAAGCGCCCTCTGGGCGATGCCGACAGCCTGGGATGAGATCCCTACCCTGCCCCCGTCAATAGCAGCAAGGGCCATCTTGAAACCCTCTCCCTCCTTTCCGAGCAGGTTCTCCCTGGGCACCTCCATATCCTCGAATATGAGCTCCGAGGTCTCGGAGGCGCGGATTCCCATCTTCTCGAAGATGGCTCCCACGCTGTAGCCTTTGAAAGAGCTCTCCACGATGAAGCACGAGATCCCCTTGGCTCCCTTCTCCTTGTCGGTCACCGCGAAAACGATGCAGGTACCTGACCTGGGCCCCCCGGATATGAAGGTCTTGCTGCCATTGATCACGTAATGGTCTCCCTGAAGATCGGCCGTGGTGGTCATGGAGCCAAGGTCCGATCCGGCATTCGGCTCAGTGGCCGCGAACGAACCGAACACCTCACCCCTTGCAAGCGGAGGGATGTACTTCCTCTTCTGTTCCTTTGTTCCCCATTGAAATATCATGCAAGGAGCGAAGGAGTTATGGACCGAGGTGAGCGCCCCTGTGGAGGAGCAAGCCCTGGATATCTCCTCCACCACCAGGGAATAGGTTACCGCGTCCATACCCGATCCGCCGTATTCCTCGGGTACCATAATACCCATCAATCCCAGCTTACCCATCTTCTGCAGGATATCCCTCGGGAACTCCTCGGACAGGTCATGCTTTTGGGCATTGGGAGCAACCTCCCTCTTTGCGAATTCTCTCACCATATCTTTTACCGCTCTCTGCCGCTCGGTGAGCTGGAAGTCCATGGGACCCGAAGGTGGAGCAGGTAAAAAAGGTTCACTACCGACCCCGGGCAGAATTTCGCTCAAACGTGATCCTTTTCGACCGGTTGAACCAAATAAATATATTGCAGACCCTCCCTTCAAGGCCCCTGTGACCATAAACCAGTGCCGAAGCCATGGACCCGGTGATTCATGATGGGACTCGACGACAATTCCAGAGAAATGATGATAAACGGAATAAAGGCATTTGCAGAAAGGAACCTTCCGGAGGATTATCTGCTGGAACTGGACAAGAAAGGGCAGGAAATACCTCTGGAAAAGATAAGGGAGATGTACGATCCGACAAAGCTCGGCATCAACCTTCTGATGATACCCACCGAGTTCGGAGGAATAGGGGCCAGCAGCTTCGACATGTACCAGATATGTGAAACGCTGGCGGGTATCGACCTTGGTGTTGCGACCTCGGTCTTCGCAACCTTCCTAGGAATGGACCCTTTACGCGTTGGCGGTACACCCGATCAAAAGAAGAAATGGTTCACCAGGCTCGCAAAGGAAAGGCTTCTGGTCGCCTACGGTGCCACAGAGGCGGAGGCAGGTTCCGACCTCGGATCGATCAAGACCAAGGCCCGACCGGTGGAGAAGGATGGTAAGATTACAGAGTATAGGATAACAGGGAACAAACAGTGGATCTCCAATGGCGGGACAGCCGATCTGTATCTGATACTGGCGAAGGACAGCAAGGCCTACAGCTGGTTCATCGTGGAAGGGGACTCCAAAGGCATCGAGTTCAACAGACCGGAGGAAAAGCACGGGATAAGGTTGGCCGATACGACCGCCTTCTCCCTAGATGATGTCAAGGTCCCGGCGGAGAACCTCGTGGGCCTGGAGGAGGGACACGGACTTACCCAGGCCCAGGCTGTCTTCGGGAGTACACGGGTCATGGTGGCAGCATTCGGACTTGGAGGGGGGTGGGCTGCCCTTTCAAGGGCGATCAGCTATTCCCAGAGCAGGATACAGGGAGGGGGTCCGCTTTCGGATAAACAGGGCTATACACACAAGCTCATAGTCCCACACGCGGTCAGGTTGGAAGCTTCCCGTGCCTATATCGAGTACGTCTCGGAGGCACTGGACGTGAAGGAGGAGGGGCTGCAGACCGAGGGTGCCATAGCGAAATGGTCAGCCACGGAGGCTGGTAATGCCGCTGCGGACGCATCGATACAGGCCCTTGGGGGCTACGGTTACGTCCATGAGATGGTCATAGAAAAGATCAGACGTGATGTGAGGATCACCCAGATATACGAGGGGACCAACGAGATCCTGGAAATGACCATTGCAAGGAACAGGTGGCAGGAACATCTGAAGTCCAGAGGCAAATACTACGAGAATATGGCGGAGGAGGCAGACCGGGTCCATTCCTCGGAACCCGGGGTCGGAGCTGACACGGCTGCCAATGCACTGAGGGCACTGGGCAACATCTACGAGCACTGCAGGGTTCAGAAATTGACCAGGAACCAGCATATACTCTTCAGGTTGGGGGAGCTCTCCTCGTGGGCGGAGACAGCCTACATGTTCTCGAAGAAGGCTGCCGAGGAGAACTACTCCAAGGCGGTGAGGTTTGACAGGGAAACCTGGCAGGCCATGGCAAGGGTATATGCAAGGGACAGCTCGATCAAGATAGCTCTGGACGGCATCAGGTACATACTCGGATTCGGGGACGGCGAACCCTCCCTATTAAGGTCGCAGTTGAACCTGGACAAGATAATGATCGGTCAAAAAGGACAAAAGGATGACATGGACCTGGTAGCGGAGAAGCTCAAAGGTGTCTTCAAGATGGCCTGATCCCTCGTACCCGGGATTTTCATACAAAAGTGTGAACATGATCTGCAGGTCAGCTTCCCTTACCTGACCTTGGTATAACGGTCCAGCAAGCGGAGGATCTTGTTGGATGTATCCTTTGAGATCTTTTCCTGCTCGACGAGTTCCTCGATGTACTCCTTTGCATCGTCGATAGACATGTTCCTTGATTTGGCCATGACAGAAGCTTTGAAGGATGGTGCCAGGTCCTCATCGATGTCGGACCCATCGACTATCTCGTTGAGGTCATATTTGAAATAATCCAACCTGCCCAGGTTGAGAAGGGGTTTTCTCTTCTTCTCTCCCGGGTTCGGGGTCTTCCTCTTGAATTTCTTCTTTCCGCCTCGGTATTTTCTTCTTCTTGCCAAATCAATAACTCCAGAACTTCCTATTATTGCATCTTACTTATACTTTCTGAATTACAGAATGTACCCTGGACATTCATTTTTCAGTTTTAATGAAGTGCTGTCTCTTAAAAAATCGGAACCCCATCAAAAACATCCGGCCCAGAACTCCTATGCCGAAGGCATGTTCCATTACAGGGTAATGGAACCTTCTGGTAATGAGACACGGGGTGGTCTTGGGTTACATTTCTTTAGGGGAAATCTTCGGGTGAAGATTTCCCGGCCCAGAACTCCTATGCCGTAGGCATGTTCCATTACAAGGTAATGGAACCTTCTGGTAATGTGACAGGGGGGTCTTGGGTTACATTTATCTTCTGTGGATATTTCTCGGGGAGAAATATCCGTCCCGACCTTTAACCCCCACCCCACAAGGCTAGGCGTTCTACGTCATATTGGACTATTTAAA
>JAWOCK010000085.1:0-36590 GCA_046483845.1 Thermoplasmatota archaeon | reverse complement strand
ATCCCTCGCGTCGCTCGGGGCACTTATTTCAGATTTTAAACTAATCGTGATCAATAAGTGGGAGCACTGGGATTTGAACCCAGACAAACGGGTATCACCTACGGGTTAGCGTAACGGACCATAGGTCCAGATCTACGGGTCATCGCTCCAGTCATTCATCACCGACCAGGCGTCCCTGGCCATCAGCAGACCCGTTTCATATCATTCTCGTAACTGGAGCCCGTTGTGCTACCTGGTTACACCATGCTCCCATAAAGCTCGGTTCCGAAGCTACCATGATGGCATGCGGAAATGAGGATTTAACCTTTATTGGAAGAGAAGGAATGAAAGAAGCCATTACTTGTGCTTCTTTGCAGCCTTCTTCCTTCGGCGCATCCTCTTCTTTCTCCACTTCCACCGCATGTTTCCGCGTTTTTTCCATGCTCGTGAACTGCGTTTCATTATGATAGCCTCGTATGTCTGTTCGGAAGAGCGGACCCGGAGGGATTCGAACCCTCGACGTCCGGCTTAGAAGGCCGGCGCCATATCCAAGCTAAGCCACGGGCCCGTTCATTTTCGGGACCGGCAGACCTGCTTTTTGACCCGAGGAAATCGAGCAAAAGTTCGGCCCAGCTTTCCCGTGAAAGGGCCCTAAACCAGAACTTGGTTATAAGCCTTTTTATACCATTGGACCGGATATTCAACGAATCCGATCGTCTCCCGCCCGATCTGTTCTACATATGTTCGGTAAGGCTTATTATATATGTCCGCAGGATATCATGTTCTGAACGGCAGACCGAATCGAGGTGGAAAAGGATGAGATCCAGAGCGCGAAAGGACAAAGCTTCTCTCTCGACAATGTTCGTTCTCCTGTTCGTTACTGCTGCGTTTTCCATGATGACGGTAACGGATCAAGCCTCACCGGAACCCAGCATCTACGAGGAGAACATCACAGCGGATGCGGATGTTGAGTATGCCATGATCATAGGCAGCCCCGAACTAACCGAGGAGTTCCGGGAATTGAAGTTCTGGAGACAGAGGTCTGGTTACAACACCAGGATGTATGATATAGGCGAGATACTTTCCACAGATTCCGGGGACGATGATGCGGAGAAGTTATTCAATTTCATAGATCTTCTCTATGATACCACCGAAGGAAAGCTTAGATACGTTCTGCTGGCCGGGGACTCGGAGCTAATACCTGTTAGGTATCTCCATGCGGGCGCATCGGATTATGGAATGGATGATCTCTACCTCAGCGACGTATATTATTCCGCACCGCAGATCGACTGGGATGCCGATGACGACGGAATCTACGGGGAGAGGGAAGATATAGAATCCATAGGCATCGAGAACATCTCGTTCCCGGTCAAGGTGGGGAGGGCTCCCGTTTCAAATCCGCAGCAAGCGGAGCGATTCGTGAGCAGGGTAGTATCCTACGAAACGGACCCGCCCGAAGGTTCCTGGGCAAAGGAGGGCATTGTATCGTCATCTTTGATGGACACCCCAAACGTTATCGACGACCCCGAGACCCCGGTGGATGAAGGTTACAATGCTTACAAGGACAACGGGTACAAGGCGATCGTGAACTACACCCTGCCCTATATCCCGAGATCCATCGACCTGATAGAAGCACATGATTACCCGGAGTATCATGGAGGGGCATATTCGAGGGAGAACGACACACTTCGGAAAGATACCCTGATGCATCTCCTGAACAACGGCAGCGCCTTTTTCACCTTTGCAGGTCAATCATATTTTGATGTGGAATATCCTGTAAATCCCTATCTCGCATATTCACTGGCCCAGTGGGCGGCACCGGGGGATGTCAGCATGGAGCTCGGTTTCGATATCGCACTATCTCACCGGCAGACCCGGAACCTCACAAATGGAGATAAGCTGCCGGTGGCCTACATTTCCTCCTGCGATACGGCAAATTTTTCGGACCCCGAAGGCAGGGACCTCAGCAATCTTCTTTATGCACCTGGTGGCGGATCGATCTGCCTTATTGGTTCAACGGGGATCTCCTGGCGAGGGGAAGGAGAGGACTATTCCCTCGGCAACTGGTATCTTATGCCCAGGTTCTGGGAACAATTCGTCTACAGCCGTATGCCCGGAGAGGCCCTCTACGCCTCAAAGGAGGTATATCTGGATTCGAAATGGGATGAGTATGCGACGAAAGAGGCTCTATTGGTAGGCCTCTATACCTATAATTATCTTGGAGATCCGGCCTTGAGCGCCTGGCTCGGAGAGCCCAAGAACATGGTGGTGAACCCGATCTCAGAAGCCCTGTTCGCCGGAAAGGACTCATACGAGGTAGAGGTCAGGGACTCTCTCGGGACCCCTCTGCTCGAGGCCAGGGTCACATTAACGGCCAACGGACAGATATTCAAGGGTATCACCGGACCGGACGGCACCGTCAAGGTTCCCACGAATTTTCTTCAAGGAGGAAACGGTAATCTCACAGTGTGCGCCAAGAACTTCATCCCCTATCTTGCCAACATTACCATACTGGAAGAACCACCCGATGTAAGGGCGGTTCCCGGTTCTGTCTCCACATCACCGCAGAGACCCACCGAGGGGACAAGTATGACGGTAACCGCCTCGTTCGAGAACAGGGGAGATCGCGATCTACAGGATGTGGAGATATCGCTCTTCGGGTCAATACTTGGTTCCATGGATGAGATATCGCAGGCCGATCCTGTCAGTTCAATTTCAGCGGATCTCCCCGCCGGAGGTTCCGAAACAGTTTCCTTCGAAGTGACCCCGTTGAGGTCATGGTCCGGCATCACCATTGCCTGCTCCCCTATCGAAGATGAGCTGATAATCAGCGACAATTTCATCACTGCGGAGGTCCACATCAACGCAAGGCCCCGGTTTTTGCCTATAGAGACCATGGAGATTCTTGAGGACTCCGGGGGAAGGGAGATCGACCTGGTCGAGTATGTTTTCGAACCGGATGAGGATGAACTTCTGTTCACACTGAACCCGGGGGAACCTTCCTGGGTCACCCTTTCAAGGGGCGGTCTGCTGAACGTTTCACCACCTTCCAACTGGTCCGGCACGTTCTCGGTGGGTGTGAAGGTAACAGATGGTTCGGCATGGGATTCGACCACATTCTACATAAACGTGGTTCCGGTCAATGATGCACCCGTCCTGATAAATGAGGAATCCAGGTATGAGGCATACGTGGACAGGGTGTTCTCCGTCAGACTCGAGACGGTGGATGCAGAGGGCGACCTCGTGGATATGGAGATATCGTCCGATCTGGAAGCTCTCAAACTGGTGGGCAACAATCTCAGGTTCGTCCCATATGAGGAAGATATCGGCATACATACAGTGAACATAACGCTGAGCGATCCCCAGGGAGCTTCCACGAATTATACGATGATCATAGAGGTCATCCCCTCCGCGGAAAGGCTGTATTTCACAGAACCCTCCATCTTCCTTCCTCCCGCAACGGAGGGGGAGCCCTATAATCACACCGTGACGATCGAAGGTGATCTGGCAATTGGGGCCCGGTTCTCGGACAACACATCACTTTTCGATATCGACCCGCTCACCGGTGAGATAGCGTTCACACCGACCTCGGAGGATGTCGGGGAGCACTGGGTGAAGATAACCGTGACCAACGGGAACACCACGGTGTCAAGGAACTTCATGTTCAGGGTGGACGAAGAACACCGCACACCTTCGTTCATCCATTGGCTTCTGGGAGCAGGAATAGTGATACTCATTGTTCTGATAATAATGGCATATCTGTGGTCCGGAAGGGACATGGTCCAATACGGATTGGAGGAATGATCTTTGATCTCCGATACATTATCGAACAGATCATAAGAAAAGTTGCATCACTTGCAATCCGTAGAACAACAGTAATCCATAGAACAAGAAGGAATATTGGCCAAATACCAAAAGTTTATCTAGCGATCAAAGCTGTTACAATCCCATGTGGTATAGAGGGGTCGGAGAGAAAGGGCATGAAGCACCTGCAAGGAACTTTCTGATCTTCTTGATCCTAATATCATTGCTATTTCCGGCGGGTATCGCAGGTGGAAAGACCAGGATATCGGCAACTGTTAGAGGTACCGTGACGGGACAAGGGGGAACACCCCTTGAGAACGTAGAGATCAGTGTATCGAAGATAGGTGACAACTGGTATGATGGCGCATTTACGAACGAGACCGGTTACTACTACTTGACCCTCCACGGTAATGGAGATTACAGGATAGAGTTCCTGAAGGAGGGATACCTGAACCACATAGAGCAATTCACCGTCGTGGATTATAATTCAAAGGAACTTGACCCCGACATTACCACCCGACCTCCAGAATCAGAGACGCTTACCATCGAACTTTATTCCAAGAGCGGGTCCCTTCTTGATGGAAAAAAGGTCACGGCGACCTATCAGAGAGGGAACGATAGATATCAGTATTCTGATCTTACACAACAGGACGGACGTGTAACATGGGACGTGTTCCCTGCCGAATACAAGGTGGAGGTCACCGACAGTGATCTCATCGTTGTGGAAGAGGAGATCGAGGTAGAACAGGGTATTGGAAACTATAATTTGAAGCTGGACCTCTACTGGCTCCCTCCCAAGGACTGCAGGATAATCGGATACGTGACCAACAGCACAGGCGCCATGGAGGATGCCATGGTAGCAGTAAGGGACAATTACAGGGAAGTAACCAATCATACCCTGACCGATGTGGAAGGATATTATGAGCTCGGTTTCTGGGAGGGAAGGCATTTCCTTTTCTCCATGGCGGAGGGTCATGATGCATACTTCCATTCGCTTGAACTCGGTCCAGGTGATACGGTATGGATGAACATTACACTGAAGGAAGAGAAATATCATATCACCGGTACAGTAAGCGACCAGGAAGGCCTTCCCGTTGAGAACATCACCGTCCAGCTATTCACAAGGAACGGTTTCCCCGAGGACAATTCGGATACGACCAACCCCAAGGGGGAGTTCGATTTCTGGACGGGTGAAGGAACCGGATACCTGATCGTGGCCGATGATCCCTTCGAGGCCGGCAGGTATGATACCCATTTCCAGGAGCTGAACATATCATCCGATATGGAACTTGATATCGATCTGACCGACAATGATATCTTTACCATGCGGATGTACCTCCATTTCCGGAACTGGTCATATTTCCGTTCGATCTCCAGGTTCAGGCTCCCGGAGAACAACACGATGGTTATCAAGGCGATGATAGATCTAATGGTGGGAGATGGGGACCTTTTCGTAACCACACAGGAGGTCGATGCATGGTACGATCTGCTGACAGGTCAGGACAATGAGATAGAGAAGGGTCCGTTCGGAGCCAATAGCGGGGACGATCTTACCGTTGACGAGAGGTCCTACGGATTGGTTGATGGAAAAGCAGATGTTACCTTCAGCAGTTTTCTTGGCAGGGTGCGGGACCCCGTCAACGGGACCATACGGGTCGATGCCAATTACAGTTGCGGACCCTTCGAGGACCCATTCACATCACATACGATAAGGTCGAACATATCCTACCGGAAAGAAAAAGAGGATGCCTGCATGAGGGTATTCCATCCTCATCCAGCATTCTTCCAGGAGCCTGAAGAGACCCTCCATGAGATAGCGTATCCCGATACATATCCTCCATATGTGGAGATATTCCCGGCCCTTGACCCGGACGAGGAGGATGATGTTGATTCGGAGTGGGTGGAAATTGGTTTTCACAATACACTCCTCGAGGTGGACCTCGGGGAGAACCATCGGACCGGATATGTAGGTGAAGAACAGACCTTCATGGTCAACATTACAGAGGATGCACTCCCCGATAACAAATACAGGTATGATTGGAACATCTTCCATGTCGACCAAAACGATACCTTGATGGATAACATGACCATCACCGGAGAACCATATTTGAATTATATCTTCAACAGGACCGGATCCTACAAGGTCGAAGTATTGGTCACCGACAAGGTAGGAAGGGAACGCAGGATATCCCAGAACATCATGATACGCGTTCCGGAGCCCAAGATAGAGACAGAGGGGGGATGGAACCAGACATTCTACGAAGGTCAGGTCATCGAGGTCAGCGCGAACCTCAGCTACGAACCGGAATGTGAAATGTTCATGATCTGGGCCAAGGGTGATATCTACAAGAGTTCGGAAAACCCGGACATATTACTCACGGGGGAATTGAACTGGACAGAAGAGAACTCCACCCAGATGATCACCCTGGACCACAGCGGCAGATACCAGATAGAGATCAGGATATGGGCATTGGGTCTACAGGGCGGAAGGACAAATAGGACCATGGATGTATTCTTCTGGGTAGAGAACCTTCCCCCCACCTCCTGCGATCACCGCATTCTGGAAAACGGTCTGGAAGGGGACCTCGATGTGGTCCAGGGAGAGAACATCACCATAGAACTTTACAATATAACGGACCCCTCTGATGAGTTTTTCTATTTCGAGTGGATATTACCTGACGGGATCTGGGAATCATATTCCCTTCCGAACTATCTGGACCCCGGCAAGGCCGATAAGGACCACCTGGTCATACAGTTCTGGGACCCCGGCAATTACACCATCAGGATAAATATCACCGATCCGGATGACGGTTGGCTCATAAAGGAACTGGAATTCAATGTAAGTGAGAACTACACCTTCGATCTCGACGGGGACGGGCTCCCCAACTGGTATGAGGATCAATTCAACTTTTCATCCAACGACCCTGCGGATGCCATGATGGACCATGACAACGACGGCTGGTCCAACCTTCAGGAGTTCAAGAACCTCACCGACCCGAGGAATAATGATACGGACGGTGACGGGGTCCCCGACCCTTGGGACGAGAATCCAAGGGATGAGAACATACTCGGTTTCGACAGTGATGATGACGGTTTCTCGGATTGGGAGGAGATGAAGGCCGGAACGGACCCGAACGATCCGGAGGACCATCCCGGTGAAAAGGAAGGTGGAGATGCCAAAAATGATGGGGACTGGATCTGGATCTCCTTGGCATCGGCAGGCCTAATGATACTGATCGGAGGAGTAGTGTATATACTGGCGAAGAAGAACCAATCCATGATGGAGCACGAGGAATAGCTCAGTCCCGGAGCGCAACGGCCTCTATCTCTATCCGGGCCCCCAGCGGAAGGTTGGATACCTCCATGGCCGCCCGTGCCGGCGGGTCGTATTCGAAGAAACCCGCATAGACCTCGTTGAAGGCCTTGAAATCCTTGATATCCTTTAGATATACGGTCACCTTCAGTACCTGGTCAAGGGTCGAGCCCCCCGCATCCAGCACGGCGGCGAGGTTCTCCATGGCCTGTTTCGTCTGCAACTCTATGGTATCTCCGGCGAACTCCTTCTTGTCAGGAAGAAGGCCCAACTGTCCGGAAATGAACAGAAGAGGGCCCGTTGATACGGCCTGTGAATATGCCCCTACCGCTGCCGGCGCATCCTCTGTGGTCACTGTCTCCTTTATCCATTTGACTCCCAATGTCATTTGAGGCCCCTCCTATACGATGGCGCATCGCTCTATACAATAATAAATCATTTTGTTCCAAGGGCGTATTCCTTTACCACGTTGTATACCGGACCATCGGGTGTCAGCTCCGAATCGATCAGGTCGAACCCCTTGACAGGTATGGTGTATTCGTCCTCTATCAGTTTTCCCAGACACCTTTCCATGGATGCCCTTGCAGAGATGAGGTCAATGCTCCTCGGGCTCTTGATCCTGGCTACCGTGATGTGTGCCCTGAAATCCCTTCTCTCCCTATGTATATTGCACTTCTGGTTCAGGGATATGTCAAGGTCCACGGCCATCTTCCTCAGTTTACCGATGGATTCAAGACCCAGCCAGAGGACGGACGGTCTCCTCCAGTTGGGAAATGCTCCCACATTCTTTATATCGATCTCGAAGGGAGAGTAGTTGTTCAGAAAACCTTCCGGTGCCTTCTTGACCTCATCCACTGAACACGGGGGCACACCTATGAACTTCAATGTCAAATGCTGGCTCCCCGGCCTCACCGATCGTACACCTTTACCCAGTTCGTCCAGTTCATGATAGAGTTCCATGAACGCATCATTCTCCGGGACCTTTACTGCAAAGAAGAGTCTTGTCATCTTTCGTCCTCCAATTCTTCGATGAGGTCGCAGACCTCCTGTTCGAAGGTTTCCTTACCCGATTCGTTGACCAGCATTATATCAGCTTTGGATATTATATTTCCGAGACCCCAACCAAGCTCTCTATCGTCCCTTTCATCGAACCTCTTCCTGTCCGTGGTATCGTCTTTTCGCATCCTTTCTGCCAGCCTCTTGAAGCGGGTGTCCGGTGACGAGTGAACGGCCATTATTGTGAAGTCCGCGCCCCATCTATTTCTGAACATTTCTTTTTCCGTGGAGCTTCTCATGCCGTCTATCATTACGAGGTCGGTATCCGGTTTGAGTTCCTTTTCCAGGGTGTATATCAATCTCCTGGCCCATATCTCATTTCCGTGTTTCTTCCTCTCCATGTCGGCAAAGATGCCGGTCTCGATCTGGTCCCTTCCGGGGCAGTCCCTTGAGAAATGGTCCCTCACAACGTCGCCCATTGAATGGACACGGAGACCTTTCTCCTTGGCTATATCGGCGATCACGCCTTTTCCCGACCCTGGCATTCCACAGACAGCAACTATTTTCATCGATCTCACGACCCGTTTTTCAGATCACGGTCCTCGGATGTATCCTGTCAGGCACATATCGCTACAATCTTTTTAGTTGTTCTGATGGATCGCCCACGCTGTTGACTAATCCGAACGACCGCACTGCGCTAGAGGTGTGTGAATGTACGACGATGCTTATCATCTTCTGGCATGCTTGTCCAACGGTTTGGAAGTAAGGGGAATCTGGACCGCAAAGTTAAATATTAGGAAAAACGAAGGGCAAAAAAGATTTATAAGGCAAAATCGTTGTTCACAATGGTATTCAGTCCTAATAGAGCTGGTTGTCCCAGTTTCCCAATAGAGGTGACGATAGAGATGACGCGCAGATCGGAAATATGTATCGGATCAAGCTTGAAAAGGAGGCAATGAAATGAAAAAGAATGGAAAATATGTGAGCATCTTGGTCTTAACCTTCCTTCTCTTGGCAGGTGCATTGGTTGTGTTGGGGCCCGAGGAAAAGATCGAGGCAGAGGCCACTGCTCTTTGGACTAAAACGGATCCCGATCTGGGGGATAATGTTGCACTGAAGGCGACCGGCAGGGGTAGTGCGGCAATGACTGATGCTCCTCACGGCTGGAATGATGAGATCCTAACAGGGCAGAACGGTTGGATTTCGTGCAGTGGCACGGGAAATGACGGATCCTATATGGAATATGTATGGGATACTCCGGTTTCCATATGGGCTTTCAGAATATATCATTTCTATACGGATGGTTCACGAAGAATTCTGATAGGATGCCAGGATATGCAATACTGGGATGGTAGCACATATCAGAGTCTTGGCCCATACGATGCGGAAGCTGAGAATTTGTATACTTCTGGAAAACCCTATGCCCGGATGCTGCCCCAGGCAGTGTCTACAACAAGGTTCAGATTGTACAACCTTCTGGGATTGCCCGGAACCCTACAGACGAGCAATCCATCAATATCCGAATGGGAGGTCTACGAAGGTGGCGCAGAAACCAGTTTGGATGTAGAACTCGCTCCGGGCTACGGTGAGGGGAGTAACATATATCCTGCCCAGGGAGGCGGGGGCATGTACTGGGCAGATGCGAATGTCTTTATAGAATCCACCGTGGAGAACCTCACCTATGTCACGATGAGTATCGGGGCGGACTTGGACGACCCAATAATACTCAGTTACGATTTCAATAACAAGGCATTCCTGAAGTCCGGCGACAAGGCAGGGGTCGTCATACTAGATGAGGCAAGGTCGAACGTCAAGTACAGTTCCAGCGACCCAACGCACAACGTGGCGGTCAGATTTTACTTTGATTTCAGTTTGGATTGGGATCATTTAGAGTTTATAGATGTAAATTTCGAGGTAACCGGTGAAAAGACCTGTCCCTCCCATGTGGAATTGGAGGATGCCATCTGGGTGGAGAGCAGGCTCGAGAAGATGGGATCCATGGTAGCATATACGAAGACACGCGGTTTCATTCAGAACGGCGGCTGGGTCCACGGGAATGAAAAGTTCCTGTTTCGGGGGATACGGGCAGTGTATGTCGATACCGCGGTATCGCCCAGAGCTGGTGCCATCACATTCACCATAACGGATGAAGAGGGGAACCAGTTCGTTCAGGAAGATGTTGAAGAGGAGTGCATGGTTGAGGTTCTTGCCGAGAACGATTATGTGAGGAAGGAGTATACCCTGACCATATCCGAAGGCACCGACGTTTCTGATGACATCACTTATGTTCTGAACGTGGATCCTTACAAGCCTCTTCCTCCTCAGGGCATCCAGATCCATGCGGATTCTTTTGTAGATAAGAACACCGCCTTTGATGATGACAATGAGGTTTTCGTGACCTGGGATCCTGCTGAGGATTTCGAATCCGGTATAGGTGGTTACTATGTGACCACCCACGATCCTCTTGACCCTGAGGCCGAAGGTGAAGCGATCTGGGTCGAGAGCCCTGACACTTCCACCAAGGTCTACTTCGATGGGACGGGCTCCCGTAAGGTATGGGTCTGGTCCGTAGACAAGGCAGGAAATCCTTCGATCCCCTCCTTCGGTGTGACCAAGATAGATACCAGTGAGATAATGTTCAGTGAGTTTTCCCCGGGAGATCAGGTATGGGTAAATACCCATACTCCTGTTTGCTCGGTCCTTGTGGATGACGGAGGAGGGTCCGGTGTATCTGCCAAGGACCTGCAGTATTCGGTATCCACCACGACAACCGATTATTACAATGCGTGGCAGCCCGCGAAGGTTCCCCGGGATGCCGATCAGTTGCGACCCTCCATACCCACGGTCTTCGAGAACGGCAAGAACAACTGGATCCGTTTCAGGGGCAAGGACGTTGCCGGGAACGGCTGGACCTCTTCGGAGGATTTCAATGTGTGGGTAGACGAGGAGCCCATATCGTTCACATCCTTCCGTCCTTTCGAGTCGGAGTATCAGAACGGGGAGGCCGTGGTGGTGTCCCTTGACATAACCGACATCCACGGCGGTCGTCAGGGGAGCGGAGTGGCCACTGAAACGCTTGAATACCGATACACCACCGGTGGCAAGGGTCTGTATGGTGACTGGTCCCCGGTCGAGATCACCTCTGAGTCGGAAAGTTCTGTTCACGTCGAGCTTGAGATGGTCTTTTCCGAGGGAACCCGGAACTACATCCAGTTCCGTGGTCACGATAATGTTGGCAACTACGCCACCAGCAAGGAGTATAATGTGAAGGTGAACTCGGCTCCTGTTCTTGACGCCTATATCGGGGAACCGAGTAACGGCCGTGATTATGTATCCACCGAGAAGATACTCTTCGATGCCTCTGGCACCGAGGATCCCGATGGAGATTCACTTGGTTTCACCTGGTATTCTGACCTCGACAGGCTTTTGAGCAGTGAGGCATTCTTCTTCAAGTCCCTGTCTCCCGGTGTACATGTTATCACCCTTATAGTGAACGATCCGGCCCACAGTCTTGTGGAGACCTTCGAGATAACGGTTCTGGAGGAGGAGCAGATCGATCCCATGTCGATAGATAGCGACGGTGACGGTCTCTATGATGAGTGGGAGATAAAGTATCGTCTCAACCCTTTCCGGCCCGACAGTCATCTTGACAGTGACAATGACATGTTCACCAATTTGCAGGAATTCCAGAACGGCACCGATCCGACCAAGGCGACGAGTCATCCTCCTTATCCTGTTCCCACCAAGGAGGAAGCTTCCGAGAGCGATGTGGATGCGGAGTATCGTTCCTTGACATTCATTGTGGTTCTCCTATCTCTTATAGTGATCGTGGCTTTGTTGCTCCTCACCCTTGCCAAGAGGAGGAACTTCAAGGATGAGGTCCAAGAGGAGAAGGAGCTTGAATCCGAGGAACAGGATTACAGGCGTTCCCTTGACAAGAGACGTTCCGAGAGGCTGGATATGAAGTGAGGTTGAAATTTGATGGATGAAAATGAGGTGAAAAGATGAGAAAGTTGAAAAGTATCGCAATGTCTTTGTTCATGGCCGTGCTCATGCTTGGAACGGGCCTGGTCCTTTCAAACTCCGATGATACGGAGGTTTCAGCCAACCAGGCCAGCACGGCCGATGATGAAGGTTATACATGGATCGACAGCCAGGGAACAAATCCCTCAGTATCTTACGACTGGATAGATGCTACAGGCGGAACCGCTCAAAGGACCAAACTGGCTTATTCATACAGTTATTATGGTGTATATTACAGGATGCCAACATCTCAGGGGATCCCTCTGCCGTTCACATTCAACTTCTACGGCAACGATTTCGATGAGATCTACCTGTGGCCCAACGGGATGGCAAGCTTCGATGCCAATTCTCCCTCGGGCTACAATTACAGGAACTACGGAGGCGCGCTTCCTGACAGTCACAGCACGACCCCGGGAAACCTTATTGCGGCCCTTTGGACCTACGGCGGTATTAAGACATCAGGTGATTCCAACATCTACACCCTCTCCGGAACAACCACGGAAGGTGTGGATTACTTCGTCATCGAGTGGCACAATATGATAACTCCTTACTACTATGCTGGGGGCAGTTACGGCAACTGGAATTCTTTCACTATGACCTTTGAGGCAATTCTCTACGAGACAGGTGAGATAAAGGTTCAGTGGCAGGACATAACCGGAGGATCATCGTATTCTAACGGAAGGTATGCCGACTGCGGGATACAGAACGCCGACAGGGACGTAGGTGTCAATTATCATCACAGAACATATTCAGGAGGGACCGACCGCATAAGGGCAGGCCACGCCGTAGTGTTCAAGCAGTTCAGGACAGAGATCCGGAATGCCACTGTAAAACCCGGTTTCGGTGTTGAGGAGAACATCTATCCTGCCCAGGCGGGTCAGGGAGAGGAGTATTACTGGGCCCGGGCGGATTTCTGGATCGAGACCGATGTTGAGAACATGCTCACCATGGACCTCGTCATCGACGCGGATTCTCAGGGGGAGCGCATCAAGCTGAGGTATGATTTTGAGACCGACCAGTTCATGAACATGGACGGTCCCAACAGTCTCGTGATGTTCAATGAGGCAGGTTGCGCCATGATGCTTGATACCCAGGACCCCGATCATATGGGTACTGTACTCTTCGAGTTCGATTTTGATTTCAGCTGGCCCACTTCGGATCTTATCTCTTTGGAGTGGATAATAGATGGTGAAGGTGTGAAGGGCTCGTCGTTGTACCTTGATGGTGTGTTCCGTGTGGTCACCCAGGTCCAGATGGAAGGTAACATTACCGTTCTTGATGTAAAGGGTCGGGAGCTTGAGAGGGGAGATTACGTTAAAGGAGGCGACTATATCACCGTCACCGGTATTGAGCGTGCCTATGCGGATCCCGAGATCCCCATCCAGCCTCCTGACATGATCGCCATAGGAATAAGGGACAGTAAGGGTCGTTTCCATCAATGCGATGACACGGGTGACCTTGTGGACCTGAAGATACTGGTTGAGGATTATTACACTGATATGGAGTTGGTGTTAGAGTTCATCAACGTATCGGCGAATAACGATATGAGCGATCATTACTATAAGGGCTGGCGTTTTCTTGTTCTTGTCGACAATGACGATCCCGGTCTCCCCGGCGAAATAAAGGTGAAACCGGATTCCAAGGAGGACCTTCCCCGCAACTACGATGATGACCGTGATGTTTTCGTGACCTGGAAGGATGCTGTTGACCAGTCTTCTGGCGTTGCGATGTATCACATTTCAGTGAACAAGGACAAGGAGGAGGCTTATGCCACCGGTTCAGAGGTAATGGATGTTATCAAGGGGACCTATACTGCGGAGGTCAAAGGTCTCAGCGAGGGTACAAATAAGATATACATCTGGGCGGAGGATGCCGTGGGTAACGAGGGGAACTCCATTTTCGCAGAAGTAATGATCGACCTGACCCAGGTCTACTTCTCTGATTTCTATCCCGAGACAGGAGAATGGATAAACATCCTCCGTCCCACCTGTTCCATTCTGGTCCATGATGATCTGACGGGTGTGGATCCTCTGACCATCCAGTATGAGATATCCACCTCTGGTGAGGTTGGTTTGATCGGTGACTGGCAGCAGATAATAGAATCCTATGCCCCAGGTGCTGAACTCCGTGTTGTTGTATCCGGCTGGTTCAAGAACGGTATGGACAACTGGATCCGTTTCAGGGCCCGCGACGTAGCCGGCAATCCGTTCTTCGAGTCCGAGCCTTACAATGTATGGGTGGATGCCAAGCCCCCATCCTTCAAGCTCTTATCGCATTCGGAGGACGAGTATAAGCTGGACCCTCTGCAGGAGGTAAAGGTTCAGATAACCGACGAGCAGTCTGGAGTAGATGCAAGCTCAATAGAGTATCGGATAACCACCCAGGGTCTTACCAAGTGGTCCCAGTGGATGCCCTACAAGGATGCCACCGACGGGCCGAAGCCGGTAGTGACGCTTCGTGAGTATTTCAGGAGAGGTGACGACAACTATGTTCAGGTCAGGGCCCACGATCTTGCTGGCAATCCTCTTGTTCCCTCAAAGGCCTTCAATATAAAGATCAACACCTATCCGGTAATAGATGTAGTATCTCCGGAGGCAGGTGACGAGCTTTATTCGGACAGGGATATAATGTTCGATGCTTCTCCTTCGTATGATCCTGATGGTGATCGTTTGGAGGTGAACTGGTATATCTCTACCACCGATGGTCACGAGCTTCTTGGAGATTCCATCCAGCTCCTTGCCCGGCTCGATCCCGGCGAGTATACCGTGACGGTGTTGGCAAAGGACCGTGTGAACAACGAGGTTCAGTATCACTACACCATCACCGTTCTTGAGCCCGAGAAGGATGATGCAGATGGGATGGGTGACACCGATCTTGACGGACTTCCTGACTGGTGGGAGGAGCTGTGGCAGACCCAGATAGAGACCAAGGACGCCCGTGAGGATCCCGATGGGGATGGTTTCACCAATCTCCAGGAGTTCGAGAATGATACCAATCCGAAGAATCCCCGGAGTCATCCACCTGTTGAGGAGTCCGTGAGGGATGAGGGAGATCTTTCTGTATTTGATGCAGAAGCCTGGCCTTTTTGGGTTCTTCTTGTGGTTCTTCTTTTGGCTGTTCTTGTAACGATGGTTATAGTGAAGTCGAAGAAGGATCGGGCAGTGAAGAGGATCAAGACGGTCAAGAACATGCGGCGTATCATGCCTTCGGTGTCCTGGGATGAGATCACCACGACCGCTTATATGGCTCCGATGACCCAGGGTGCGGCTTTACCCGCCTCTGCGGGTCCGGCTCTTCCTTCTTCCCAGCCTGCTGAGATGGACCAGAGCTCTGCTCTGCCTCCTGCACAGGATGGTGCACATGAGGCGGCACATACGATGCAGCAGTCTGAGGGGGTTCCGCCTTCGGCGGGCTCAGCCCCGGAAACACCTCCTTCGGAGCCGGCACCACAGCCAGCTCCGGCGGAGCCTGAGCCTGCGCCGCAACCGCAGCAGGAGATGCAGTCAGCCCCGGCGGGAACAGTACCTGCTCCCGATCAGCCTCAGACACAGAACAACCTTCCACCGCAGTGACACCATTGGAAGGGCGTAAGGGAGGTTCTCATAGGCCTCCCTACTCTTTTTTCTGTTTTAATGTACCATGGCCATGGAGATACCTTCAGATAATTCTCTTTCGGCCAACATCTTTTTATTGCCTTTATCAGATAGCGGGGACATGAAGATAGCTCTATTCGGCCCCCCCGGAGCGGGCAAGGGAACGCAGGCGAATTACATCATGAAGGAATTCGAGATCCCCCAGATATCCACCGGGGACCTCCTGAGGGAACAGGTGCGCAAAGGCACCGAGCTCGGTAAGATGGCCAAGGGATATATGGACAAAGGGGAGCTTGTTCCCCAGGATGTGGTCATCTCGATGATGAAGGAGCGGCTCCGTGAGGACGACTGCAGGGGTGGTTTTATCCTGGATGGTTTCCCCAGATCCATTCCACAGGCAAAGGCTCTGAAGGAGTTCGTGGAACTGGATGCGGTAATAAATATTGTCGTGGACAGGTCCGCCCTCATAAAGAGGATCACCGGAAGGAGGATGTGCACGTGCGGGGCAACCTATCATGTCAATTTCAATCCTCCCGAGAGGGAGGGCATCTGTGATAAGTGCGGCTCCGAGCTATATCAGAGGGACGACGACACAGAGGAGACCGTGAAGAGCAGGATAGAGGTCTACAAGGAGCAGACCGAGCCCCTGGTGGAGTTCTACAGGAAAGAAGGAATACTGAAGAATGTGGACGGGAACCGCTCCATTGAGGATATATCTCAGGACATTGTAGACTATCTGAAGGAACTGAAGGAATGAAGATGAAGATCTTGGTTATCGGTGCTGGAGCGCTCGGGAGCCTGGTGGCAGGCATACTGTCCACCGAGAACGATGTGACCATAATCGGCAGGCCAGAGCAGGTTTGGATGCTGAAAAAGAAGGGCCTGAGGATCGAAGGGCTCACCCAGGGGGAATACAGGATCAAGGCGTTCACATACGTCCCCAAGGACGAGACCTATGACCTGATAATAATCTGCGTAAAAGCCTACAATACCGAGATGACCCTGACCCCCCTTTCCCCACTGCTGGAAAAGGGAACACGCATCCTCTCCCTCCAGAACGGTCTGGACAACGAGGAGAGGATACTGGCTTACCTCAAGGAGCGCAATATACCCTCGGAGGTCATAGGTGGCATCACATGTCATGGAGTGACCTACAAAGGACCCGGACTGGTAAAGCATGCGGGAACCGGAGATTCCATGATCGGCCATTTCGGATGGGGGAGTGACGAGCTTCACATAGTGGATATAGTTCCGGAGATCGCCGATGCGTTCAAGCTGGCCGGTATGGACATGGAGATAACTATGTGCATTGACCGGGAGATATGGGCGAAGACCATCATAAATTCTGCGATAAATCCATTAACAGCCATAGTCCGGGCCTCCAATGGCATCCTTATGGAGAACGAAGACATGAACAATATGGCACGGGACCTGATCTCGGAAGGAGTGCGTGTGGCAAACGCCCATGACGTTGACCTGACCGACCAGGAGATGTTCCGGAGGACCTTCGACGTGGTGGAGAGAACCTCATCCAACGTATCTTCCATGTTTCAGGACATCAAGCTCAAGAGGCGTACAGAGGTTGATTCGATAAATGGCGCCATTGCCCGAAAGGGTGAGAAAGTGGAGATGCCAACTCCTCTCAACATATCAATGGTAAGATTGATCAAGGGATTGGAGGAGCGGAACCTCGAAAGACCGGGGGAGCAGAGATAGTCCTATATCATCCTGAAGAACCTGGATGACGCGTCCTCCACGGTCAGACCTTCCAACATGACCGGTCTAAGGTCCTCGGGCAGGAACTTCAGGTACCTGTTCTGCTTCAATCTCTCCTCCATCAGCACCACCACTGCCCTGTCGGTCTCAGACCTTATGGACCTTCCCGCTGCCTGGAGTATCTTGTTCATTGCCGGAAAATTGTAGGAATAGTCATCACCAAGCTTGAATCCGAACTTGTTCCGGAAATAATTCCTCAATGCCTTGACCTCCAGGGAAGGAGGGGCTAGGGGGAGCCCGACCACGATCACCCCGGAGAGCAGGTTGTCCCTGTAATCCACTCCCTCCGATAACGAGCCCCCCATTACTCCCAGAAGAACGGCTCCTCCCGAATCCCTGGACCTTTGAAGGTCCTGTATGAGGCTCTCCTTGTCCGACCTTGACATGGACCTCTCCTCCTCGATAACCCTCTTGGGACAGCCCCATAGAAACTCCTTGACATCGTAGAGTAGGGAATATGAAGGGAAGAAAACAGCGATGTTGCCCGGAAAGCACCCGGCAAGGGAGACGATTCGCTCACCCATTGAACGGTACATTTTCTGATTTCGCTTCTTGTAGGCTGTGCTAACCGTTTCATCAAGGAGAACCAGTTTGTTCCTGGTGGGGAACGGTGAGGGATATTCCCTCTCCACCCTCCGTTTCCTGGACATTCCCAGTATGTCCCCGAACATTGAAGGAGGGGAGAGTGTTCCGCTCATCAAAACGGCCGAACTGCAAGCTTTGAAGACGGGACCGGAGATCTCTCCGGGGTCCAGGTTCCGGAATGCGAGCCGGAGGGATTCAATGGACCTCCCCTTCGGAATGGTGAAATAGAGTATGTGCGAGCTCTTCATGGAGAGCATCCGGCGCAGGAAATCGGACACCGCAAGTATGGGGTCCTCGTCCTCGGGGAGCTTTCTCTTCTTGGAATATTCCTCCAGCATATCTATGAAACCTTCCAGATCGAAGTATCCGTCAATGGAACCCTGGAACAACGCCCTTATCTCCGATACGAACTCCCTTTTGTCCAGCTCCACCTCGCTCTCGTCGTTCATTCTCTTTTTGGCCTGCTCGATGATCATGTCCCTCAACTGTCCAAGGTACATCCTAAGATGTTTCTGGCCCGAGACCATGTCCCTGGCCTCCTCTATGACCCTCACGGGGAGCTCCTCGGATTGGTTCGACCTTATCCTGTCGGGGAGGTTGTGCGCCTCGTCGACTATCAGGATGATCTCCGATAGGTCCCTGCCCAGGGAGGAAAGCACGGCATCCGAGAGATCGGAGAAGAGGTAGTTGAAGTCGCAGATCAGGACATGTGCCTTCTTGGCTGCTTCCAGGGCGGCCCTGTGGGGACATATCCTTGCTTTCCGGGCGATATCCTTGATCCCCTCCACATCGTGGATGTCGTCCAGTATCTCCTCGATAACATGTCGAGGAGGCGGACGGAAGAGATCGCAGGTCCCATCCTTTGCCTGCTGTTTGCAGAGATATCCGAAGGTGGAATGAGGCATCCTGGATATCTCTCGGGGGCACATGGACTGCTTGGAGATGACATCCACCACCCGGATGCTCCTCCCGGTCCTTACGGAAAGGCTTCTCAGGGTTTCCACGGCTATCTTGTGCTGGGACTGTTTGGATGTCATGAACAGAAGTAATTTCCCCTCTTCCAGCGCATGACGGACCGCCGGAGAGAGCGAAGCAGCGGTCTTACCTATGCCCGTTGGGACACTGGCAATGAGAAAACCTCCCCCATCCACCGTCTTTTTCACATCCTCCATGAACTGGAGCTGACCCTCCCTGACCTTTTTGAAGGGAAACATCTCAGGGGCCGGAACCCCGGATACATCCTCTCCCCTTCCTGCAGCAAAGCATTCCGATCCGGAGATCACCTTCCTTCGGACCTTTTCTGTGATCCTGTCCTGCATTGACGAGGAAGCATAGGAAGAGCCCCTTGGGGACACTCCCTTCCTGACAGAGAAACTCTTTTGCCCCTTCTCCTTCTTCGGGTCATGGCACTTATCCCCTGAGTGATTCTTATCTATCATCCCGCATCGGGGACACCTGCGCTGCTTCGCTCCGCTGGAGAAATCCCAGAGCATCAGCGACCCGCACTTTTCACAGAAGTTGGACATATCTACAGTGCTCCTCGGAGGAAGATAACCTCAGGGTCCGTCCTTAATATAGGCTCCTAGGGGGTATGGTGAAAATACGTTCCTACCGTATTATATCCACCTTTACCGCCCCATCGACCTTCCTCACCTTGCTTTTTACGCCGAACACCCTGTCAATGTTCTCCGGTTTGATGACAAAGGAGGTCCTTCCCATTGAGCTTATTCTTCCGTCCTTGAGCAGGATGCAGGTGGAGCAGTATCTTGAAGCCAGATCGAGGTCGTGAAGCACTGCAACAACTGTCAGGCCTCTTTTCTTGTTCCAGAGGCCCACCAGCTCCATTATGTCCAATGAATGCCTGATGTCCAGGTTCTTGGTGGGCTCATCAAGCATCAATATGCCGGGTTCCTGGGCGAGGGCCCTTGCTATCATCACCCTTTGACGCTCACCTCCGGATAACCGATCCACAGTCTTCTCCCTCAGGTCCAGGGTCTCCGTGGCTTCCATTGCCCTCTCCACTACTTCTTTCCCGCCGGGATCGATGAAGCTGAAGCGACCGATGTGCGGGTACCTCCCCATGGATACCACCTCCTCGACCCGGTACTCGAATCCCAGATAGCTCTCTTGGGGAACCACGGCTATCCTTTTCGCTATCTCCTTTCTGCTCCAGCTGTATACGTTCATACCATCAAGTGTGACCTCTCCCTTTCCGGGACGCAGGGTTCCGCACATCAGCCCCAGTAGGGTGGACTTTCCTGAACCGTTGGGACCCAGTATACCCAGAAAACCTCCTTTTTCAAGTTCCAGGTTGATATCCCGCAGAACAGGGTCGCCTCCATTGTATCCGAACGTAATGTCCCGTACACTGATCAACCTCTCACCTTCCTTGCTCTGAGCAGATAGATGAAGAATGCCCCTCCCAGAAGACCCGTGATGATACCCAGTGGGATCGTAACATCCAAGAGCGTCCTTGCCACCAGGTCGCAGATGATGAGGAAGCTTCCCCCCAGCAGGGCCGAGGCAGGGATCAGGTATCTCTGGTCCGGACCGATGAACCTTCTCATGATGTGTGGGACCATGAGCCCCACGAAACCGATCATCCCACAGAACGGAACGGTAATGGCGGCCATCAGAGATGCCACGATGAGTATCGCTGTCTTGGACCTTTCCGTATCCACACCAAGGTGTTTTGCGGTGACCTCGCCTGAGCTGAAGGCGTTGAGGTCCCTTCCGAAGAGGGATAGAAGAGCGGTTCCCAGGATCACCACCGGCGCAACTATGCTGATTTCCCACCATCGGGACAGGGAGCAGTTTCCCATGAGGGAGAAGATAATAGGGGTGGGGTTCTCTATTGTCAGATAGACCAGCATCTGTGTCGCCGCTGTGAGCGAGGCCGAAAGAGCGATCCCTGCAAGGAGAAGGTGGGTCAGCGGGACCCTGCTTCCTGTTCGTGACAGCAGGTATGCCAGGAAGACCGTTCCCACGGAGAATATGAAAGATAGGAGTATCCTTGTTATCTGGGAGACCCAGAGGGAAGCCCCTTCGGTGATCATCACGGCGATCACGTAACCGAAAGCACCTCCAGCCGAGATCCCGATGATGAACGGGTCCACGAGAGGGTTCTTGAACAGACCTTGAAGTGATGATCCGGAGACAGACAGTCCGGCACCAGCGAATAGCGCCATGATTACAACGGGGAGTCGGATCCGAAGTACGATGGTCCTGTATCCGACCGGAAGGGTATCGAAATGCCTTTCCGATCCAAGCGGTCCACTCCACGTGAATTCTCCGGCTGCCCAGCTCATTCCGGGTATCCCTGAGATGATCGCCCTTAGAATATGCGGCAGGAACAGGTTCTCGGAACCGATGGAGACGGCGACCAAGATGGAAATAACCAATAGTAGCAGGAGGATGAGGAACGTTACCTTCCACCCACCCACCCTCATTTTCAGACCTCGGCGGTATTCATTATATGCCCATGGAACTCCTCCAGACCCATTATCAGTCTGGGGCCGGTCCTGTCACACCAATCTCCTTCGACATCCACTACGTTCCCGTTCTCCACCGCCGGGATATCCGTCCATCTGTCATCGTTGATTATGGTCTCCCTGGTCTGGGTGGGCCAGGAGCTGCTCTGGGAACATAGGATGAGATCGGGGCTGCTCTCTATAATGGTCTCCAGCGAGATCTGTACCACGAACCCCCTGTCATCCGATACCGCACATTCTCCACCGGCCATACTTATGAGACTTCCTGAGAAGGTAGAATCTGTTGCGACCCACGGGTCCCCCGTACCGTCATAATAGGTCACGTGGAGAACCTTGGGGGCACTATCCTCCAAAATGGTGTCCGCTGCCACCTTCACGACATCCATCCTATCCCTGAAATCCTCAACAACAGCAGTAGCGTTGTCCGTTTCATCGGTGAGCTCGCCGACTGCGGTAATGGCATCAAGAACATCCGAGAGGTTGGTGGGGTATATCCTGTAAACTGGAATGTCGAGTCCTTTGACCTCTGTGTAGATGGTATCGGTCCTGTCCAGGGTCTTGTCCATGATCACGAGATCAGGCTCCAATGCTATCAGTTTCTCCGCATCCAGTCCCTGCCAGGAGACCACATGCTCGAGCCTTTGGGCTTCCGGTGGCATATCCGAGGAACTGTCACATCCCACGATCTTTTGGAAGGCTCCAACCACGTAGACCATCTCGGTAAGTGCGGGGGTCATCGTCACTATCCTCTCAGGCTCTCCGTCGAGAACCACCTCTTTCCCCAGGGGATCTGTGAAGTTCCAGCTCTTCTTCCGCTCCTCCTCCAATTCATTATCTGTCCCGCTCTCGGTATCTATACAACCAGATATCATCGATGCCCCGACCGTCAACAAGACGGTTATCATCAACAGCAAATCCTTGTTCATCCGTTCACCTCAATGTTCTTTTAGTAATAATCAAGTAAACTTTATTTATCTTAACCAAGGTTTATAGGATATAAGATCAAGATATAATATGGTTTTCATGGAGGCGGATCCTATGGAACTTCTCAGGAACAAATCGAGACTTACCAAACTGCAGATATTGCTGGAGATCGTCCTGAACGATCCCGGTGACCAGAGGACCATTTCATCGGCCATCGAAATAACGCCACAGGCGGTATCCGAATATCTCAGGAAGATGGAACAAGAGGACCTCGTTGACCTTTCCCGGAAGGCGCCACGGGCCACGGTGAAGGGGGTGGAGCTCCTGCAGAGCTCATTGCTTCGGCTCAAGGAGTTCGTGGATGACAATATCAGCAAGCTTTCCATAATCAGGTCAATAGATGCCATAGCTTTCGAGGACCTGTGCAAGGGGGACGATGTGGGTCTTTTCATGAAGGCTGGGCTCCTCATGGCCGCTGCTTCCCGCGAAAGCCCGTCCACGGGAAAGGCAGAGCATGATGCCGATGAAGGTGATATGGTATCCATATCCGACCTCTCCGGGGTTCTGGAACTCCCTCCGTTGTGCCTTTTTCTGCTGGAGATCACACCGGCGAGGCAAGGGGGCAGCAGAGACCGCATAGATCCCGAAAAGCTCGGGACCCGGCTCTCCTCAATATCCGATAAGAAAGGGTTGGGGGAGAGACCCCGGGCGGCCGTAATGGACCTGGAAGCCGCAGGACTCATGTTACGAAGCGGCCTGAGATATGATCTGGAGATGCCAGGGACCGATACGATAATGGACCATCTGGAAAGGGGGGTGTCCCTTCTTTTGATCGGCACCACTCATTCCCTGGCAGGGGCCCTGAAGAGGATCTCAATGGCATCCATGGACATCGAAACGGTGAACCTTGATCTCAATGATCTGAAATGATCGCCGGCGACAGGAAATTCGGTGCGGATGAAGTTCGAACCCTTATGAGATCATGCAACAGATGCCGGTCAAATGAAAAAATTATTTTAGCAAGTAAGTGATAGCGTTCCTCCATGGGTCCGAGGACGGCTAAAAGGGCTTTCTTTCTCGTTGCGGTTCTGACATTGCTCTCAACGCTGTCCCTATTTAATGCTGCCCAAGAAGTTTCCGCCAAGGAGGTGGAGTTCGATGATTTCAAGGACCTCATTGCAAGCTACGACGCAGCATCGGGCACCTATGGGAACCTGTCCGATGGAGATACTGCGGTTTTCGTGGACATCGTCGAGATATCAACCTATTCTGATGGAATAAGGACCGTCTGGTTCACCTCTACCGGGGGTGGATTCGGGCTCCCAAACCTGACACTGCCGGACAGCGAGATCGATGGTGATAGGCAGCTTGATGAATACTTCAGACCGGGAGCGGAGGTCAGGTTCCAGATCAAGATCATGGAGAACAGCTCGGGCCGTCAGGTGCTGGTCCCCTATATTGGTGGGGTAGATATCATAGAGAGAGGGAGGGACGACGGTCCGATCAAGAAGGACGAGATAGAGGTCTTCGGGATAAAGATCAAGCAATCCATCCTTCCGGAGGACATGAGAACACCTTTTGTGAGGTTCCTGATCGTCTTTACCGTTTGGGCGTTCTGCACCCTGATGATCTGGTTCCTGCTCTGGCTGGGACTGAAGATAGCGAACAGGACCAGGACCGACCTGGATGCGAAGCTGCTTGGCATTATAAGGGGCCCCTTCTTCGTTATACTTCTTCTCTATGGACTTCTTGTTTCCATCTCCCAGCTGGACCTGGACCAGCGGATAATAGATATTCTTGATATCCTGTTCAGAGCCGGCACCATCATGGTGATAGCATATATCTCGATGAAGGTTTTCAAGAATGTGATAATGGTCTATCTCAAGATAATATCGAAGAAAACGGAAACCCAGGCGGATGATGTGCTGGTCCCTGTAATAAGTAAGATCATGACCGTTCTCATATGGGTCTTCGCCGGCATCTATTTCCTCAGGGTCTTTGGTTTCGATGTCACCATGTTCCTTGGTGCCATAGGCATCATGGGTCTGGTCATAGCCCTTGCGGCACAGGATACCATGTCCAATTTCTTTTCGGGTATAATGATCCTGCTCGACCGTCCTTTCAAGGAAGGGGATTGGATCGAACTCGATGGCACCGTCTACCAGATCAGGGAGATAGGGCTACGGTCGACCAGGCTGTTCCACGCATTCACCAATCAGGTTGTCACCATACCCAATAACAGGATATCGGACCACATGTTCTCCAACCTCAACGAACCCGATATAAGGGGACGCTACACCGTCAACGTAGGGGTCAGCTACGGATCCGATCCCAGGAGGATCGGCGAAATTCTCATGGATACGGTCAGGTCCCATCCGGATACCTTCGAGGACGAGGACCATGTGATGTTCTACAGGTTCTATGAATTCGGAGATTCCTCACTTAACTTCTCCATCACTTTCTGGGTCGATGATTTCAATGACAAGTGGCGGGTCGCTTCCGAGATCAGGGAGAGGATATTCGATAGGTTCGAGAAGGAGGGTGTGGAGATACCCTTCCCGCAGAGGGTCCTGTATTGGGGGGACAGGAAAGAACAGGACCAGATGGATAAAAAATCGGACCCCGGTATGGACCCAAATGCAGCTCCTCCGTCAGACTGATGATCCTTTGGTGGGGGCATCGTTGTTGAAGGAATCGTCGGAGTACCTTCCGTTTACGGTGATCCTGAACCAATCATAGAAGGGGACATCGGCCGTGTCGGAAGCGGTACCGTTCCCAACGGCCCTGAGGGACCAGAGCCCTTCCTCGGCATTTTCCACACGGTCCATTATCTCGGCAATGTCCAGCCTGCCGACCTTTGGGGCACGGTAGACCTTCCTCGCCTTGAGTATGTTTTTCTCTCCCTCCGGCATGTAGTAGAGAGAAACCTCTAGCACTCTTTCATAATCCACCACCCTTTCGCTGTCGGAGCCGAAATGCACCTGGGCCCATATGTAGAGGTCCCCCCCTCCCATACCGATATGGAAATTGTCCACTCCGAAATGGTCCTCCTGCGCAAGTACCTGGACATTGTCGTCGCCTATGCCGCCGGTGTAATTGTGACGTACCTCCGCTATGGTCCCTTGTACATACTCGTAGGAGATGTCCTCCTCCGGAAAGAAGATATCGCGGGTGGTATGCATGTCGATACAGCCCGAGCTGGCCGAAAGGGCGGTGATCGATACCATCAGGGCCAGCAGTCGAACCGTTCTTTTGTACTTCACGTACAGGGTATACTGATTGACAGGATATAAATGATACCGAAACCAGATGCGCGCCTCACTTGTCCAACCTTTTGAAATCATCCTGAAAGCGAAGGGGCATCGTGGCATCCAAACCGAGTTTGGATGTCGTTCCCGTGTCCCTGTCCCGGGAAGGGTCCAGGGTGGAGCCCCTGGCCCCTTTGATCACGATCATGTCCCTGTCGGCCTGGAAACGTGTAGCAAGTGCCCATTCAACCTGCTTATCATCGAAGATGTCGATATCCCCATCCACCACTATTGCCCTTTTCATGGATGGGTGGCCGGTGAAGGCGGCCATCAGGGCGTTCCTTCCGTCACCTTCTTTCTGTTTTGTGATGGATACTATCCCGTGGAGCCAGCAGCAGCCCCCCTCGGTCAATCTGACCGCATGGACCTGTGGAACCACCTTTCGGACAGAGGAGCCGATGGAGGGCTCCTTCGGAAGCCCCATCATCAGGAAGTGTTCGTAACCGCCCGGCAGAAGTATGTGCATTATGGGATCCTTTCTCACCAGTACCTGGTCCACCACGAACACGGGCTCTCCCGGACTCATTCCCGAAAGGTCCATAGTGGAAGTGATGTCAACGAAGGGCCCTTCCGGTGCCACCTCGTCGATGAACCTACCATTCAGGACCACTTCTGTTCCCACAGGCGCCAGAGGTCCCCCGGCATCATCTGTTGGCGAGAAGACGGATAACGGCTCACCCGTAGACATTCTGTGCAGAGAGGAGGCAACCCTCATCTCGTCGCTGCCGTAAGGCAGGGATATGGATCCTCCGAGGAGAGCAGCAGGGTCCGTTCCGATCGAAACGACTGCCCTCAGGTCTTTTCCCTTGTTCCGGGACCCCTTGATCATTGTCATAAGGTGCCTTGGGACCACTCTCACCGCGAACTTCCCCTCTCCCATATACATCATCCTGTGGAAGGACAGGTTGAATACTCCTTCCCACCCGGCATGGAATATGCCGGATGTAACATAGGGGCCCCCGTCGCTCTCGTAATAGGTGGGCAAGGGCAGATCATCCGGGTCCATCCTCTCATAGACCGCCGGAATCGGGCGCAAGGTCACGTCGGAGGGCTGCTCGACAGCATCTGTTATCCGGTCAGATATCTCCTGAACCGTGGTTCCAAGTGCTTTCGCCAGGGATCTCCGTGTTGAGAATATGTTCCCGGCCATGGTCCATCCGGGTCTGTTCTTCACCGGAGCTGACCAGGAACTCATCTGATCATCCATGGATATCCTGGCAGCCTCCAGGTAAGGGTCGACCTGCCTGCCCAGTTCATTATGGTCCGGACCTTTCAAGAACTCCCGTATTTCCATGAGCAACACCCGCGTATCGTTCTCATCATCCGATTTCACATTATTAAGGGTATGGACCTCCTTGAAATACCGTTTGATGAGTGAAAAGGTGTCCTGAACTAGAAAGGTATATATTTTTTAACCCTCTTCGTGCGGTAATACTGCGGTGATTCGCATGGTCCAGAGAACAAGACTTTTAGAATGTCCGAACTGTCACAAACAGCTTGAAGACACCAAACAGCCCACCATCACCTGTAAATTCTGTGGTTTTCCCTTCAATAGGGAGGAAGTGGCACAGGAGGATGAGGATTACATCAGGAGGAAAATGATAATCGAGCTCAGGACCGACATGGAGGTTTACAAATCAAGGAAGAAGTTCTCCATAGGGTTCATGATAGCGGCTTTCATACTGGTGGTGCCGGCGATATTGGCAGCACCTTCCACCGCCCTGACCATAGCCATTTCCATAGCGTTCGCTTTGCTGGGTTTCGGTTTCTTTCTCTTCATGATAATGTGGGACAGAAGATATGAGTCCGCCAGGAGTCGAGCGAGCGATATTTCCATGAGGAGAAGATTATAGGAGTGATATCATGAGGAAAAGATCAATATCCGTATATTCGATGTTAGTCGTTTCGATGCTTGCACTTTCTGGTCTCCTCCTGACATATGATGGAGATGATACTTCTGCCAAGGCAGTACCCGTCAGGGCATCCGGTGAGGACCTTCTGATAGAGAACGAGACCTACACGCTGGAGCTCACAGGTGATAGGTACCAGGAATTCGATAAGGTCCAGCTGATGAGCAATTCCACTCTGGAGATAATCGGCGGCACCCTGAAGGCAAAAACACTTATCTGCAGGGGAGATGCTGAAAACACCACGCTCCGCTTGGTTAACTATGAGGACACACCAGGTCTGATCTCCATCACAGAGGGCATAGTCAATGTAAAGGCCACATCCGTGGAGGTGGTGGGCTCCAGCATCTCGGTGATAAACGGGACCTCCACGCTCCCGAACGGTGAGGAGGGTGGTTCTTCCGAGATACTGCTGTTATCAAAGGGGTCCGATCTCAGGATAAACGGTTCCGAGCTCAACGTGAGGGGTCATAACGGAGGTCTCGGAGACCAGGGTACGTTCGGTGGTGCGGGGGGTGATGCAAAACTGCATCTCGGTTCCAAAGGTGACAGGTCGGTTGATATCTCCGGCTCGACATTGACGGTGGAGGGTGGAGCAGGGGGAGATGCATACGCCAACGGCATTGTGGCCGGAGAGGGCGGGGACGCTGAATTGAAGGTTTACGGTCATGGTGTATCTATCAGCTCTTCTGAGATATTTTCCAAGGGAGGAAAGGGAGGAGGTCACAGCGCCCAGTCACAGGGAGATGACGGAGGAGAGACCGAGATGAGGTACGAGGCCGACCAAGACCTCATTGTACACGCCACTGATATGGATGCCGTTGACGGTCTGGATTCGGACCTTCAGGAGGGCGGTGCTTCGAGAGTCCTTCTCACTTCCAAGAACGCAGTGATCCTCTGGGACCACGAAAAGAGCCAGGAGGAGAAGAAGGAAGTGCTCTCTCATGTCAATGCGGATATCTTTCAGACCGATGCCAAGAACGGGGCCAAACTCCATCAGGTTGAGAGCCCGGTGGAACCGCCAAGACCTTTCGGAGATACCCACCTGGAGGTATACTGGTGGGCCGAGGTCAAAGTAAAGGATCTTTACGGAAGACCACTGGAGGGTGCTTCGGTGACCTGGACCATAGATCCTGACCCGGTACCGTATCCACGCGAGGGTGAGCCGGTTCTGACGGACGAGAACGGCGAGCTCGACATCGAAGTGGTGGGAAAGCAGGACCAGGATCTCCTCAGATTCACCTTTTACGCCGAGATAACTGGCGGTGCCAAGGGAAACTCCGATCAGGTCCGCTTCCGGTATAACCAGAACGAGAAGGTGGATATCATCATCACAAGGATGCTCCTGGAGATCGTTAGGCCGGATCTCAATGGACTTCTTGGCGGCCAGATTCATTTCGAGGGGACCGCCCAGCCCGGAAATGATGGCAACACGATCAATAATGTTACACTCTACCTTGACGAGGAGGTAATTGGATATGCCGAGGACATTTCTGAAGAAGGTTCACCGCCCTACTCTGTCTGGTATCTCAACTGGGACTCATCCGATACCCCCGATGGGATGCATACCTTGTCCATGGTGGGAACCGATGATTCCTACACCGTTAGGGTGGATAAAAGAGTGGAGATCAACTACTATTCCGTCAATCATCAACCACGTCTACACTCGGTGATTATAACCGATGTGGACGGCCAGACCATCGTACAGCCAACGAACGAGACCGAGGTACACGTCGACCAGGAGAAAGAGGAGAACGCCATTCTCGCCTTCGAGGTGGAGGTGTATGAGGAGGATGTCCTTTCCGAGATACTCGGCCCCGGTGAGGGAAAGAGTGTTGTGGAAGCGGCAATCGAGCTTACCCATACGGAAACGGATACCAATGTTATTGAAAAGGGCACCCTGGTCATCGGAGAGGATAGTATAGAGAAATACAATCTGTCCGGTGGTTTCCAGTTCTCCTTTACCATAGATACCATGAGCAAACCTGGCACCAACGACCCATACGATGAGGGCAGATACAAGGTCGTGTTCCATATAAAGGACGACGGGGGGCTTGTAAGCACTTTCGATAACTTCATATTCTTCGACCTGCAGTTCGATTTCTATCCATTTGTCGATGTATTCATAGAGCCCAACAAGAGGTCCGGGGAGGACGCCACATCCACCCATGAATCCTTCATACTGGAGACCCCGAAGGATAATGATCAGAAGGGAAGCGATAAACTGACAGTGACCTTCAATCTGACGGACTGCTGGGACCGGGATGATCCGCTCTGGTCATCGGAACCCATTCGGGACAGGTCATGGTCAAATCTCAAGTTCACGGTACAGATCAGGGACCATAACAATAACAGGGAAACGGTCTTCGGCCCCGATGCACAGGGAGCCTCCTTCGATCACACCTTCGATGTGGGAGACATTCCGGATGGTGATGAGGCCGAATTCGTTATAGTCATCACCGCCAAGGACCAGCAGGGTCTGGAGACCGAATACACGGTCCTTGCAAGGGTGACCCGTAATGCACCCGAAGACCCTACCTCCATAGTGGATGACATGCTCGGGACCGATTCCATCCATGTGGAGTACAATTCGATATTCTATATCTTCCCCGCCCTGCTCGTTCTGATGCTCCTGGCATATCTCGGTGTACTTGTGTTCATACAGGCCAAAAACAACAAGGATAAGATGTCGAAGATGGCGATACTGGACAGGAGGAAGGAGCAGGTTGACAAGGAGAAGGAGCCAACGACCATCGAGGATGAGGTGAACATCGGGATCAAGGATTCCAAGAAATATCTGGAGGCAACGGGAGCCGGCAAGGGCAGGGACGAGTTCCTGAAGGAACTCGAGGAGGCCAGGTCCAAGGAGGAGAGCCCCGGAGCGGCCGCACCAGAGAGTTCGGAAGGAGCTCCCCAGCAGGAACCACCTGCACCGGAGCAGAAGCCACCACAGCAGGCGCCGCCCAAGCCGCCCCAGGACCAGCGATCTACAGCGGCTCCACAGCAGCCTTCTCCCAAGCCACCGCAGGGGCCCACCCCGCCGGCCCCCCCTCAGCAGGCCCCGCCGCCCTCTCCAAAGTCCCCAACGGCACCTCCCCAACAGCCAGAAGCTGCAGGAAAGACCCCTCAGCCTCCGAAGCCTCCCCAGGCAGCGGGGCCAAAGGCTCCTGCTCCCGGACAGCAGAACAATGGCCAGTGAATGCTATCGACACCGGCTCCTCGTTTTATCATTGTAGAGGCGCAGGATAATGGTTTAATATATGGACCCGGGTTATTATATCCGTTTTGGGAGCATGGTCGTCTCCTAAAATGATATAGGGGGAGCGAAAAGATGATAAGGCTGTGCCGCGCGAATATTCTTACAATGTTCTTAGTACAGGTCCTGGTCATTTCCACGTTGGCCATGGGTCCCATCTGTGATATTGATGTTGAAGGATCCGGTTCAGGGAGCCCTCCTGAGGAGGAACCCTCGAGATCAGGTCAATATTATGATTCTCTCACCGGAGGAAAATGGGTCTACGATTTCTCCAAGCGGGATCCCCTTTCGGTGAGCAGGAACCTCAGCTTCGAGGATGGAACGGCTCATCTGAAGGAAAGGTTCGAACTCGATCATTTCGATGGAGGGACCGTCGGAGATGCCCCTGCAAACTGGGTGGAGAGCGATCCAAACGAGGGCGATCTCGTTCTGGACAACACCATCTTCGGCGCCTCGGCGAACAGCGCACATTATACGACCGTGGACGGAGGGGAGGGTTACACCGTGAGCAAGACAATGACCGCCATCGGCTCCTCTGATACGATGGAGGTCCGTTTTTCCATAAATATAATGGAGATCTTCGAGGCCACTTCGAACCAGGGATTGGCATGCAGACTCCATTATTTGGGACAGAAGGACGGAGTGGAGGTGAGGTTCCATTCCAACGGCACCATTTCGACCTACGGCTGGGATGGTTCCCAGAACAGCGAGAACTTCATCGGCACCGGCTTCGACACCTCCACATGGCATGTGGTGACCATCAGACTGAACATGAACCTTCAGGATTTCGATCTCTGGTTAGGCGATCAGAAGGCCGAGGAAGGAGCACCTTTCAGATCCACGGCAGGCGGGGACGCCCTCTTCATCAATTCCATCTCATTCATCACCGGTTCCGGAAATGATGGGGCAGATTTCTACATTGATGACATGTACTCCACCAAGAACTCCATAGATTCCGGAAGTTACACTTCCCCCACCATCTCCAAGACGGAGGAAATGAGGTGGCAGTATCTTCAGGTCTATCCAGGAGAGAACGAGGATCTCCTTTCCCTTTCTCTCTTGAACCAATCATCGATGACCCCTTATCTGGATTATGATGATCTGCCTGTGCCCCCCAATGGGCGGATCTCCGTCGATCAGCTTCCTTCCTCCGCCCAGAACTTCAGGATAAGGGTGAAGTTCACCAGGGACGGGGAAAGAAGGCCTACCCTGGACCTTGTAGGGGCAAGCTGGAGGCTGAAAGGACATTTCTTTGACCCCCTCTTTCCGGGGACCGGGCTAATAAGAAGCAATCTGGACCATATCAAGGATGGCATGTCATTATCCTCTACATCACCCGGTGTCCATTCCACCTCGGGTAGTGTCATCTCATCCGAGATATCCCTGGCACCGGGGAGGATATGGGGTGATCTCCTGATCGGTCATGAGGTCGTATCGGGCACTGCCATATCGGTCGATGTAATAGGAACGACCAGCGAGACCCCGATTCCGGGGATCCCGACATCCCAAAATGGCACCATGGACCTCTTTGAGCTCGGTCTTTCCCTTGATGAAGAAATAAGGATTAAGATCACGCTTACAGGGGATGGCACAGCTACGCCGATAATAAGGTCGATATCCCTCCTGGAGCCTTTGAACACACCCCCATTCATCCGGGACATCTCACTCGGGTCCGGGCACGTCTTCCGTATGGCCAATATCACAATGGATGTAACCTTCGGTGACGAGACAGATCATCCCTGGGAAGTTGATGTGGTGGGAGAGTACAGCTTACCTGGTTCGGACGAATGGCTCCGGGAGTATTTCGGGCCCGCCTCGAGCAATGGTTCGGAAGTACAACTGGTCTTCTCCCCTCCTTATGATGCAGAGGTTGGCGAATACAAGCTCAGGTGCTCATTGACGGACAGAAGCGGCAAGGTGTTCCGGTCGGAACCGATCGCCCTGATGGTCAAGAACCGCCCGGTGACCCGCCCGGTGATCGAGATCGAGCCGGCGGTCCCACAGACTGATAATATCCTGAGGCTGAGGGTGATCGAGGATTCCCTGGATCCGGAGGAAGAGATCGTCAGGTACAGATATCACTGGTACAGGAACGGGGTCCTCATCGATCCGGATGACCCTGACGGACCGCAACCAGGTTGGTCCCCGAGCAATCTCACATCCAGAGAATCCTATCTTAATCCCGGTTTAACATCCAAGGGCGATAATATATCATGCAGGGTCGTCCCCACCGATCTGATCGAAGATGGTCCAGAAGCACTGGCATGGGTCATGATAAACAACAGCCCCCCGAGGGGCCCGGATGCCCCTATCTCTCTGGTCCTGGAGGAGGATACACCTGTAATGATCGATCTTTCGGGTAATTTCTCGGATGTCGATGGTGATGACATTGAATTCCAATGGGATGCACCGGACACCATGACAGTTCAGGAGATGGGGAACAAAACGATACGTATCGTTCCCCCGAAGGACTTTACGGGGGAACTCATCTTCAATATCACTGCCTCGGACGGAGACTCCTTCGTTACCGAGCAGATCTTTCTGATATACACTCCAATAAATGATCATCCCTTTATCGATCCCATATCTGACAAGACCATGGAACAGGGCGACTCTCTCGATATATCTGTGATATGGGGTGATGTTGAGAGTGGTGAGGAGACCGTGATAGAAGTAGAGCTTCCGGACACCTGGGGTGATCAGGGAATATGCATGTTCTCCAGAGAGAACTCCACGATCCGGATAGAAGCGGAAAACGGAAATGTGGGGGAGCACACATTCCGGATCACTGTGATGGACAGGGAGGGAAACGAGTTCAGCATATCCTTCAATGTCTCGGTGATCAACGTCAATGATCCACTCGAAGAAGTGATCATCCTGTCTCCCGAAAGCCACTCCGAGTTCGAGGTGGGTGAGAACATCACCTTTGCTGGTGAAGCCATCGATCCTGATATCATACATGGACAGGAGATCTCATACTTGTGGTTCATTATAACGGAGGAGATAGGAACAGAAAGGGTGATAGATCACTCCTTCGACGAGCCCGGCACCTATGCCATCACCCTGGAAGCATCCGACGGGACGAGTTCCCGATCGACCAAGGTGGTGATCAACATAACCGAGGGAGCCGGGGGCGGAGGCGGGAGCATCGAAGAACAGGACGAGGATGATAAAGCGATCTCCTCCACCTTCATTGGGATCGCCGCGGGGGTGGTGCTGCTTCTGGTCTTGGTGGTAATTCTCATACTGGTGTTCGGAAGGAAAAAGAAGGGAGAAGAGGAGCCCCGGGAAACTGAAGTGCCCCGGGATGAAGCCCCGGTTCCCCCCGAGGAACATGAGGCCTCACCTGTCCAAGAGCCGGTTCCAGAGGCTGAACAGGCCGCTTTCGTGCATGCGCCCGAGAGCGAGACTTCCGAACCCGAACCCCCCGAAGAGGAACAGGTGGATGCAGATCCTGACATCCTCCTTCCTTCAGAGGATGACCTGATCATTCCTCAGAACGAACCCGGGGGGCTACAGATCCCGGATATTGCCATGCCGGAGACCGAGGCGTCTCCCCGGGAAAAGGAGGACCCCAAAGATATGGAGTATTATTCTCCATCCAGGGGCAGCAGGAGCTGAAAACCATGATGTTCTGGCAATCTTTATATCTGAAACAGGGATAGCCAATACAAGGTGGACGGCTTAATATGGGATCCCCACTGCTCTCGGTCATAATTCCGACCTACAACGAAAGGGACAATATGCCCTTGATCATTCCGAGACTTTCCCATCTGCTGGAAGAAGAAGGTATCGATCACGAGATCCTGGTCATGGACGATGACTCACCGGACGGTACCTGCGGGGAGGTGCAAAGGTTATCCCGCAAATATCCGGCTGTGGAATGCATACTCAGAAAAAAGGACAGGGGACTATCACAGGCGGTCATAGAGGGTTTTTCAAAGGCCAAAGGGGGCGTGATCCTGGTTATGGACGCCGACCTCTCACATCCGGTGGAAGCGGTCCCCGAGATGTACCGGGCCATAACGGAGGATGGTGCCGATATTTCCGTTGGATCCAGGCATACCAAGGGAGGAGGGATCGAGAACTGGCCTCTCAGCAGGAAGTTCATCTCATTCGGAGCATCCATGATGGCAAGACCACTTACCCCGTGCTCCGATCCCATGTCGGGTTTCTTCGCGGTCAGACCGGAGGTCATAGAGGGTGCGCCCCTCAAGGCGAAAGGGTATAAGATACTCCTGGAGATACTTGTCAAGGGAAGATATGATAAAGTGACCGAGATCCCGATAGTCTTCAAGGACAGGGAGGTGGGCCAGTCAAAGCTCGGGAGTAAGGTTATAGTGAACTACCTCCAGCATCTCTTCAAGCTCTACCTATATCCCGGTTCTGCTACATTCTTCAAGTTTCTCTTCGTGGGGGGAACAGGAATGGTCCTGGACCTGGGGATGGTCACACTGCTCCTTCTGCTTCTGGGAGACAATACCTTCACCCTTCCTTCCCTGGGGTCCATCAGGTTCTTCTACCTGTTCCAGGCCCTCTCTTTCGTTTATGCTGTGACCTGGAACTTCGTCTGGAACAGGTACTGGACCTTCGATGCTCGAAGGGGCAGCAGCTCCAAGCAGTACAGACGTTTCTTCATCATGGCCGTATTCGCTTTCCTGATAAGGACCGCACTACTATATGCAGCGGTGGACCTTCTGGGATTGGACCATCAGCCTCTCTACCAGATCGCACTTGTCAGCGTTATCGTGATAGTAACGATGATAAATTACCTGGGTTCCAAGTTCTGGGCCTTCAGGAGTTCATGATATCTCCGCAACTTTAAATACGTCCTTTGTGGATTTTGATACGTGAGACCTCAAGGTTCCTCGACCTCGGCATTTATCATGTTCTGGCTCCTTATGATGGTATTGTCCCCGCTATCATTAACAGATGCGGGACCCGATCAATCTGTTGATCTGGTCGATATCAGCATCGACAAGGACCGCGTGAGTGTGGATATTGGCTTCAACGGTACCAACAATGCGGTGATAACCCTCACTGTGGTTCTCCTCGCGGACCTTGGCCTTGTCGTCGAGTACGTCGATGTCTACCTGGAACCCGAAATACCCCAGAGGGTGTCTCTGGTCCTTGAAAGGTACGAGATAAGGCTCACATCGGAAGAGCCTCAGAAACAGATCATGGGCAACATCAGTGTGGAGCCGCAGAGCTCGGCCACCTTGGATCCCGTGCTGGAGATGAAAGGTAATGCCAGGACCAATAGAGGTCAGACCGTCGGAGTGGACGGTGATAGTTTATCCATAGATATACTGCCTTACTACGGTTCAAACATATTCTTCTCCAACACCATGGGTACCGTTAACAAGGGCGGGTCCAAAGGCTTCTCGTTGAACATGGAGAACACCGGAAACATTGGTGAGCATTTCATCCTGGAGGTGGTGAACTCCAATGAACTCTCATCAAAAGGGATATCCGTCGAGTTCGAGCAGGCCAGAGTGTACCTCGAAGAGGGTGGGTCCAAGGTCAAGGAGGTCAAGATAAGGGCAGGAGAGGATGTGGAGAGGGGGGCATACGTGATAAAGATAAGATGCTACCCCGAGACCGTTGGTCCTTCGACGCAGGAGGAGTCAAAGGC
>JAWOCK010000110.1:0-8045 GCA_046483845.1 Thermoplasmatota archaeon | reverse complement strand
GTGGTCTACCTACGATATGATAAGAAGAAAAAGGAGAGAATGCAGCAGGAAGGCCACCATGGTCCCGTGCCTCCCCCTCGATAGGAAGACCGTCAGGTGGCCCGCTCGGAGCGGGAGATATTTGGTTATTGTAAAATATCTGTTTCACCCTATCTATATCAAAGAGCCTTATCTATCTGTAAGGAGAGAGCAAATGGATGATACCCGGAGACTGCTCTATATCGGCATGATATCCTTCATGTTCATACTTCCTTTTATCCCGCCGGCCGCGGGTGATGGTATGCCCGTGTACACTTATGTCAAGGAAGGCCAGGAGGCTGGTGATCTATACGGGCAGACCTTCGAATCGAGACAGCTGGCAAATATCGAGCTCTTGAATTCCACTCATCAGAGGATCGATCTCTTCCTTTCCGTATTCTCGCTCGATCCCTCCGAGAACCTCACCATACTCGTTCCCTTCAGGGAGCTCCCCGAGGAGGTTGATATGGAACGGACCAACGATACCATGTTTTTGCAAAAGGTCCGCTACGATAGGATAGTTGAAGAGAGCGACAAGCAGGACCTTGGAATGACAACCGGCAGATTTGCCGAAAGGTCCGGCAACGGAATGAAAGACCTTGGGGTCTCCACAGTAACGTCTCCGCTCGGTCTACTTACGATCCGAGTGGCGGAGGATTACCTCCTTTCCCATGATTCATACATGGGTGAATATGATAAAGAAGCGAGTGGAGGGGGGGCCGAACAGGCCAGCAAGGAGGTCAAGGAGGTATCACATTACGATTTCGACGGGGCAAGCGTATCGGTCTATTCTGTAAGTGCCAATGCCACACTGGAGGATTTCCTTGCCGTTGTTGACATGGGGACCCTGCCGTCGATAACCCGCGCGGTGGTAGAGGAATACAGGGAGCAGTACGTGGCGGTGATAGAGAGCGAACCATCGCCTCCCATACCAGCGGAGGATTATGATTGGCTGATTGAGACAATGCCGGAGACAATGGACCGTGTTATCTCCCTCTTCGAGTCAAATGAACGGCTCTCCTTCAAGGAGGTGGAACATGAGGCGGTCCGGATGAGCTATCAGGGCTTCCATGAGCTCGTTCGGTCCGATTACAACACAAGCGGGATCGACCAGGACAGGATAGACAGGTACATATCCTCCATAGAGGAATGGGAATGGAACGGTGATGACTCCCCCTTCGACATATTGGGAAAGATGGAGACCCTGTTCTTTTCCGTTTACGGTTTCTCGGATTTCCAGGGGAACACGCTATCTGTCACCTCCCAACTGAACGATGGGAAGCTCTACTATCCTCTGGGAACCTCCAAGGGATGGAACAATCCCATACAGGACACCATAGTGATCATGAGGGTCACGGATGACAGCTCGCTGGAGCTCAACATCGAGCCGGACCACAAGGCCTTCCTGGAAGACGAACACTGCTACGTTGTGGAATATTTCGACTCCAATCCCGAAAGCGACCTTGTGGGGGAGATAACCGATGTAAAGAGCAAAGAGAAGATGGAGGCTGGGATCTCCCGGTTCGTACATTCGATCACAGGGTTCGGTCCTTTCATCACTGCCCTAATGATATATTTGCTGCTGTGGTTCCTGCTCATTTTCCTCTTCAAGAGGTCCCAGAGTAGATCGGAGATGGGGGTCCTTTCATGGAAGAACCTTCTGATGGGTCTTCTCAACCTGCTCATCTCCGCTCCCATCACATATCTGCTAATGGTGTACAACCCCGTGTCGGGGGAGAAGCGTGTGGAGGATGCGGAGACCAGAAGGATCTACACCGGTGCCTACGCCGCTTTCATCCTGATAAACATCTTCTTCATTATCTGGAGGATCTTCTGATGCACCGGAGAAAGGTGCTAAAGGGAATGTTCGCAACCTTGGTGGTCCTGATCGTGCTCTATTCCATCGCGGTCCTCATCTCCCTGGTGCTTCTACTGCTGTTGACCGGTTTCTTGGTCTCCCTCCTTTCCGAGGAACTGATGACCCAGCCCGTCTTCATTATCCTGAACGGTTCCGTGATCTGCATCCTGGGAGGTATCATAGACCTGATAGGTGCCATCACACTCCAGGGATCCAGGTTCCAGTTCGAGAGGGGTGTGGTAAAGGGGCTGCGATGGAAAGGTAGCGGCCACAGATACTTCTGGTCATCCTTCTTTGTCCTTGGTGTCCTATGGTTCATCATGGGATTACTGATGCTCCCGCAATTCGGTGAGGCAGTTGCATTGTTGGTCCTGGGGGAGCTACTTCTACTTCTCCTATACCTTAGATGGAACCTGCTGGATGCACCTGCAAGGACCCTTGCCGATCTCGGCAGTGAGAAAATGCGGAAGTGGTCCACCATCGGGTCCGTTCCCATGGTTCTGCATGCCCTGTCATACTTCGCCTTGATCGGAGCCTTTGCCAACGAAGATGCCCCGCTTACGACGATAGCAACGGTCTACCTGGAGGTCATCTTCGTTCTCAGTGTATCAATAACATTCCTGGGAATGATCGTCCTTCTCAAGAAGTTGAACAGGGAGATAGAGGAGATGTGATATCGAGAATACTTTTGTCCGATACTTTTCAGCGGTCCACATCGGTCATCTTTTCCAAAAAATGAATAAGCATATAGAAGGTTCCATCCTCGGTGAAAGCGATTTGTCAGCTGTCCGGAGACACTCCCTGGTTCCTTTCATTACCGCCTTTATGCTCCTTTCTCTTCCGTTGATCCTACACGAAGCATCCTCTGAGGAGGAGGGCAAGGTTTCGAAAGGAATGATGAAGGAGGCCTACGTTCCCGACGGCCCCTGGGACCGGAATAACTGGACCAGGTACCGGAACCTCAACGACACCTACAACGAGTTCGATATACTGTTGAGCAAGTTTCCCGACATACTCCGGAAGTATAACCTGTCGGATATGTACAGATATCCCAACGGGAGCCCCAGATATACCGTGGAGGGCAGAACTCTCTGGGCCCTTAAGATATCCGACGATCCCGACATCAACGACACGGATGAACCGGAGGTGTTCTACTGTGCCATGACCCATGCAAGGGAATGGATATCCAACGAGGTGATGTTGTACTACATCAACTACGTCCTCCACAATTATCTGGTGAACGACACCGTGAACGAGGTGGTGAACAACACCCAGCTCTGGTTCGTCCCAGTGGTGAACCCCGACGGATTCCAGGAATCCATAGACCGGGATGACTTCAACAGTTCATACGGTATCTACGGATGGAGGAAGAACACAAACGAGACCAACGGCTCCCCCGGATTCCAGAACTACGGTTCCGCCGTGGGGGACGGCGTGGACCCCAACAGGAACTTCGGTTATATGTGGAACGGTCCCGGCTCCTCCACCAATCCCGACCATCCGGCCTACAGAGGTGTGAAACCCTTCAGCGAGGTGGAGACACAGATCATAAGAGAACTTGCTCTGGACAGGGATTTCAGGCTTGCACTCTCGCTCCATTCCTATTCGGGTCTGAACCTCTATCCATGGGGGCACACAACGAACCCTGCCCCGGACAAGGCTCTCCTGAAGACAATTGCGGAGAAGATGTCGGACCATAACGGCTATCAGCCGATCCAGGGAGCCCAGTTGTATCCGGTGAACGGGGAATTCACGGATTGGATGTACGGAAATCTAGGCATCCCTTCTTTCACCGTTGAGATAAATGACAGGGATAACAGGTTCATCCCGGAGCTTGAAAAGGTTCCGGAGGACTGCAGGAAGAACAGAGAAGTTTGCTTCCTGCTTCCAAGTATCGCAGATGACCCCTACGAGGTCTTCGAGGCCGGCATAGAAGGAACCCTCACCGACGAGCTGGGTGTATCCTTCCCGAACGCCTCCGTCAACATAACCGGAAAGGGGAGGACGATCCTGCTGGAGACCAACTCCACCGGCGGGTTCAATGTGAGCCTTGAGCCGGGGAGCTACAATATAAGGTGTATTGCAGCTGGTGGTTTCGAGAACGAAACGGTGATCACAGTTCCCGAAGGGACCTACGTCGATATAACGTTCATAATGTGGGATACCCTGCCTCCGGTGATAGAGGACGTCCAGGTACTGGTCGGCAACACGATCGTGCAGGATGTGGAATGGAGAACCACCGCCAGGATAAAGGTCACGGAGCTCTACAACGAATCGAACCTCACCGGGTGGGTGGATGTCCAGGGACCCACCAGCGGGAGGCTCGAGCTGGTCCGGGAAGGTCTTCATTACGAGACCCTCTGGAACACATCCGACTACCAATCCGGGTCCATTTACAGCCTTGAAGCTGTCCTGGTGGACCGCTATGGAAATGCCGATGACAATGGTTCCGTACCTGACGGCCCCGACCGGGTCATCGAGGTGGTGGACACGACCCCGCCCGAGGTCTACAGGTTTCAGCTGAAGGGAGATGAGAACCAGGACGGAAGCTTCGAGCTGGGTTCGGACATATCTGTGGAGGTATACGTTCGAGGGGGAGCTTCCTTTGAACCTGACCTGGAGGGCAACTTCACCCTGGAGGGAGAGACCTACCAGCTGAAATGGGCTCCGGGGACCGACCTGCTGTGGGGTGTGATACCGGCCGATCTTCTCGTATTGGGGGATCACCTCGTCAGCATGAACATATCCGATGGTTTCAGGAACTCCGTACAATTGAAATTGAACTTCACCGTGAGGGACACCACCCCTCCGGAATTCTCCTTGACAACCCGAGAAGATATCTCGGATCCCGTTGCCGCGGGTGATGAACTGACCATATTGCTGGTCCCCGATACCCCCGAATACGGGTCCAATGCCTCTGTGGAGCTCTTCCGGGATACGGAGGAAGGACCCGTATCCCTGGGCAACTTCACCGAACCGGATTGGGACGAGAGAAATGGAAGCTACGTCTGGACATGGAACACCTCCTCCCTCCAGACCGGAATATACTATTTCGAGGGGAGGTTGAGGGATGCCTCTGGTAATCTCATAGATACGGGTGCGCTCCCCGGTCGTGATCTTGTGATCACCATCGTCGATCTGACACCCCCATTGATCGACTACGTTCTCGTGGAAGGCCTTAAGCTGGACCCTGGTGATCATCTCACCCTCATCGGAGATTTTGAAGTTCTGCTCCAGGCATCCGTGGCCGAGCCCGATCTGACCTGTTACCTGATCATCTCAAGGAAGGGCTCTCCTGTGATGGACCCCATTGAGTTGACCCCGACAGGCAATGCCTCTTTCAATACCCGGATCGACCTGCTCCCGTATGGCTTCTTTTTCTACGAGATGGAGTTCCAGTTGTATGACAGGTGGGGGAACGCGGACCCCGATGGTTACGGTTCGGGCCCCGACATTCTTGTCAACTACACAAGGGGCAGGATAGAACAGGATATCAGGGGAACCGTTCGGGGAACCGACCAGATCTGGACCGATGGAGAAAGTGGTTGGGTAATACGCGGTGAGGATGTAAGTATAGAGACTTTCTTCACGAACCTGACATCATCCGATACGGTTCACCTGATCGTCAACGGTGTAAGGTCGGACCTTACCTGGACAAGGGAGGTCATCAATTCCACCACATATCTTGGGGTGAGGTTCCCCACCGACGTGATAGAGGGTGCTCAAGCGGTTTGGTGGAGGCTCGATCTTCCCGACCTCGGGATCCAGGAAACAAACGCTCTTTTGTTCACGGTGGTGGACGGTAGGAGGCAGCCCGTAAGGGATCTCGAACTGCAGGGGTGGTTGGAAGAAGAGAACGAGACACTGAAGATGAATCTCTCCTGGACGGACCCGATGCATGTCTCGGAGATCTGGATAAGGGTGACCTACAAGGATGGTCCCGGATCCGGAGAGGTGGTCTGTAATCTGTCGGTGGAGCCGGGGGTCCGGGAGGTCCTGATCGAGGTGGAGCGCTGGAACCTGACCGTGGAGATGATATCTGTACATCATTTATTTCCGGTTTCGTCGGAAAGGAACGTGACCCTTCTGCTATCCGGTGCGGGCTCCTCCCTGGACCTTTCACCACCCTCTCTCCGGGAAGACTCCCCGGAGATAGAGGTCAAGGACAGGAACAACACCTTGTTCTGGTTAATGATAACAGCCGCGGTCATGTTACTGGTTGCCATACTCGTCTTCTTTATGGTCCGCTCCGCAAAAGAAGAGGTCCTCGACTGGGACATGGAATGACCGCTAAAAGCTCCGGAGCACCCTGGAGAAGATCTCCTTCTCCCTGCCCTTGGCCCGCGCCTCCAGTCTTCTTATGATGAGCTCCGGGGTCGATCTTGCATGGTGCCCGATGCGCGGGGTCCTGTCCACTATGAGGTTCTGATCATCGTCCAACCCCCTTGCCTCTATGCCGTCCACCCTGCAGTCCACGAAACGGAGCACCTCGTCAGCCATATGTGTCACTATTATGGAGTAGCTGCCCCTCCTTTCGAGCTCCCCTACGAACACACCGATTATCCTGGAGGCGGCCTCCAGCTCGGTCATGGCCTCCAGCTCATCGGCAAGGACCATGGATCGGTCGTTCACGTCGAGCGATAAGGGCAGAAGCTCCCTCAGGAAGTTCTCCAGCCCACCCGCATCCATCCTCCTTCCGGGTCGATAGATGTAGAGTCTGGAGATGGGTGGGACCATGGCCTCTTCGGCAGGGACCGGAAGCCCCATGTTGGCCATGACCACTATCTGGGCAACGGTCATGAGAAGCGTGGTCTTGCCCCCGGAATTGGCACCGGTAAGGAGAACGGACCTCGAGCCCCCTTCGCCTCCAAGGTGATAATCGACCGGTTGGAGCTCTCCGGTCCGACGAAGCATGAGTTCACCGGCGCCCTTTACGGAGAATCCGTCGGCGGAGACATTGAATGGTCTCAGGTCCAGATCGGAGACGAAACAGGCCATTCCCAGATCCAGGTCCAGGTCCACTGCCCATTTCTGTTCCTCCAGTATCCCTTCCTTCAATGAAATCAGCTCTCTGGCGGCCCGGACCTTTTCTTCGAACAACTTCTCCTTTGCCCTGCTGCCTATGCCCTGTATGATCCTTTCCAGTGCTTCTTCATCCACCTCGACTGGATACTGTATCCGGAACAGATCGGCCCGTATGTTAAGCCTCTCTTTGACCATTTCCGCGGCGAGCCTTGCGTGTTGGAAGTATATGCTCTTCAGTTTGTCGGGCTCCCTCTTTGATAGAATGGAGAGCGCATCCTCTCCCGAAAGTGTAAGATGGGATATTTCACCCTCCAGCGAAGTATTGAGCTCCTCCCTGATCGAATAGATCTGTTCCCTGATCTCGGAAGGCTCATCGATCCGGTTCTCCAGCGAGGAAAGCTCGTCCATCAGTTCAACAGCTCTGGTGGATATGGTAGGAAGCGAGAAGACCCCTCTTAGTTCTCCCACGGCCTCCATCCTCTCCCGCAGGGGCATCAGCTCCTGGAGCACAGTCTCGGGGACCATCTCATAGGACGGTCTGGAATAATGTACCGAGGAGACGATGGGGAGGCGCTCCTCGTCCATCTCCCTTCTATTGTGGATCAATACGATGGTCCCCTCCAGCATGGTGGTGAGCTCTTCGGGCGGGATCACCAGACATCTGGAATCCAGACCTTTTTCCTTCACTCCATCAAAGGCCTCCTCGTCCTCCACCACCAGAATATACGGAAGGGAGGTCGACCTCCTTTCCTTCCGCTTCCTGTCCATTACCGAAAGCAGGGACCGCATCCTCTCTCTATCGCGCCCTTCAAGGAGGCTGGTCTTCGAGAAGTTCTCTTCTGCCTTTTTTGAGTTATCCTCCATCTTTCCTCCGGGTCTCATCAGCATTACCTTGTTCCTGGAGCTTGATGTATGCATGTAAGAGGACAGGACCTGTTGGACCTCGGAGCAGAGTTCGCGGACCGGGCGGTTGCACTCCAGTTCCGAAAATGAAGCTCCTTTGTAAGCCAGTATGAGGTCGACCGCCATTCTCTCGGAGATGCCATCGATCGAGGATAGACCGGAGACATCCTCCTGCTCCAGAGCATCCCTCAAGCACGCTTCGCCGCCCAGACAGGTCTTAAGTGTGTCCAGGCGACCTTTT
>JAWOCK010000053.1:0-6713 GCA_046483845.1 Thermoplasmatota archaeon | reverse complement strand
CTGGGAGCACTTCAATTATTCTTCATTTCAATACGTGCTCCCATCCCGCAACGATATTCTTGCGTCAATTATTCACTGTTCTCGAATATCATTGCTCATTAATGATTATACACGCAAAAAGACTGCCGTCTTTTTGCTGGACCTCTGAGCCTGGTTCGGCGTTAGTCATAGGACGGCTCCCAGGTCCCGCTGGGAGCACTCATCATTCCATCTCATTAGCGAAGCGGTTGAGATAAAATGGTGACCCTGCATGGGATTCGAACCGTAGGTCTTGATGCATACCTGCATCAAGGCAAGTAAGATCGTCTACGATCTTATGGTATCCCAGAAGTTTTGCGATTCACTTGTTTTTCAAAAACGATGAACGGCAAAACGGATACATCGGAATATATTCCCTGATATGACCAAATAGGATAATAATGAGTTATTCCATACTATATCCCACCCCGGATGGATGAAGTTGTTCGAAGCAATAATCGACGTGAACCTCAACAAATGCTGGGTAGGAAAGACCATAGAGAGATTTCCGGTATCCATACAGATACTGGACACGATACCCCTGGAGTCTACAGGTGTCCAGGACCTCGTGGAGATCGACCCCCGTGGAAGCGATCCGGAAGAGGTGGCGCAGTTCATAGGTTCCCTGCCCGGGGTCATGTTCGTCAAGACCAATCGGCTCTCCAACACACAGAGGTTGAAGATGATAGTGGGGACCCGAAAATGTGCTGGGTGCAGGGCACTGGCGGAATCAGAGACCTTCCTTCTTTCCGTTAGATCACTGGATAACGGGTGGGCCCAGTGGAGGGTACTCATCGAGACAGAGAAAAAACTGGATGACCTCTCCAAAAATCTGGACGAACTGGGGATGGAGTACAATATAGTGGACGTGACCAAGTTCCAGAACTGGGAGACCCTGACCCCCAAAGAGGAGATCGTCCTCTCCAATGCATTGGAGGGGGGCTACTACGACTTCCCCAAAAGGATAGGGGTACGGGACCTTGCCAAGAAGCTCGATGTCTCCACCGCCTACATCTCCTATACCCTGAGATCCGGCCAGAAGAAGGCCATACAGAAGTATTTCGGGATCAAGGATAGGTAGCACGAAGCTAACAGTTATGGGCAAATCATTATCGTTGAGGGTTCCATCTGCTCCAACCGAGATAATATGATGAACAGGAACTGCTGGGACATAAAGGACTGTGGCAGAGGACCAGGGGGAAGGCTCACGGGCGAACTCGGAGAATGCCCCGTTGTCAATTACGCATTATCGAAGAAAAAAGGCGTCTGCAGCTGCTGGAAGGTCAGGATCAAGGATGAGAAAGGGAGACCGGTCCCTAACTGGGCCAGACCGGAGAAGAACTGTCTTGATTGTAATGTTATGGAAGAGGTAAGGGAAAAAGGAGAGCTTACTACAGATATATGAGCGGCCATCAGAGAACGTCCCCTTCACGGATGTCCACGGCGGACCCTGCATCGATGAGCATCCTGAAAGAATCCCTTAGCCTTTCTGGATACCTGATGAAATGCCACTTTACCTTGGGATGTTTTATTATCTTTCCACGTTCTATAAAGAATACAAGGGTCCCTCTGTTCACCAGTTTCTCCAGGGGCCCCCTTTCGACCTTGACACCCTCGATCTCTTCGAGCGGCGTCCTGTAGACCCTGTTGAAGATCATACCCGTTTGCACATAAACGGCCCTGTCCGTCACTGCATAGGAAGTCCTCATCCAGGATATCCTCCCGAAGAGATATACCGCCAGGACCAGTACCCCGAAGACAGTAACGCTGAGCTGTATGGAATGGTCAAGGACCCAGTTGAGGACCCCGAAAAAGGCGAACAGGGGAATCAGGATAAGAAAGGGGATCGTAAAGGAACCGGGGAAGGCAAGCAGCAACAGTAAAGGGCCTCCTTTTGCCATCATTATCCTGGAGGGTTTCCATTCCAGTATCAGATCCTCGTCCTGTCGGACCACCCTTCTCGGGAAGGTCCCCTGGTATTTCCCGTGGGAGGTCACCTCCAGGAGCGGTCCCATGAACTTTCTACCTTTCATCCCATCGGGCAAAAGGACATTCGGTTGATAAATGTTCCTCGGGATCATCCATTCATGGGTACCATGGAAGAATAGGGGACCGTAAGTTCCAGAACGCTCCCCATGGAGATCCCCTCATTGTCGGGGAGCGAAACGTATATCGAATATCCGTTGACCTCCATCTCCAGCAGCTGGTCGGCTCCCCTGTAAGTGAGGGAGAGGACACGGCCCTTGAGCTTAAGACCACTGCCCTTCGTCCGGACGGAACTCGGCCTGAAGCCGATCCTTTCAGGTACGGGGCCCCTCCAGGGGAGCCTGCCCACGGGGATCTCGATCGTGCCCCCCTCCCGGGGCACCGGCGAGAAGATGTTCCTGAAACCCATGAAGTGTGCGGTATATTCCTTCCCGGGCCTCCAGTATATTCTCCTCGGTGAGCCCTCCTCCAGGACCCTGCCCCCCTTGAGGACACCGATCCTGTCGGACAGGTCCAGGGCCTCTTCCTGGTCATGGGTCACGTACAGGGCGGTCAGGCCTCGCTCCTTGATGACAGACCTCAGCTCCTTCCTGAGCCCCGCCCTGAGCGATGCATCCAGTGCGGAAAGGGGCTCGTCGAGCAGCAGCAGCTCCGGGTCCGGGCCCAGTGCTCTGGCGAGTGCCACTCTCTGCATCTGACCTCCGGAGAGCTCTTCCACTGATCTCTTCCCCAGACCTTCCAGGCGGAGGAGTCCGATCAGATCATCCACCTTTTTTTCTCTTTCCTTTCCGCCCCCTCTCATGCCGTAGGAGATGTTCGACCTGACATCCATGTGGGGAAAGAGAGCGTAGTTCTGAAAGACGAAGCCCACGGCTCTCTTCTCCGGTGGGAGTCCGGTGACATCCCTGCCTCCGATCAGGACCCTTCCCATGGACGGCCTTATGAATCCCGCAACCAGCTTCAGCACCGTGGTCTTGCCGGAGCCGGACCCCCCGAGAAGGGTGTAGAGCTCTCCTTTTCTCAGTTCCAAAGACATTTCCTCCAGGACCTTTTCCGCCCCGGGCGAGTAGGAGAAGTGGATGGAGCTCAATCTCAGCGTCATCCTGGCCCCGGCCTCCTTGCGAGTCTGTTTCCGATGTGGTCCATAATGAATATGGAGGTGAAGGTTACCAGCATTATCACCACCGCGTATGCCGTTGCGGAGCCGAAATCGCGGCCCCCCTGAACGAACTTGTACAGGGCTATGGGCATGGTCGTATATCTTGGAGCCGCCACCATCAGGGTCGCCCCGAACTCACCTACGGATATGGCAAAGGCAAAGACGGATGCTATCACGATTCCCGGCAGCATGAGGGGGAGCTCGATATCCAGAAAAGACCGAAGCCTGGAGGACCCCAGGGATCGGGAGGCCAGTACAAGATCATCCGGCACCGCCCTCTTTGCCGCAAGTATCGCCCTTGCACCCAGCGGGTAGGCGATAATGGTATGGACGATGAGAACGGGTGCCCAGCTCCCTCCGAGGTCCAGCCACCCCTGGTCGAATCCCTTCAGCATACCTATTCCCAGGGCGACGGTGGACACCCCAAGAGGGAACAGGATCAGTATGTCAAGGGGCCATTTTCCACGGAACCGGGGACGGTCGAGCGCATACGCCGAGATCAGTGCAAGAGGGACCGAGGCCATTACTGTGAGGAAGGCGAACAGAACGGAGTTCAGCACCGCTCCCATCGGGGACGCGCCGATGGTGGCGTCCTCTTCCCTGGATAACATCCTCTCATACCATCGGGTGGTGTAGCCACCATCACCTCCGCGATCCTCCACGAAGGAATCGTGGAGCACCGCCGCCATGGGCCCGATGACGAGGACCCCTATCAACAGGGAATAGAAGGCGACGAGCGCAAGCCTTCTCCTTCTTTTACCATAGGAGGGCATGGTCGAGAGGCCGCTCCCCCTGGCTATGTGCGAGGAGATCCCGGCCTTCCTGGAGCTCCATATGTATACGATCGTGGAGATGGAGACAAGCAGGATCTCCACCAACAGCAGTATCCCTGCCTGGCCCGGGTCAAAGAGACCGTTGAACTGGCGGTATATCTCCACCTCTATGGTCATATTGGAAAACCCCCCGACCACCAGCACCACACCGAAGGTGAGAAGGCAGAATGTGAATATCAGGGAAGCAGCGGACAGCATCGAATATCTCATCTGGGGAAGCGTTACCCTGAAGAAGGTCGCCATGGACCCGTGCCCCAGGGATCTGGAGGCGTTTATCAGATCGGGGTCCATGCTGGTCATCCGCGAGTGCAGTATCCTGAGGGCAATGGGAAAGTTGAGGAATATATGTGCCATAATGATGGCTTTCCTGGTGTAGAGGAGCTTCAACTGTACACCTTCGATACCAACCGCTCCCGTGATTAGGTCGAGAAAGCCCTGGAGCATGCCGCTGGTACCGAATATCGAGATGAAACCGATACCGAGCACCAGGGGAGGAAGGACAAAGGGGACCGTGGTCAGGGCCATCAATGTCCTCTTGCCGAAGAACCGATACCTTGCGAGAAGATAGGCGCCGGGAAGGGCCGCTATCAGCGTCACCAGGGTCGAGATCACTGCCTGGAGAACGGTGAAGCGTATTATTCCCCTTGACCTCTCGGAGAGCAAGGTATCCTTCAGTATACCCAGCGTCGGCTCCCCCGATGCTGTTCTGAACCCGGGCTCCACCAGAGAAAGCATGGGGTAGACCATGAAAGCAAGGAGGAATAGGACCGGCACTGAATACAGCACAACGGTCCTGAGCCTGTCCGGGTCCAACCTCAGCATATGACCGACAACCCATCAGTAGAAAGCGCTCTCCCAGGAGGAGAGCCATTCGTCATAGCTCTCCATGATCGTATCCTGACCAGGTTCCACATGCTGCTCGGCGAACTCCCCGTGCTCCATATAGACCTCGTCCACTTCCACGGTGGGAACAACGGGCAGCATGACATTGTACCCCACTCTGGACTGGAACTGGTCGGAGAGCATGAACTCAAGGAAGAGCTCTGCATTTTCCCGGTTCCGGGCTCCCTTCAGTATCCCGGCACCCTCGATCTGCCTGTAACCCTCCTCCTCGGGAACCACCGTTACGGTATCTGTCTCCCCGTAGTACTGGATCTCGGATGCGGTATCCAGACCGTATGATATCGCCATGGGGGCCTCGCCTTCCATGAAAGCGTTGTACATTATGTCCCACGACTGGAACACATTATACGCGTTTTCGGAAAGGTCTTCCAGGTATGCGTCCAGCTGCTCACCGGCCACCGAGGCCGCCCATATCAAAAATGAGGAACCCGTGGAGGACATGGTGGGGTCCAGCAGCATTAGCTGATCACGGTAGACATTATCTGCAAGGTCCATAACGGACCCCGGATAAGGAAGCCCCCTCTCGTCCATCATCTCCGAGTTGCAGATGATGGCGATATACCCGTAGTCGTATGGGATCACCCTGTACTGCGGATCAAAGATCAGTCCGGGGTCCACCCTGTCGATGTTGCCCGGTCTGTAAGTATCCAGCAGGTCCAATTCCACTGCGGTCCTCAGCATGGAGTTGTCGATGCCGATGACCAGGTCGGCGTCCACTCCTCCCTTGTCGATGGCATTGATGACCTGGCCAACATCACCGTAATTTGTGTCGATGGTAACGTTTATGTCGTACAGCTCCTCGAACTCCTCCTCGGCCCACGGGCCGAGACCCCATTCGGAGAAGCTGGTGTAGGAGATGATCACCAGTTGGGCCTCGCTCTCCTTTCCGACGCGTTCCAGTATATAAATGGCCCCCGCAACTGCCAGTATGATGATCAATACTGCCAAGAACGCAAATGCCGCTTTCTTTCCCGAATACCTGATGCCGTTCATATTCATCATTCCTCCTTGAATAGTTTCTTCTGGACCTCCACGGCGAACCTTGCAAGGACCAGCGGGGAGTCCGCAAAGATGTAGAGGCAGGGCTCTATGCCGAAACCGCCGGGGTCTATCAGATAGCCCACCGGGGCATCGGTCTCCTTCAAAGGAGCACATTCCTCCATTCCCTCAAGGACCTTCCGTATGTCCCCCGTGAGTGCCAGGTTCATTGCGGACCTGATCCCGCTGTTGTCCCGCATTGCATCGAGAAGTGTTCCCGCCAGGTGTCTCGATACACCGAACTCCGGCGGAAGCGGCCTCAGTATCCTGCCTGCCCTGTCGGGGATCCTGCCGGGAAAGGCCACCACATCCCCGGGGGAGCTTGCACCTTCCTGTGCTGAGGCCATGTTCACCTTGACAGCGGGTACCAGATCGGCTATATCGACGTCCATGAGGTAGGAGACCGCTATCTCGAGGTCCTCGAGGACCTGGGCCCTGGAAGACCCTGATCGACGGGAACCGTAGCAGGAACCCGGAGCCTTGATGCCGAACCTCTCCTCGTACCTCTTTACCAGACCTCCGGCGGACATGGATCGGTCCAGGGAACTGCAGAAACGCTCCACCAGCTCTTCTCCGGTGCACCCCGCCTTTGCAGCAACTTCCATGTCGCCGGAAATCGAAGTTATCATCTCATCCAGAGAGGAGGGGCTTTCCCTCTTCTCCTTGAGGTACCTGCTGACCATTGCCTGGGATGTACCGAACAGTTCTGCTATCTTTCCTTGTGACCAGCCATCACTGTATAGTGCTCTGGAGGTAATTCTCCTTACCTCGGGGAG
>JAWOCK010000022.1:0-56517 GCA_046483845.1 Thermoplasmatota archaeon | reverse complement strand
CAATAATTATCTCATAATCAAGGGTACGGCCGGATTCGAACCTAAGCTAAATCACCAGTTCATTTATTATGCAGCTGATTTAGCGAGAGGTGGGTCCTATAATGAACCAGCATTATAATGGACCCAATTTCAGCATCCGGCCGTGCCTGCTCAAAGAGGAAGCTGCGTCTGGACCGCACCCTTCACCATCACCAGTGAAGGTGCCCGATCCTTCAGATGCCTGTAAAGCTTCTGGAACTCGCGGGCCTCCTCCTCTATGCATTCCTCTATCCTCTCATATTCCTTTGCATAGAACATTTTGGGGATCTGCTCCCCTGTAAATGATAGGTCCGCGAACCTGTCGAGACTGGCTCCCTTGAAACTCCCCTTGTTCATAATCACCAGGAAGGGTTTCAGGTCCAAGTACGGTTTCTTTCCCAGAATGTACAATGGGTCCGGGGCATCAAGATCGTGGATCCTGGCCCTCTCCACCAGAAAACTGTACATGAAAGGGATGTTGAGACCTATCGAGACAAAAGAGAAGGGGCCCCCACCCGCAAACAATGGGAGGAATCTCTCTATAATATCCTTCTCGGAGCTCTCCCATGACCTGAGTATGTTCAGCGGACCCTCCTCACGTCCACTTATCATCCCCAATCTTTGATATTGGATAGATATGATCTGGTCGTTCTTTGGCTCCAATCCTGTTGTTTCTATATCAAGGTAATACTCAGGCATGCACACCCTCCTCACGGGCCTGTATGGATACAGTTCGATTTGAACATTGCGCGTTTTTTTACCGTCTCACCTTTCTCCATTCATGATAGGGTTTGATCGCAAAGAACATACCTGCTTCCTCTGCCTCATCCTTTGTCGGATTCTTACCTTCCTTCTCACTGGCTATCTCCGGTGATGCAGGCACAACATCACCGAAAGGCATGTTCCTGACAAATATCTGCATATGAACCGTATGACGCCGGCACAAGGGGGCTAAACTGAAGAAACAACGCTCCACCGGTGTCCCACCGCATATGGAGCATCCGTCCACGTACCTTGGATCCTCCTCTTCTTCCTCTTCCTTTCCGAACTCGATGGCCTCGGGACGTTCCTCCTCCTCCTCTTCCTTCCTCTGATCAGGTATGGGTGGAGCCCAGGCCCCTTTTTTTTCATTTTCCATCTTCTTCTGCTCTCTTGGTTTTGAAAGGTCAATCTTCATTTTGACTACCTCATACCCACAGACAGGGCACCTTACCTTGTTTCCTTTCAGGTCCGACCCACATTTGGTGCAATACATCATTTTCAATCCCTCCTTTTAGAGGTCTTCTTTTTATTCTTTTTCAAAGACCCGTCCTTCAACCTCTTGAGGATCTCCTTCAGGAGTTTATTGTTCTCCTCTTCCAGTTTCTCGATCCTTTTGATCGTCGACCTCAATCCTTCCTTCTCATCGATCTTTTCGATATCGTCCAGTATACCCATGGTATCTTCACCTTACCAATTTTCCCTTTGCATGGCATTTTGGACATTCCACTACAATGGGACGCTCAGTGGTCGTTATCGGAACAGGTCCCTTGCAGTGAGGACACTTGATAACTTTGTATATTATCTCTGCCTCTTCTTCCTCTTCCGGGACCTCCTCCATTTCTTCTCCCCCTCTTTGAGCTTCTGCTTCCCGCTCCTCTTCCTTTTCTTTTTCCTTTGTTTCTCCTTCAGACCCTTCTTTTTCAGGAACTTCTTCCTCTTCTTCATCCCTGAACATGTCCTCGTCCAGGTAAGAGCCTTCCTCGATGGGTTTTTTACCCTTCTCAGACTCTTCTTCTTCCGTTGTCCTCCCCTCCTCGGGTTCCCCTTCTTCTTCCACATCAGCAGGTAGTTCCACTTGTACAGGAGGTTGTCCTGGGGCCTTCTCGAGCTTTTCCTCAACTTCTTGAGGCTGATCCTCGTCCTCCGGCCGCTTCTCTTCAGCTTCTTCTTCCTCTTCCTCCTCCATCTCCTCTTCAACCTCTTCTTCAGCTTCCCCTTCCTCTACAACTTCCTCTTCTAACTCTTCTTCAGCTTCTTCTTCCTCTTCCTTCTTTTCAACTTCCTCTTCTAACTCTTCTTCAGCTTCTTCTTCCTCTTCCTTCTTTTCAACTTCCTCTTCTACCTCCTCTTCAGCTTCCCCTTCCTTCTCTTCAACTTCCTCTTCTACCTCCTCTTCCATCTCCTCTTCTAACTCTTCTTCAGCTTCTTCTTCCTCTTCCTTCTTTTCAACTTCCTCTTCCTCTTTCTTCTCTTCTATCTCCCCTTCAACATCTTGAGGCGATAATTCCATGAGCATATCCCTTATCATCCCGTTATTAGGATCCAAGGTGAACGCCTTCTCCAGGGAAGCTTTTGCATTCTCATTTTCCTGCATCTCAATGAAGGTCTGTGCCTCTTCTATATGCCCAAGGGGGAGCCCGGGTTCTATCTCATAGGCCCTCTGAGAGCATATCCTCGATTTTTCAAGGTTGCCAAGAACACGTTCCACTCTGGATAACATCAGCCAGGAAAGGATGTGATCAGGGTCCTGCTCCACAGCCTCCTCGTAACAATCGATGGAGCCTTCAAGATCTCCCAATTCGACAAGTACATTACCTTTCCAGAACCATGCATCAACTGATTTTGGATCTAGCTCAAGTGCATGGTCCAGCTCCTCAAGTGCTTCATCCCATCTCCCCATCTTGTAATGTACGGATCCCTTTTTTATCCAGAGGAACTCGTTCTCCTCATCCAGATCAACCGCTTTGTCCAATATCTTTATCTGAAATGATAATGGAGAACGTTCATATTCTCCCCATCTGTATCTGAAGTATTCCCTGGCCTCCAGAAGCGAAAGCTTCTCATCGGGCAATGGGAGCTTGCCGGTGAACTCTTCCAGCATGGACCTCTCATCGAAGGATATCCTTCCATCCTCCCAGGCCTTTCTTAGAGCATTTCTGTAAGCCGTCTCCAGGTCCTGATCGGTCCAATTATCCTCGGTCAATGGATCATCTCCTTGGTTTGGCATATCTCCTAGGTCTTTCATCATCCCTCATCTGCCTGTCCCTCTTTGCAGCTGCCCTCTTCTTCTTCTTCAGGTACTTTTGAAGGCTCGGAACCACCCAGGTCACGAAACCGATCAAACCGATGATCGACCCCAACGGAAGGAGCAGGTCCTGATTACGAACCACACAGCTGAGTGAAGAGGCAATTATCAAGGCGGTTCCTATCAACATAAGGACCACCGGGACGCGTTCCGATCTAACTAGGACCTTCATATTTATCGATCTCCTTGTGTGCTCCCCAAATCTTCTGAGAACTAATTAATGTTGTCGGGATTCTGAGTACCTCAGAGCAACAGGAAATCAAAGATGAGCCAGGTGATCAAAGCAAAGATCGATGCCATCTGAAAGCCCTTCGATAACCGTCCTGAAGACATCAATCCACCCACGACGCCGTCACCGATGGCCTGGATCGCAGCCGCTGAGAAGAAAAGATACTTCATCAGACCGAAATCCACGGAGGTGGGATCGAAACCACCCGGGGCCTGCGAGGAACCCGAGCCCGACTCGGAATAACTGGCTGACAGCTCCTCCATCCGGGGCATGAATGTCATGAACATTATAGCGATGACCACCAGGAATACCAGGAAGGCGATAGCTATGACGTATGTATACATACTCATCTCCGTGGCCCTGGTCACTTTCATTATCTGAAGCTCTCTTGTATCCTTTGCGGCCGCATCGATCACGTTGGATACATTACCACCAGCGCTTGAAGCCTCGTTGATCAGGGTCACCGCCCTCTTGACCAGTGGCGTATTGACCCTTTCACTGAACATGAGCAGGGCCCTCGAGGTCGAAACCCCCCAGGAAACCTGCAGGGCCATTTTCTCTATCTCCCGGGTCAAGGCACCATATTCTCCACCGGCCGATGTCTTTATCGCCTCATGGAGTGTTTGCCCGGCCCTCATGGTCTCCGATATGTCCCTGAGAAAATCAGAAAGGCGGGATTCCACCTTGTCGATCTTCTTCCTCTTTCTGACCTCGTAGAATGATACAGGTCCGAAACCAAAGATGAAGGCAAGCATGAAGAAGCTGTGGAACTCGATGCTCACTTCGTCCTTTACCCACTTCCCGGTAGTGTTGAAGGTAAGGTTCAACGGAAGAGGGCCTTCTTTCATGTACAATCTCGTCTCATCATCGCTCATGTACTGGTAGGTGTCCTCGTATTCCTCCTTTACAACGCTGAAAGGACCGAAGGGCATGGTGAGGACCCCCAAAAGAAGAAAGGCAACACCTAGGATTATGGATATGGTGTAAATGGTTATCTTCTTGGTTTTTTCGGTATCCGAGGAGGTCTTGATCTCCTTGAAATCAGGAACTACCTTCCTTCTGTCCACTATCTGTTTTCTGGCGGTCTTGATCGAGGGTCTATCGCCGGCCATCAATCACCACCCCCCGTATCTCCTATGAGGACTCCGAATACTATTTGCGCCACCGGTATGAGTCCGAAGATGGTTGCCATCAATAGCATATCCCCTCCGCTCTGGCCCATCATGGCCATGGTGGACATCATGATTATTAGAAACAATGGTGCAGCCACCACAACAGTAACGAAGCTCTCCGCCATGACACCTAATGTCTGAAGGTCCTTTTCCTGTTGGAGACGGTTCTCACGCATTAACTGTTCGGACTTTGCCATGAAATACTGTTTCAGCGATCCGCCGGAACCTGCAGTTGTGATGATCCCCTGCAGGAAATCCTGGAACTTCTGGGACGGTGAGCGCGCAATTGCCTTCTGGAGGACCTTTACGATATCCTTTCCGAAGAAATCGATATCTCTTGCTATCTTTTCCGCTTCCGTCCTTATCTCACCGTATATGTCCTGCTGGGCAAGTCCCCTGAATATGGCAGAGGGAGTGACATCGGCGGACGCCATGGCGGCCATATAATTCGTTGCGTAGGATATGTTCTTGTCGATATCCTTCTTTCTGTTCTTTATCTGGTTGCTCGGAAGCCAAGTGGAGACCATATACGAAACCGCGGCTGAGATAGGAGGGATCAGTATCCAGAGCATCAATCGAACGGGTAGAGCCAATAGATCTGAAAGAACTGTCAGGTTCAGCAATGTGATGATGAGCAGTGTTGAAATGAAGGTTATGGCAGAAGTTGTAATGACCCCTGCATAGAAGACCTCACCCCTTATCTTGTAGTTCGCCCGTTCAAGGATCATCTCTATATCCGGATTTCCTTCGGCCATTTTACCACCCATAGCGGCCGCTGCCGGAAGTGACATACAGAACCTGTAATAACCTGAAAGAGCCATTCATGCACCTCCTTGGTTCCCGTTCTCAGCTGTAACGCCTTCCGAGTGGATCTCCTTGGAGGTTCTTTCTGACGGTGGGGCTCCCCTCTGTTCCAGTGAGGTCGGTAAGAAGGCTTTTCTCCTATCCTCGTCAAAGAGATTCAGGCCTTTTTCCATGTCTATGCTGGGATTCTCCCTCAATATGCGTATTACCTTGTCAGGGTCCTCGTAATATTCAGCTACTATGGTGCCTACATCGGTGAACTGCCTGACATCGTTCTTCACCATCCACCCGATGACCTCTGCTCTTCTTTCCAGCTCGGTGACCACCTCATCCCGTGTCATATCATCCATGTCCATTATGGTCTCGTAGAGGTTCGAATGCCCTCCGAACACAAAATTGTCCCCTGCGGGTTCCCAGCTGTAGACCCTGTTGGTTATTATCTCAAGGCTTGTAGGTTCTATGCCCACTATCTCCACCAGTTCGGTGATCCTTCTGACCCTACGCCCTTTCACCCGAAGCTGATTGTGGATTGCAACGAGGTTCAGGGACTGTATCAATACCCTTGGAATGGAGATCGGTGGATTCTCTAGCCTGTAGACTATGGATTTTACGGAATCTGCATGCATGGTGGAATATGTGACATGCCCGGTGGACATGGCCTGGAACATGGTCATTGTCTCCTTCCCCCTGACCTCACCCACCAGGACATATTCAGGTCTCTGTCTCAGTGCCGCCCTCAGAAGCTGATACATGTCTATATCCGTTACCTTCTCCCCCTCTGCGGTACCTCTGGTCAGACCGGCTATCCAATTCTGATGGGGGAGATTGACCTCCCTTGTATCCTCTATGGAAATGATCTTGGCGGATGTCGGTATGAAGATGGAGATCGCGTTCATGGTGGCTGTCTTACCTGAGGCGGTACCTCCTGCGAATATTATTGAATCACCATATTGTACAGCCATCCAGAAATGTGCGGCCATCTCGGGAGAGAGTGTTCCGAACTTGACAAGGTCAGTTATGGTCAAAGGATCCTCTTTGAACTTCCGTATGGTAAAGCTGGACCCTCTGGTGGTCACCTCTCGACCGAAGGTGGCGTTCAGTCTATGTCCCTCGGGAAGAGTGGCGTCTATTATCGGATCTGCAACAGATATGCTCTTACCCGCCCTCTGTGCAAGAGAGACCACAAAACCTTCCAGCTCCTCATCGGTCTCGAACTGGATGGTGGTCATGATGGAACCGAAATCACGGTGGAAGACGAAGACAGGGATGCCTGTTCCATCGCATGATATGTCCTCGACACCAATGTCCAATATCAATGGATGTATCTTTCCATAACCGATATAATCTCTTCTGATGTAGTAAATGATCGGGTCCATGAAATTATCAGGCATATCTCCAAGTACCGGTGCATAATCCCTCAGAAGATTCAATACCTCTTGGTCCAGGAACTTCTTCTTCCTTTCGAGGTCCTCCATTGCCTCCTTATCATAATTCAAGGACCTGTTGAAGGTCTCGATTATGAAATCATATACTTCTTTCTGCTTGGGTGCAAGGACCGGCTCCACGGGATCATAGATATATTCACTCGTTTCGGGGTTCAGGTATACATCCACCCTTACGAAATCAGAGCCCAGGTCAAGTTCGTTCACCTTTTCCAAATTCCCGTCTATGATATTCTCCTTATCTTCGATCTGTTTTGCTTTCTTTACCATACGGGCCTCTTTCCCCTCACGACCTTTAAAGAGCCCCTTGATAGTGTCGGTTATCCTGCCCAGCGTCCCGACCTTTTCCTTTTCATCTTCATGAGAGGATCGGTCCTCTTCAACTTCTTTCGTATCGTCTCGTTCAATGGAGTGGTCGTTCTCCCTGTCGGGTGGTGTGCCTAGGATGGATGGTGACCCTCCTTCCTTTGAGGTCAGGATCCGGTCAGGGTCCATTTCTTCCTCTCCTTCTCCCTGTTCACTTCGAGCCGAGGATGAGGCATCGGCTTTCAAGCGGGAACCTTCCCTTGAGCCGGTCGTTCTATCCGAGCTCTCGGATCTGCCTGGCGGTTCGGTTTCCCTTGAACCCTTGGTATTTGACTTCTGGACCGGCACTTCCAAGTTGAACCCCCTGTTTCCTGCCTTCAATACAGTGATCAATTTAAATCCACTAAATCGCTTATATATCATTACCTGGAGAGTGATATATAATGGTTTTTATATTAAACCTACTTCAGGGAATGCCCAGGGACCAAGCTATGGGCCCAAAACGGCAGGAGGTTGTCAAATGAGAGATGAAAAAAAGGAACCGGCAATAAACGGTTCCTGTTACATCAGCCCACATGCGTATATCTCCGGAGAGGTCAGGATCGAGAAGGACTGTTCCCTATGGCCTTTTTCTTCCATAAGGGGTGACGAAGGGAAAATTACCCTCGGGGAAAGGACCAACGTACAGGACGGTGTGGTGATCCATGTGGACGAGGGATTCCCGGTCAGGATCGGAAAAGATGTGACCATCGGACACGGGGCCATCGTTCACGGATGCGAGATAGGTGACAGATGCATAATAGGCATAAGGTCCACCATACTCAACGGTGCAAGGATCGGAAAGGGCTGCATCATCGGAGCTGGCGCCGTGGTGACGCCGGATACCGAGATACCACCTCACAGCATGGTTTTGGGCCTCCCGGGAAAGGTCAAAAAACAGGATGAAAGATTCGAAGAGATGGCAAAGAGGAACGCCAGAATATACGTTGACCTCTCCAAAAGGTACAAGAAGGGCAGAGTGTCCGAGTATCCCCATCAGTGACCCTATCGATCATCGGTCCTTGCCACCCAGGCGAACCCAAAGGGTGCCCCTATCAGGGAAAAATAGGAAATAAAATAGCAGATGAAACGGCCAGAGCTGTCCATTATCCTGCGGATCACCTGGTTCATCCTGTCATCATTCAGATCGAAAAAGCCAAGGACCCTGGAAATGGTCCTCGGTTCGGATAACCAATATGCAGTGAGGTCGAAGAGTGGAACGATCATGAAAAAGGGGACATAATAGAGGCCCTTTCCTTCCGATATCAGCATCCAGGCCAATAGAAGGGATAAAAGGGAATGGACCGCCAGAAGTAGCTCCGGGCGGGAAAACCTTTTGAAGGTCCTGGATGCGAACCAGAGCTGTGCTCTTCTTACCAGCTCCCCGAGGTATATGCCGCCGAGTATCAACATAATGAAAATGAAGGAGATATAAACGAAGTTCTGGACATGATATATCTCCGAGAAGAAACTGGTGTAGTCAAATAGGAAATGCATGGCTATCGCAGCATGAAGGCCCACCTTGACGAAGAGGTATCCGAACATCAGACCATGAACAAAGGTGGGAAGGACCTTCCAAGGACCCCATCCCAGATGGGCCATACCGAAAAGTGATCCCGAAAGGAATATCAACATGACCTCCAAGGAACCAAAATGACCGGTTCCTCCCACCATTGCCTTGAAGCTGGAGATTCCCTTCCCTTTTATCAGACCATAGAGGGCGACAGGTAGACCGATGAGGAGCACCCTTCCGGTTATCTCCTCCCACACGGATGCTTCGGCCAGTGTGAACATCCTCATCCAGATAGGAGTATCACTTGACAGTATGTCCAGACCCGGAGTGGGGGTTTCGAAGATGTTGAACATCAACACCGACATGTAGAAGAAGAAGAATGCCCCTGCAAATGTCTTTGCAGTAATGAAAATGGAGGATCTCGGTTCAAAGAACCTTCTAACGGATAGCCCGGAGAACAAAGCTGAGCTTTTACCTTTTCTGCGTTCCATGAACCCTGCACTCTGAAGGAAAATAGCAGAAACTGCCGCCATAATGGATAAGGTGATCAGGAAGAACCAGATCAGTACCAGGGACCCTTCCAGAGGGAAAGGCACATAATAGATGATATTGGGTCCGGGCAGGATGAATGTCAGCAGTGTTCCGAACTCGAAGACTGTCTCGGACCTTATGATGAGTGTTTGCCCCGAAAGGACATCTTGGAGGGTCATGGTATAGTTCTTCTCATGGAGAAAAAGGCTCTCCTCTTCGGTATGATCAAGGGATCCGTTCCCCAATTCTACCTTCGGATGACCCTTGAAGTCCTTTCTGTTGAAATTCGCCCACTCCGCAAACAGCTTCACGCTGACCTCTTTTGGGAGGTCACCTTCATAGAAGGCTGTCCCGAATGGATCGGGATCGATATGGACAACTGAAGCCCGGTCCCTCTTCAGCCTCACCTCCATCAACTCCAGTACGGTCCGATCTCCGCCGTAGGGTGACGATATTACCGACATCTCATTTGCTTCCCGGAAAGAATGTGGTACAAGGAATATCCCCTTGTAGGCATTGCTATCCTTGATGAACAGTGGGTATTCCTTACCATCGATACTTACGGACAGTTCAAGGGGAGGCAAAAGGGGGATATTTGTCACTGCACTACTTTCATCCAATGTGACGTTGATCAGATAGTACTCTCTCCGATAGAGCTTCAGTGACCCATTTGAGTCCCTGCCGAACCAATCTTCGGGATCCTGACCGTAAAGTTCATCATATCCATTGAAGACCCTGCGCACAAATATCCTATCTATGGACGGTAATGCGGGAGAAGCCAGGGTGTTATGGAATAGATACTTCCTATTGAGCGAGGTGCCGTTTTGACCTTCGATAGTGATCCTGTTCCAACCACCCCCCAGTTCGGTGGCAGGTATGGTGAAATTCTCTCCTCTGACATTGCCTTTTATCTTTTGACCTTGGGAGTTTTCAACGGTATAATCGTATTCCCTTTCCGTGGAGGCTGCGGGACCCGACGCAATGAACTCGATCCCGCTCTTACCGAAACCCATTCCATCTTCGGCAGGGACGGGGAATATCAAGGCGTCACCTCCATCACCGACATGGATCTCTCCCAGAGGTATTTGCTGTATTGAGCCACCCAGGTTCCTGCTTAGATGGGCATTCCATGAACCCCCCAATGGAAGCCCATTTGAATATGCGCAAAGAACGGGGATCCCTTCTCTGAACGAGCGCCACGTGGGAAGGGATCGCTCCATCTCATGGTTCGAAAGCATCAACCTATGTTCGATATAGGGAGTATCGTTCCCCGGAAAGATGAGCCATATCGAGAACGGCTCCCATATTTCTGGCTCCTCATCGAGGCATATACGGATGCCCTCCGAAGCGTTGGGAACATAGGGTAGTGCGACCTCACCCCACGTTCCCGAAGCGAATCCTTCCATGACCCCTTCCGTTACCGGCACTATCGAGGATATCAGGGAGGCCATGTTAAGGGCCAATAGTGCGGAGACCGTAAAGATTATCAGCGAGCGGGGGATCGGCCCGCTTCCGATAGGGAGATTTTCTTTTTTTCGCTCCATGAACAACATTCCTCATTGAACGGGCACCGTCCGATCATTAAGGGTAGATGACCCAAACTGTTAAAAGGTTCCCGGTGTTTCGAGAAGGGTTATTATCTACGCGGAGAGCCTTTATTTGTTACATCATGTGTATTCAAAGAATGAAAAGCATTCAATGGTCCTTGAGGATTTTGATGGCCGGATCAGGGATTGGTTCAGTGAGAATATCGGAATGCCCACCGAACTTCAGCGCAGGGCATGGTCCGAGATCTCCTCGGGCCAGAACGTTCTTGTGGTCTCGCCCACCGGAACCGGCAAGACACTTTCCGCGGTGATCCCTCCGGTCAACGATATCCTCATTGGGAGGTCAAAACGGTCCAAAACCTCCATCATACACATATCACCAATGAAGGCACTCGGGGCGGACCTGGTCAAGACACTTGAGGTGCTCTCTGAGGGGCTGGGTAGGATAGAGGGAAAAAAGGAAAGGAAGTGGGGGCGAGGCAGAAAGAGGAAGAACGAGATACTGGAAGATGCCAAATTACACGTAGGTATCAGGACCGGTGATGTATCCCAAACAGAGAGAAGGCATATGCTCCTGGACCCCCCGGACATACTGGTGACCACACCGGAGAACCTGCTCCTTATGCTCTGTTCCAAGGCAAGGGAGACGCTCTCTGATGTCAGATATGTCATAATCGACGAGGTCCACGAGATGGTGCCTACGAAGAGAGGGGCACTCCTCTCGCTCTGCGTGGAATACCTCAACAGCCTGATCGAGAGCGGCGGCAACGAGCCCCCGGTCCGTATAGGGCTTTCCGCTACCGTGAGACCGGACAGGACCGCCGCTGGGTTCCTTGGCGGCAAAAATATGGAAGGAAGAGCAAGGGATGTAAGGATCATCAGGGAGACCTCTACAAAGGTGACCAACATATCCATAAGGACATTGATAGGTTCCATGGAAGGGGGGGAGGACGTTCTATACGGCATAATCGACGATATAGGAGAGTTGATGGAGACCGAAAAGGGAGCCATGGTGATCTTCCACAATACGAGGAGATCGGCGGAAAAGACAGCCTACAGATTGCTGGAGAACGGACATGGGTCCGTGATGCCTCATCACGGATCATTGGGGCTGGATATACGCAGGGCCGCCGAGGAAGGCTTGAAGAAGGGGGACCTCAAGGCAATAGTATCATCTACCTCCCTGGAACTGGGATTGGACATCGGATTGGTCGATCTGGTATGCCAGATATCCTCTCCGAAGGAGCCGGGAAGGCTTCTCCAGAGACTCGGCAGATCCGGGCACACTTTGAAAGGTTCTTCGAGAGGAATAATATATCCGGTCAACGGCCCCGATCTGATCGAATCCCTGGCGGTGGTCCGGGCCGCCCAGAAGGGAAAGCTCGAGAGGTTGAAGGTTCCCGATAAACCCCTGGATGTACTGGGACAGTTCATAATCGGTCTAAGCCTCAAGGAGGGGGGAGCGGATACAGAAGAGATCTGGAAACTGGCTAGGTCCGCTTATCCCTTCAAGGACCTAAAGAAAAAGGAGCTTGGGTCTGTTCTGGAACTTTTATCCAAGAGACTGAGAGGTCCGGGCTCGGCATCCCCGAGGTTATGGCACGGTACAGAAAAAGGCAGTTATTTTCCCAGAAGGAACACAAAACAGGCCTTCTATCTCAACTGCGGGACCATACCGAAGGAGACGACCTACAGGGTGGTCGATGAGAAGAACCATCGGCACCTGGGGGAGCTGTCAAAGGATTTTGGTGAGACCCTTTACGAACGTGATGTCATCCTTATGGGTTCCAGAGCTCTCCGGATAATAGGGTTCTCCGGTTCAAAGATAATCGTGAAGGAAGAACCCGATGCCCAACCCACTGTCCCCTCGTGGTCCGGCGAGGTTCACCCGAGGTCCCTGGACGTTTCTCAGGAGATACTGAGATTGGTCCGGGACGGGAGGAGCTTCACCTCCAGGTCAGCAGGAGGAATAACCGTCAGGACCGATCCATGGGGACGGGCCCTCTTCCGGGAAATGATCAATACAATGAGGGAGGAAGGGATCGACCTCTCCAAGGACCGTATCCCGGTGGAAGAGGTCCGGGCGGGAAGGACCAAGAGGATATACATATTCCATATTCCACTGGGAAGGAACATCACCGAACCGCTGGCAAGGTATATCTCCTATGGTATAAGGAAGGAGCTCGGAGCAAAGGCTGATTTCTTCGCTGTTGACAACGGTTTCTCCATAACCTCTCCGAGAAAGCTTGATGAGGGGATCCTGATCAGGACCATGGCGTCAGAGGATTTCCAGGATACCATCAAGGAGCTCGTCTTGGGTTCCAGTCTGTTCAGGACCCGTTTCGCTCATTGCCTGGCCAAATCCCTGCTTGTCCTGACAAGGTTCAGGGGGAAGGAAACCTCCAACATCTACAGGAGGTCAAGAACAGACAGGCTCCTCAAGAGAGTGACGGATGCCTGGTACTCGGAAGGCGGTTGGGACTCGGTCACCGGACCGATGTCAGGACTCGTACTACTGGCAGAGGAAAGCTTCAAGGAGGTCTTCAACGAGAGGGTTGACCTGGAGAACTGTGAGAGGATACTGGCTGATATTTCATCAGGGGCCGTGGAACTGAACATGATAGAGGACCTCAGGAAACCTTCGACACTGGGAAGGGACATACTGGGTAACCTGAAAGGTATCCATGAGAGATATCTGAAGAAAGAGGACCTGGACCACGATATCGGCCGGAAGGGTGAGCCGACCATGTTCGATGAATATGTCGAGCATGAGACCGGGATGCATCCATCCACAACCGGGGACAATGAAGGCTCCCATCCCGGGCCGGAGGTCCCGTCATGGAATGAACTGGAGGAACAGGGTCTCGGATGGATAGACCCCGATACCGTGGATATATTCAGGATCAAGAGGTCCGAGCTTGCAAGAGAAAGGTTCGAAAGGACATTTCAGATGGGGGGCCCGGTCTCCACGTTGAAGAAGGTCCCGTTCGTGGTCCATCCCGTTTCCGCTCTGACAAGGTCCGGAAACGGGACCTACAGAGATCTCAGGTCCGCTGTCAAGAGCGGGAGACTCTCCCCGGGCAGAATGATGTCAATGAACTGCATGATGGACCCAAAATGGAAAAAGGCGGCAGAGATGCTTTCCCCCGCATCCGAGCTTCACTCCAAACTTGCTGAGGCATACCCATATCCGTCGGCAACTCTCAACAGATATGATATAGGAGAGGTGCTGGAACAAAAAGGGGACGAGCTAACCTCCACATTACAGCTCCTTCTGGACTGTAATGAGATCTCAAGATATCCCCAGGAGGCCGGGTTCCATCTTGGTGCGCCGGAGGGTTTTCAATTCAATGGGTCCCCCAGGGATCGGCAGGGGGAGACGGATGATGACGATATCGAGGTCCTGATCTCGTTCCTTAGAAGGTTCGGTCCCTTCACCATAGCGGAGATATCCATGATCTTCAACTGGCCGGAAGGAGAATACCCCCCTGCTGTTGAAAACGCCTACGGTCTCGGAAGATTGCGGATCTCGCTGGGGCCCAGGGGCCTGGCCTGCGGATCCCGTGGACGCGGGGACAGGAGCAATGAGCTGTGGCTCATATCCGAGGAGCCAGTCTACCCGTTACCTAAAGGAGTTCCGGCAATAACCGAACCTGTGGTCCTTCCTTCGACCGACCCATCAGTGGCGCTCATATCTCCCGATGATAACTGGATAGAGGAGGAAAGGGTCAGGGGAGCCAGGAACCGTAAGTTCTCCATAATCACAAGAGGGGGTTACAGAACAGGATTCTGCCATCTGCTCGAGTCAAGCGACACGATCAGGGTGGTCCAGGTGGAGGTCGAGGATTACGAGCTGATCGGCCCATCGGCGGAGGCACTGCTGAGAATGCTCGCATGCTTTGATAGACTGGGTTACGAGATATTCACCATCGAAGGATTCCTGGGAATACCGGCGGGTGAAGCGGCAGATACGGCAGTGGATCTGTTGACAAGGAACGGTTTCTCCCGGTTCACGATCCCCAAGGGACAGATACTGGTCAGGGGATGCCCGGTCAGGTTCGGCATATCCAGGGAGAGGCTTCTGCTGGAAATGATGAAGAGACAGGGGTTGCTGCCCGGTCACAATATGAAACATCCTCTGGAGGTGATCACCAAACTGGGCTCCCTCATCGACAGATGGGAGATGCTTAGCAGACTTGGTTCCGTGAGGTACAGCAAGCTGGCAAATATCACAGATGAGGAAATATCCCGCATAATAAAAACCGATAGGGCCCGGTTGAAAAAACAGTTGAAAAAAGGTCCTTCCTCTTACATGACCGATTGGAACGAGAATCCCAGCAGGGGCACCGAAAGGCTCTCCGACCAGAAAGATCTAACCAAGCGGTTCTCTCTCAGAAGAGGCAAAATGGACCAGACAAGTGATGTTTGGTCGCTCCTTGAGATGTTCCTGAGATATCCGGGGCCTTCCTCACCGCCCGAAAACCCTGATCCAGGGGTGAAGGAGATAAAGAGAAAGGTGTTTCGAGGACAATTATCGGAGCTTGACGGTTTCATCAGAACACATGGCTTCACGGACACCGCGGAGAACCTGTTGAAACAGGGTTACCTGCTCCAGGACGCCTGGGGCAAATACGAGTACCCCTTCAGGGACGGACGCTTGGGTGGTGAGCCTCTTCCCTCATTGAGCAATATCCCCAGAGGTCTCGAACAGAGCATCTGGGTCCTCAAGAACTGCAATAACCTGGGATGCTTCACCCTGGAGGATATGCTCAACTATTCACCGGATCTTACGGACCGCTCAAAATTGAGAAGGATAATGAACTCATTGGCAAAAGATAACCTGAAGAGGTTCCTCAGCCCCGATCTGGGCATGAGAGTGGTCTATTCACTGCCGGACATCCAGACGGATATGCAAAATAAGAATGTTCGCGGGACCGAGACGGATGACCTCATGGTGATCTCTCCCAAGGACAGGATGTCCAAGGTGGTATCTTCTGATATAAAGATAAGGCTCTCCAGGGTCTCGGGGTTCTCTGTTTTCAGAGGAACAAAGGCTGTGGCCCTGGTCTCACTGAAGAAAATGAGAAAAGCGTTCAAGAACACGGGATTCGGAGAGCCCGTTAAGGGGGCTAGTCACCTGGAGAACTATATCATCAAGAAGGCATGGGTGGACCTGAGATACAGGAAAAAGGATCTCCTGAGGGAAATAAAAAGAACTTTTTTCAATATGGGCTACCAGTTGGTGACGGATGATGAGCGGACCAAGATAGAAGCATTATATCGGGATATCGAGAAAAAAGAGAGGCTTGAATAGATCGATCCGGAACGCGTCGGCCAACGACCTCCAATCCCGAAAACCTTAATATGGATACCTGTGATGTCCTTCCTCACCTATGATTATATCTGGGGTGATGTACCTGGTTCCATGTATGGGCTCCTACAACCTCTACACATGCAGACGAAACCTTAATAATCTCCCATGAAAATCAATAGACAAGCAAGAAGGTGTTAGATATGATGCTTGATCATCCCAAGAAACTATTTGCAATTGCCATAATGGCGCTCCTGGCCTTATCAGGGGTCGTCGGCATAGCAGCAGCTCTCAATCCCCTTCAGGATAATGATTGGGACTATGACCCCGACGGAGACGATCTGACCAATCTGGATGAGTTCCTTGCAGGATCGGATCCCAACAACTGGGATACCGATGGTGATGGGCTTCCTGATGGTTGGGAGGTAAATAATGACCTAGACCCCACGGACCCCACCGATGCCAGCGAGGATAATGATTATTTCGGCGGTGAGGAATATGCCTCATACACCCAGGTCGACCCCCCGTATGATAACTATGCAGAATACTTCAGGTTGGCCGGTGTGGATGACGATACCGGAGAGAATGTTTACATTCCCACCGACCCGAACAATGCGGATACCGACGGTGACGGCGTTCTTGACCCCGATGATGCCTGGCCCTGGGATTTCAGCAATGATGGTACCTCTGGCTCCGGCAACGGCGGTCCCGACTCCGGAGGAGAAGGTGACGAGCCTGCCCGAGGTGGTAACGGTAATATTGACAGAAACGTCGACAGTGACGGTGACGGCCTGACCGACCTCGAGGAGATAGCTCTGGGGACCGACCCCAATAACCCCGACACCGACAATGACGGGCTCAGCGACTCCCAGGAGATCGCAATGGGTCTCGATCCCAACGACTGGGACACCGACAATGACGGTCTCATCGATGGTGTCGAACTTGGCGGGCCGGACTCCACCGACGGCCATCTACAGGACTCCGACGGCGATGGTCTCCCGGACCCCTGGGAGGACAATGACGGGGACGGCATACTAAATATTGAGGAACAGGAGACCGTCATGTGGTTCTGGCTCTGGATATACCAGTTCATGTCCGGTGCGGATCCGGACCCTTACCTGACCTATCTTCTTGCTTTCCAGTTCAGGATAAACCCCAATACCAATGACTCGGACGGTGACGAGATATCTGACGACAAAGAGCTGCAGGCTTACGGGCCCGGCCCCATAAACGACAACTCCCGCTCCGAGTATAACTACCACCAGGTCAACAACGAGACCGGTGCAAACCAGTACAATGACTGGGTCCCGGACAGGTTCAACAAGGAGCATGACCTTTCCAACCCCTCATCCGGTTTCTCCATATGGACCGAAGGAAGGTATTCCTGGTGGAAATACTGGTTCACCAGATCATACGAGATGGGTTCGCTCCCGCTTCAGACCTACAATGTCGTGCTCTATAACATGAACCCGTGGTTGATCTGGTACGTTCTCTGGGATAATTACGGATCACCTGCGGGAGCAGGTATGACCGCAGAGCAGTTCGCCAGAGAGTTCTACAGCTGGGACCGACAGCTTTCCACATACGACGGTTTCGTAACCTACGAGGACTGTCTTGGATGGCAGTTCAGAGGTTCCGCGACCACTGACCCTAAGCTTATGAGATGGAACATGTATGACACAGACCCCTGTCCATTGGAGATCCCGGGTCTGAAGTTCCCGGGTGATGACACGGACGGTGACAGGATGGAGGACAACTGGGATCCGAGGCCCACGATACCGGATGACAGGCTCGATACGGCCGTTGCCCTCTACAGGATAGGTTATCCTCAGCCCGGCGGCGGTCTCGATTGGTATCTCCCCGCCTTCGGACCCGGCAGTCAGTTCCCTGTATCGGCGTTCTTCGCTCCAAACTTCAACATGATGGATGGAGACCCGCCGCATTTCATGCATGACTACTACGGGTTCCCTTACAGGATCATTGACTCCACCATGAACAAGGGAATGTCACTCTATATGGAGATCATCGTTGGTATCGAGGAAGGACATCCCGGATCGGAGTTCTTCCAACGTGGTTTCTACAACTACATGAACGTATCAATAACCTTCCACAACGGGTCCATAGATGTGGATCCCGATGTATATGGCGAAGGTCCGACTGCAAACATCTCATATGACCTCGACGACGATGTGGATGGTGATGGCATTCCCAGAATATTGGACGTGAACCCCATGACGGGGGCCTGGATCTACAATCCGGACGAGGCGCAGCATCCATTGCTTGCCCTGGGATTGGACGATCTGAAGGAGGAGAACATACCGGATGAACTCTACTTCGATGAGTTCAACCCGGCGGACTACGTCATAGACGGTTTCGGTCCATGGCCGGGACCCGACGATCCCTACTACGATGAGGCCACCGGAGAAAGGCATGATGGGGAGAAACTTGCGTTCATCAACGTGTCGAACTATCCGGACCCGAATGCGCTGCACTTCCAGGGTTCAAACATCTGGGTCTACTGGTCCACCATGACCTTCTACAAGATCGGTTTCCACTTCATGGTTCCCGAGGGCGTCATGGCGGGTTATGTTGTCATGGACATGACCATAGACACCGAGGAAAACATCCATGTGGAAGAGTCCTTTGATGCGTTCAGCGGATACAAGTATATAGCATACTGATCTGCGGCCTCTCACATGGAAATACCCGGGAAGCTCTCTGAGCTTCCCTTTTTTTATGTACATTTCGGTTACCATCGTACTGTATATATACCAATAATTCCTTGGTCAATGGCATCCAGTTCAGCAAGGAGTGGATCACAGGAGGCGCTGCAATGGGTAAAGTCGAAAAGATCGCACTTATCGCTACCTCGATACTCATGGTCACCTCTATGACCTTGACCGCGGAACTCGTAGCAGGTGGCGAACCCATATTCTCATCCAATAAGCTGGCGGTTTGGGACATCTATGAACGGAACCAGAAAGTGTGGGATATGGAAGTGGACAGTAAAGGCAGGATATATCTGGTCTACACCACCGACGAGATGTACTATCCTGATACATATATAGTACATTCCGACGATGGTGGGATGACCTGGTCCACATCCTCCAGAATAGACGATGTCCTCAGAGACGGGAACGAATCCAATGACCGCTCTTCTCAGAACAGACCTAGAATTGCCATTTCTTCCAACGATACGGTCTATGTGGCCTGGACTGACGCACGTGAGAAAAGCTATTTCATGGAGCAGCCCTCGCACATACGTGTTGCCTGGTCCACCGATGGGGAGAACTTTTCCAGGAGCATTAGGATCACACCGGTGAAATCCGAACCGACCTGGGATGCGGTAAAGCCGGATATCGCCATCAATGATGCCGGAAGGATCTTCATAGCATGGCTGGACGAGAAGGATTCCGGAGCTTACAGGAACGTCTGGGGATCCTACTCGGATGATGGTGGTCTGACCTGGTCAGAGATGAAGAACATCAACGATGACGGCCTGTACTACAGGAACCACCAATACCTTCGATGCGTTATGCACCAGAACGAAGTATATGTCACCTGGCAGGACAACCGCGAGTCCGACAATCAGTACAGACCATATATCGCAGTATCACACGATGGTGGAGAAACCTTCGGAGAGAACATCGACATCTCTGATGACCTGGAGCCGTTGAACTCAAGACAGTGGCCCTCACCGGCGGTTGACGACTTGGGCAACCTCTACATAACATGGAGGGACAAGAGGACCGGGAGCGACGAGATATGGTTCACCAGGAGCGAGGATAAAGGTGGCAATTTCTCTCAGAACACCAGATTGACAGTGGCACCAGAAGGTTCCGATGACTGGTATCCCTGCACGGCAGCCACAGGAGACGGCATTGTAGGCGTTGTATTCCAGAGAAGCGTTCCATACAAGGACACAAAGGACGAAGGGGAGATATTTTTCCTCAACTCTTCCGACGGCGGACGCACCTGGGACCCTCTTCTCAGGGTCGATGACACCGACAGATACCACAATGATCTCTCACTGCAGGAGAGGCCCCAGCTGACCTTCGATAATGACCACAGAGCGCTATCTTCATGGTGGGACAGCAGGAATTATTATGCCAGGTACCGTGATGTCTACTTCGCGGCCCACAGCGGACCGGTGGACGGACCCAACATAAGGCCGAAGATCTCCGACATGGAATTCTGGAGCCCGTTCAGCTTCAACCCGACGGTAGCATCATCCTCCGTGAGCGTGACATTCTCGTGCAACTATTCCGACCAGAACAACGACGTCCCTCTGGAGGGTTTCCCGAGGGTGCATATATTCAGCGACGAGGAAGGAAGCGAACCCGTCCTCCCCGAACCAGTTGTGATGGAGAAGATATATCCCGGTGATATCGATCATATGGACGGGGTAGAATATAAAACATGGATCGAGGTCCCTTACGAGGGACAGGTCTGGTGGCGGGTCGAGGTCATCGAGGAAGGTGACCCGTCCCCCTACTTCTCCGATATAAGGGAAGGCCCATTGATAGATGCGACCCCTCCCAGAATAACAGTGATCTCCCCCACCGAAGAGGAATGGATGGATACGAACTCCGTATACTGCAAGGTCCGTGTAGAGGATCACCAGGGAGGGAACGTAAAGCCATATTCCATCAAGGTCAGGAAATCCGTCAACGGCATCGAGAACCTGGAAAAGGGAGTCAGACTAGCCAACAGGAAAATGATAGACAATAATACATATGAGGCCTGGGGGAACGTTTTCCTGAACCCGGGACAGAGGAATTTTATCCAGTTCGAGGCATACGACAAGGTAGGGAACGGACCCGGAACGTCGGAGATAATGAACATATGGGTGGATCCCGATCCACCATTCTACACCGCAATGGGACCCACCGATGTCCAGATCTACAATATGGTGAACTGCACCATCCAGTGGATGGATCATCTACCACGGTCATCCCTCAATTCCAGCGGTCTGAACCTTTCATCCATACAATATTCCTACAGGACCACCAGCGGGGAGCTCTCGGAATGGATGGGCCCGGAGGGTATCTTGGAGATAGATGATGGCGTCTACCTATGTTGGGTGAACCTTTTCTTTCCTGACGAAGGGGTTTACAGTTTCATAAAATGGAGAGCCGCCGACAATCTGGGAACCTACGATGAAACAGACCAGTTCAGGATCAGGGTCGATGTCCCGGATAATTACCCTCCTGTCTTCAAGGGCAAAGGCTATCCCTCTGCGGTTGTATCGGAGACACCGCATCTTTTCTGGGATTCGGCATACGACGAGGAGGGGGACGACCTCTACTACAGGGTCAAGATACTCAGATATCCCGGGGAGCTGCAGCTTACACCCTGGATCGATCTGGGCCAGAGGACGTTCTACGACATACCTGACAAACAGTCCCTGAATCCCGGTTACTACATGCTGAAGGTGAATGCAACAGATAGGATCGGCGGTTACGATATACTGGACCACGTGTTCAGGATCATGGATGCGGGAACGCCCCCTCCAGAGGACATACCTGATCTTGGTGTGACCTCACTGAATCCCGACCACGGTTTCCTGTTCAGTATCAATTCCGAAGAGCTTCCTCCAAGATCGAGCTGGACCGACCTACCCGGTACAACCATTGCCGACATGATATGGGACAGCGGAGGCCAGGTCCTCGATCAGGCAGTGATGGTCAGGTCCGGGGACTCTTACATGATAACCTATCCTGACAATGCAAGTGAGAGAGGCGAGGAATACTATATTTCCGAGGAAAAGGACGGGAGAATGCACGTTTACAAGGCGGAACTGCTCAGGTGGAAGAGGTCACCCTCATCATCCGAGATGGACATGGAGTACATGGTCAGGATCGGATCGGAACCATTCCTTGGTGATCTGCTGGAATGGACCAATATAGGTTCGTACCCCTCATTGACGAGAGATCTCCTCGATACAAGGATCGGTCTCTACAATGTGCAGGTTATGGCAACCCACAACGGTAACTACTCAAGGGTCACCCAGGGATTGCTCAAGGTCAACGACCACAATATCTCCTATTCGGTCCCTGACTCGTTCAGGTCCTACAGAGGAAAAGGGATGGGGTTCTCCATGGAGGTGACCAACTTCGCCACATATATGGACAATGTCACCATCGTACTGCAGGGAACACTTGCCGATGATGATCATGTCTATCTGGAGGCCAGCGGAGACACAAGAGGAACCTTCTCTCTTCCGTCACAGAAGATATTCACGATCCCGACATCAACGATGATAACGATCACGGTCTATCCCGACGAGGAGGTTCCCAAGGGGAATTACCAGCTGAACGTTAGGATCATCTCCGAGGATGGAGAGACCATACACACCACCGACAGCATCAACATCACCATAACGGATAAACCCCGAAGCGGACTGGGTGAGGAAATATCGGACAACCTCTACAAGTTGCTTACAGACACCTTCCCCTTCCTGGAATCGATAGAACAATCACTGCTGGTCCCCCTCTTTCTCCTTGTGGTGGCGGTGCTCATCGGTATTATATCCACCTTCGGGATAGTCATTTACCGCAAGAAGTTCAGGAAGAAACGTGAAGTGGACCCCTACAGGGAGCAGCGGGAGGTCTATAAGGAGCTCTACGGCGTGGATCCCACAGAGGAACAGCTGAAGACCATGAAGGAGACAGGGGATGAGGAAGACTTCTTCAGCGACATTCCCACCATAGAAGGGAGCAAGGAGAAGCCACAGTCCAAGAAGTTCGATAAGGATCACCTGGAATCCGAGAAGAAGGCGGAAGAACAAAGGAAAGAGAACGGAGCGGCCTCCGAAGAGAAAGAAAATATGGATGATGGCTTCGAGAGCGAAGATGTTGACGAACCGGAGGATAATGAGAGGGTGCTCGACGAGGGAGGAGCACTGGACCCGGACAAGATCTGAATCCTCCAGGTCCGGTGGATCCGCCATACCGGACCACAATAGCTTTTCTTGAACAGTACCCAAAATATTTTAACAGAAGTAGATGACTTAGGGCTGGTCAGCGGATGACTTCCAAAGGAAAAGGAAGAAGGTCAAAGAAAAAGAGGTATATTCAAAAACCTCCTTCGAATTCCACACTGGATAGTTTCATCAAGGAGAGCAAGGAGACCGCAACCGTGGAGAACAACGGTCCCGAGAGCGAAAGAACAGGGTCGCCCGTTGATCTTGATGATGGAAAATACACTACACCCGTGGGGATCATCGGCTCCATCTCAGTTCCGGGGGAGACCGAGATATCATTTCCCAAGGACGAGATAACGGCGGCCGAGGCATCAGATTTCCTGAAAGAGCTCAAGATAGGGGTCGAAAGGGACAGGACCGTCGGGATATATTTCCACAACGACATGGATGGTCTGAACGGTGCCATTTTCGTAAAGAACATGCTGAGGGACTGGATCGACCAGGACCTGGAGGTCCATGTTTCCTCACTGGAATACAAGGAACTTACAAAACTGAAGCTCGACGATGGGATCACTTACATCTTCATAGACATGGATATCAATATCGAAAAAGAAAATGTATTCAGGATCGATCATCACGGACCGGAGAGGGATATGAAAAGGACAGACAGGAGAAATTTCATTCTGACCCCACCGGAGAACGATTACGAGTATCCGTCAACGGCCACTGCCCTATGCGGATATCTCGCATACATATCGAGCGGGGGGGATATGACCTTTTTCGAATACCTCAACAGAGGCCCTTGGCACGATGAGCAGTTCTCCAGGATATTGATACTCCTGGCATCTGTATGCGACAACCTGTGGCATCTCAATTTCCTAATAGACATCCCCATAAAAAGGTGGATACCCGACCCAGAAGAGGAAAGGCACCTTGTCCTGATATCCATATCGGCCTCCATCACACTTGGAGAGGACCAGAGGAGAGAGAAGCTGATATATGATCTGTTCAACGCTGACCTGGACCCTAAGACCTATCTGAACGGTATATGTCAGAACCTTGCTCCAGCCCGGAACATAATGGATTTTGCCTCACAGATATCAAGGGAGGGGGAGAGGTTCTACAACACTATTTTCTTCAACCTCACCGAATCCATCGAGAGATCCCTCAATACGCTGGAGAGGGACAAGGACACCTATCGCAAACTTCTGGATTCAATGCCCATCGACATGAAAAGAAACAGGGAGAAGATGATGGAGCTGCTCAACACCAAGGGTGATCTGGAAGATGAACACTGGAGAAGGATAAAGTTCTACGGAAAGGAGCTGGAAAAACTGGAGGCCAAGATAAAGGTCGAGGAAAAAAGGCAGATGAGGCTTAGAGGAGCAAAGAGGATGATCTCCACCGATCAGGGGCCCAGACTCTGCATAATGTTACCCATACAATCCTCGAAACAGTCCAAGGGGATCATTTCATCACTTCTTTACTACATGGGATGGAAGAACGTGGTCATAGAAGAGAGAGGAAGTGAATCCTATTGGGGAGCAAGAGGCTTTTCCAGGGAGACAATAGATGATCTCTTCTCCAACCTCTCACTGGGATACAAGGAGCTCAGGGACTATCTCTTTATGGAAAAGGTCTTCAAGGACCTGCCCGAGGTATTCAAGAGGGCACATAACATATCGGGGAACATATCCTTTCTCAAAACATACAGCGGTGGAATGGGAGGAAGGGGCAAGATCTTTGGCGGTATGCTCACCGGACGTGTTCCCTGGATATTCTCCATACTGGAAGAAACCGGGGAATCGGAGGAAAAGATCAAGGAGCTCATGAAATACAAGCAGCTGGGAAGTGCAATGCAGGGGCTCACCGAAGGCGAATCAACCGTGTCCACCGCACAGGCACTGAGGGCCAAGTTCAAATCCACAGGATGGTTGGTGGTCCAGATGGTACAAAGCAGCGGAGGTGCCGATATAATGCTCGGCAACTTCAAAATGGCAATAATGAACCTGGTGGGGTACAATGAGAGGATCAGCATACGTCTGGAAGAGCTGCCCGAGCCGGAGAAACCCATGGAGCATGGAAGGTTCGATGTGGTCGACTGATCGGACAATATTTTCCCGTGTTCATTTGAGAGGGTACTCCTGGCCCTGACCTTCACCCGATATGAAGTGGAGCAAAGCTCCTTTTTCTCGCTCGGGAGTGAACCCAAATACCATCAAACGGGTTGGCTCCGCTCCCTGTAGGCGATCACACCAACTGCGATGAGGATCACCAATATGACAAAGATCACGATCCTCCAGTTCACCTCGGTCCTTCCGGATGGTGTCTCGCCCACCACCACGTTCTTCCAGACACCGTTGTTGTCGTACTCGTCGGTCTCATCGATCTCCCTATTGGGATCTATGACCACCTCAAAGGTATGGAAATCGTCCACCGTGATGTTATTGTCAGTGACGTTGAACCTCAACCTCGTGTAAGCATTGCTGTCCTGGGGCACGTAGGCGACGTATCCGTATGCCACCTCCTTACCGTCTACCAACAAGGAGACATTTACATTGCTAACATCCCTGTACTGTGATCTGATGGTGATATTCGCCTCCACAGTGGTATTCAGCACCGGATCGTTCAACCTTCTGTTGGTAAGTTTGAGGAAACCCGTGGGGAGGACCAGGTTCGGTTTCCGAACCTCCAGCTTGACCTCCTTTGTTACGACATCTCCTCTCCTGTTCTTTCCCGTGAACTCAAGAGTGAGTTCCTCATTGTAAAGGTTGTTCTCATTCCCTTCCGGTGTGAACACGGTCACAGTATATTTCCTCACACCATAAGGGACAATGCTTGCGTTCTCACCATGTTCAGGAAATTCAGGCTCCCCTTGCCATTCCACCCTCCAATCGGAAGGTTCGTTGGAACTTTGTTCCATCTGAATGTTGATGACATCCTCTCCGGAGCCCATGTTCAACACCGTAACGTTGAATACCCTGGTCTCGCGGTAATCGACCCCGATCACCTCGGGAATATCGAACTGCAGATCGAACCGGTGGCTGGATGGTGTGGCTATCTGGATCTGGAATGTATCCTTGGTGCCCTGGTCCGACTCGCCCTCCAGGACAATGGAGTTAGAGAATTCCGGTTCCCTTGGAGCGGTTATGTTCATGGTTCTGGTGACCTTTTCTCCTATGTCCAGTTCGATATCCTCTCCGAATGGGAACTCGATGATCCATCCCTCGGGTTTTTCCAAGGTTCCCATGGATACGGAGAACGGCTCATTGCCAACGTTCTCGATATAGTAGTCGAGCCTGACCGTCTCTCCCGGGGCCATTTCCAGCTCGTGCTGGAAATCCTTGACCAGGTTGCATTGGAACGTATAAAGTTTGTTCTTGGTATACTCCATTGCAAATGTCCCTGCATCGGAGGTCTCGTTGAAGTCAACGGACTCGGACAATGTGTATGTAACCTCCCGACCGTACTCCTCGATCTGGAAGGAGGAGGTCACCTGGTATTCATAATGAGGGAGGTCGATACTGAAGGTCCCGTCCGTATGATAGGTCTCGAGGACGCCTCCACCATCCACATATGAGAACCTTATGGGGATATCTGCAGGCGGATCGAAATGGACCTCACCATCGGTATCCTTGTAGAATACGGTGCCGCTCACTCTTTCGGCCTTGACACCAGCCCACAGCTGGTCCAACAGCTCATCCCCAAGGTTAAGGTTCAGATTGGAAAGGTATCCCCGATCCGGTTTCCCATCAACATATCTAAAGCCTTTGACGTTGTATATTCCCGGCGGAAGCTCCAGATCGAAGGAACCGTTGCTGTCGGTTATCAGATCAATGGATCTTCCCTGTTCAGGGTGAAATTCCAACTTCATGCCGGATATCCACTTCTCCCCGTATTCCATCTCACCGCTTTTGTCCCTATCGAAGAATATCCTTCCTTGGACGGGCACATCCCTTGGAACCAGAGGAACATCGAACAGTGCATGACCCACCGTAGGAAGGTCAAAGACAACATTGTCCTCCCTTGGTTCGCTCTTGAAACCGTCATCCTCTATGCTCACAACCAGTTCAACGAACGGAACGAACGCCCTGTAATCACCATTCTCATCTGACTCTACCTGCACAGGCTCCAGTTCCGGATCCGTTGGAGTGAAAGTGACATTTATACCGGATCTCCTCTCCTCCGGATCGATGGTCCTGTCCCCGTTGGCGTCGTAGTAGACCGCGCCTCTTATCATCACGTTCTTGGACAGGGTCAGTTCTACCCCTGTCATGGCTCCCTGGACCTCAAGCTCATCCTCGAGGTAATAGTTGACCTCAACACCGTCACCCAAGGAGTTGTCCACCGTCATGAAGTTGTATTCCATACCATAGGTATCGGGCAGCAGTAAGGTGAAGAAACGGCCGTTCTCGTCAAGACCCGCGCTCTTCCACAGGTCGCCTCTGGTGAAGAAGAGCTCACTGTCCTTGATATCATCGAAATCAGGACCTACGGAGCCCTCCACGGGCAGGGACTGGGTCATCTCAAAGTTACCCGGAATTACGCCGGAATAGAGGGAGATCATGTCCCAGTAAGTGTAATGTGTTCCCGTCTTCTCAAGTTCGGCGCTCAGAATGAAGTCCCCTGCAGGCAGGTCAACATTGAACCTGCCGTTGAAATCCGTCTTGTCCCAACCGATGGTAACCCTCTCGCCTTTGATGGCATTGAAGTTCACCACTATTTCCGGAGGGTGTTTCAGTATAGAGTTCTCATAGTAGAACATGGTTCCGTGATAGGATATTATATGCTCCACTTCGAGATCGGCATAGTAGATATCATCGGATGGCTCTATGAAATCATCTTCCTGCATCTCCATCCTGTGGATGATCCCGTTGATATCCTCTGACTTCATGATCGACATGGTGTATTCACCCGGCGGAGCAGTGAACGTAACGATCCCATCCTCATCTACCACATAGGTCCTTTCCCTCTCCGAGAGCGGTCTCTCTGCGGGTCTTACGGTCAATCGCAGACCATCGGCCGGGGAGATCTCAATCCCATCCGCTCCGTAGTAATTCTTGGTAAGGTTGAGCTGGAACTGGCGCTCCTTGGCCTCCATTGGGGCATCGGTATCGTTGAGTCCGAAGTTCATTATCTCCGCGGTGTTCTCCACCTTCACCTCTCTTACAAGATCATAGAACCCATCTATCTCAACCATCATCCGATAGGTCTCAGGAGGAAGATTGAGAGAGTAATCCCCATTGCTGTCCGTTATTGTCGAAAGTGTACCATTACTGTATTGGAACGTGACCTTCACGGATCCCAGAGGGTAATCATATACATCGTTCAGGTCACGGTCTCCGGGTTTGGTGTACTGATCGTCCCGGTCGCGGTCCCAGTAGACCCTGCCGTTCACACTGGCGGTCTCTTCGGCGAAAATATCCAATTGGACATTCTGGTCATTCGCCGGAGCGGCAATATCCTGAAGTTTGATATAGGTCACATTTGCCGGATAGGTTGTGTTCAAGACCATGACCTTGTATTCCGCCCTGGGAAGATATCCGAGATACTGGCCTTCCGAATTGGACCTTATCATGACCCTGGCCGTTTCGGATTTACTCTCGAATATTATCTCGGTAGAGTTCATGGGAGAGCCTGCGAGCTTCCTCAGGGTTCCGTTTATCCTGAAAGCGGGTGACAAGGTTATGATCTCCTTGTAACTTCCCTTCCAATCCACCTCGATGGTGTCAATGTAGGCATAGCTGGTCTCCTTTTCCAAAGAATAGATGTGAAGGTCATATGTACCGGCGGGGACCTTTCGTAAGAGCTCACCATCCTTATCAAGGAACGTTGTGATCTCCATCTCCTGTCTTTCCCAGGAAACCAATCTGACCACTGCTCCACCGGCTTCTCTTCCGGACCCGGAAGTACCTGTCCCGTAAGGATAGTATGCTTTGATCCTGAGGGACCCTTCCGGGTAGAGCGTGACGTTGTGCGTGAGGTTATCGCCCTGCTGCACTTCGAACCTGACCTCCTCATGCCAGAAGTTCTCCGTCCCCACTTCAAGTGAGTATGATCCGGGGAACAATCTATCAATCGAGTAATTTCCGCTTGGATCGGTCACCAGCTCGAACATTTCACCGGAGGAGGAAGTGAGGGTGATCTCCTGGTTAGGCAGACGGTTTCCTCCTTCCAGGTATACCGTTCCCCGGAGCATGGAGTTATCGACCCTTATGTCCTTGGTCCCCTCACCCTGCAGTTCCACCTTGAATTCCTCTATCAGTACCTCTTCCCTGCCGCTGTTAACATATCTTATCTCATAATTCCCCGGTACCAGGTCGGAAAAAGCATACTCACCATCATCCGAAAGGTCGTCTGGACCGTATATCTTTCCGCTGGACCCTTTGAGCTCGTATATGATCTGGCCTGACCTTATTAGCTCATCCTTGTTCTCGGTGAATACAGAATCCTCATCAAGGTCCCAGTATATCCTGCCGGACATCCTTTTTCCGGGTATTATAATGTCGCGCGTCATCTTTCCCTGGTCGATCTCCCTCATGGCAAGTTCGTCAGATATGGTCAATTTGGTGTTGTTGAGCAGACTGGCCGGTTGACCCGTATTCTGGTCAACCTTGAACTGATAGAGCTTGTCGTACTGGCTGTCCAGTGCTCCCTCGGTCACCGCGATCTGTATATCTCCCGGGGGAACTATCAGACTGTACTCTCCCTTGGGTCCTGTAATGACGTTTCCGTGGGGAATACCATAATCATCCAGCACGGTAACCCTGACACCCGGTACACCCACTCCCCTCTCGGTCCTTACATTTCCACTTACAATGGCCCCGTCGTAGTACATTATATAGAAAGCTCCCTGGCCGAGGCCCGATTTCACGTCCCCTCCCTGTTCCTGATACAGGTCCAATGCCTTCTTGGAAGAGATAGGTCTGTAATCATCGGGGAAGGAGGCGTTGGCATCTTCCTTCTCCGAGTAGTACATGGTCCTGTAGACCAGCTTCCAATGGGTCATGTTCCAGCCCTGCATCGCAGGAAGGGATTGGAGGTCGCCGAGAATGCCCGGCACCGATTTGCCGTCATTGGGACTCCCTACATCCTCCGGCTTTACGCCGACATAGGTCTTGTAAAAGAGAGAATTATAGAACATATCCGTATAGTACATCTCGGTGTCCAGTATCCTGAACTTGTATCCCAGTCTATCGGATTCCTCCCTTGCTTTCTCCATGGATATCGGATTGTCGGGGTAATCGGCCCATTGCGGGTCGTCGTTTGAGCCCCTGGTATTCTCCTGTGCATGTACCTTGTACTCCAGATAATCCTCCACATCCCTGTCCGCAAGTGTTATGGGAGCATAGAATATGCCCGTGTTATCAGCCGAGAAGGGAAAAAGACGGTAATCCACTGCAAAATACCTAAGGGAGCTATCCGTGACCTGCCTCACATCGTGATAGAGGTCCACCAATCCCTCCTCACCGAGGTGCATCATGGTGACCCTTGCCGCTGCATATTTGGCATTGGGCCGGGTTATGTCCACGTACGGTCCGTACTTGTCCGGATTGTTCTCTATCTCCTCTGAGTATGAACCCGGCTTCCGGTACACTCTGAGTAGTTCGTACGCACTGGTGGAGGAGTTCCTGTCATCTCCCAGATGATCCACCAGGACATCCCAGACCTCGTTGGAGAAATCTCCCTTCCTGAAATCACCTTCCAGAAGCCTCGCTGTCATCAAGGCTATTGCCTCGGATTCGCTCTGACTGGCGATCATGGACCCCGTGAAATGATAACCATTCTGAAAATTATCTGCGGCGGTTGGATGTTTTCCCAAAAGAACCTGGTCGAAACCATAATCCCACCAGCTCATGAAGGCTGGTCTGTCCTCTGGGTCCAGTGTTTCATTGTCCTCCAGCAAATCCTGTTGTGCGAGCCATTCGTAGGAATCCATCCAGTATTCACTATGAAGGGATGAACCGAAAGAGCCGAGATATTCCAGATCAGGATCAAAATCTGACTTGCTTTCTATGGGAATTGCGGCATCCACGGCATAGAAGAGATTGGGCAGTATGACGATAAAACCGATACCCAAGGCCGTGAGGATCTTCCTGAACTGGAAGTATTCTCTTTTCCTCTTGTATTTCATATATGCAAAATAGACCAACGAACCCAGTACGATCAATCCCAGTGTGATTGCCACATAGTTATCAGCGAAGAAACCGTCATAACCCTCTGACAGGACTATCAGACCGCCGAGCAGGACCAGAACGGCCAGGACCGAGTAAAGGATGGAAAGGCCATCCGCCTTGAACTTCTCGGATACTCTGACCACTACCCATCCTGCCAGCAGGGCAAATATGGGTGTTGCGTTGAAATTGAAACGTATGGCAGAAAAGGCCATGTAGATCGCCACTAGCGCCCATATGACTATGACCGTGTAGTCCTTCTTCATCTGTTTCGGTATCTTCAGGACCGCCATGACCACGCCGACCAGTCCCAAAAAGAAGGTTGCCGGTCCATAGGTGGTGAAGAGACGTGAGATATCCGGTGGCTGAGCCTCAGCAATGGTGCTGTACAGCTTGTTGGTCACGAAATACCCACCGCCCGTGAACAGCAGGTCCGCCGTCTGGGGAAAACCCCACTGCATTATGAAGTACGATACAGCAACGAAAATGGCCAGAGTGGGTATGACAAGAAGCCATGGTATGTCCCTTGTAGGTACAATAAATATGCCCAGTACAACGCTGGCGAGCAGTATATAGAAACCCTGGCTCCACACAGCGTGCGAGGATATGAAGTAGTAAGGCAGTGAAAGAATTACAACGGTTCCCATCGATATGAATACCACAGCGTAGGTGCCAATGGGGTCCTCGTTCCTGAAGCGGTGCAGAAGAAGCTGCACCAGGTAATAGATCAGGATTATGGCCATCACGTATGCGTATCCCTGCCAAGCAAGGGCGATGGCAGAGATGGAAAGTCCGGCCAGGAACGCATACTGCAGGGCATGTTTGTTCTCTCTCGCGAATTGCCTGAAACCAAGCAGGACCGAATCTGGTCTCTTCCAATCGGAGATGTATTTCCTGTCTTGCTGGACCGAAAAGGATTTGGAGAGGAAGTACAGCGTAAGGACCACGAAAAACACCACGAAGGAATCATGGTCCGTGAAACCCAGTGTCGATCGTTCTATATGGGACGCCATGAGGGCCAGTAGAAGCGCCGCCACGATCCCGGTCTTCTTTCCAAAGACCTCCTTTCCGAGCATGTACATCGGGAAGATCGTTATGGCTCCCCAGAAAGTGGGTGCGAACTGGTAGACGAACCAGGTTGAGCTCTCCACGTTGAACCCGAAAAGTGGAGATATGACAATACCCATAACCGCTATGGACCAGTCAAAGAGCGGAGGCCTGGGGTTCCCGCCCGATATGGGATAATTGAGCAGCGGGTCTATGAAGATATGTCGGTTCTCGGTCTGGATGAAATCAATGACCCTCTTGTGATATGAAGGGTCGTTACCAACGATGTTGGGAGGCCATGAATTGAAGGAGATCTGATAGTAGAAATACTCCCTCAGAAGGACAGCCAGTATGAAGATCCCCGTTAGGATGAAGATGGTATACTTGTTGGCATTGTACCATTCCTTCAGTGTGGTCTTCCTGGTTTCCTTCCTGACGGTCTCCTTGGTCGGTTTTCTGTCAATAGGTGTTTCGACATCGGACCTGATGTCCTTCTCCTTGACCTCGGAAGCCTTCTTCTCCTTCTTCTTGGCCTTTGCTCCCTTGGCCTTGGATGATCTTGCCCTTCGAGCCATCTATGTTCACCTGCTGCGTGATATTACCGCCATCGATGGTCCAGGGATGTCTGGACAAATCGATAGTCTGCACTGTCGGGGAGCCGGAATATACTTCTCTTACTTATTCATTTTTATGGTATGGCTTGATCAGGACCTCTTTCTGGACCCGACCCGATCGTCGGCTGGTCTCGAACCGAGCAGTATTGGCCCGGTAAAGAAGATCGAAAGAGCCATGAGAATGAAAACCTGGAGGGTGGGGTCCGAATTGAGGTAGACCCCGATCCTCTGAACCCTGGTAAGCAGAAAAAGGGCCAGGGAGAACCCCAGGATCAGAGAAGCGGAGATCAGCACCGGGGCAAAGGATATCCTGTCGAAGGAGTAGGGTCTTGGGGAAAGGACCAGCTCAAGGAGCACTATCTCGGGAAGTACCACGAAAATGACCATCAGGGAGAGATCTCCAAGATCCGTAAGGTCTGCCGAATCGACCCTTCCCAGTGTTATAATGGAGAAGAGGAGCACACCCAAAAGCCCGGCCCACTTGTTATCCCAGAGAAAGGAGACAGCAACCAGCAGAAGGGGAGAGGCCCAAAGAGGATTCAGGTCCACGAGCAGGACCGATACGGCCCCAAGATAAAGTAGCAGCAGGTATCTTATCATTGGCTCATCCTCCTCAGCCCTGCGACCACCGAGTCCCCCCTCTCAGACGGTCCTATCTCGATCACCTTGACCCCCGCTCCCCTTAGACCCTTAATGGTGTTCTGTTTATGCATACGATCCAGGTATGCCCTCTCCAGCTGTTCGGGTGTGGTCCTGTCCCTTTCCAGGTGATACGGCCAGCTGAAAGGGGATACCACTATCAGACGATGTTTCCTTCGCAGGGCCAGATTCACCGCTTTCAACAACGAGGGGAGGTTGGTCTCGAGGTCGGTTATCAGGACCATCAACTGACCGGTCTCCTCCACCTTGTCAGCGGTCCTCACGGCTTCGAAGATCCCGGTGCTCATCTCCCTGGAATATGAACTTCTCCTGCCCTTCACAAGGAACGGACCTACAGAGTTCAAAAAGACATCCTCGCCATTTGCCTTCTGTCCACCCCCCGACTCCCTGGGGGATCCGGGATAGGCACCGGTCTCCAAGGGATTTGGGAGCTTGAAGAGGGCCATCAACAGGTCATCGATATCTTGTTTACCAGGGGAGAGATGGTCGATGACCCTGTTCTCATCGAAGGTGATCAATCCCACCGGATGATGGTGCCGCTCCATCACCACGGCGATCTGCAGTGCCAGTGCTATGGCATGGTCCATCTTGGAACTCTTCTTGACCAGTTCCCTCATGGAAAGGGATGCATCGACCATGATAAGAGTGGGGAGATTGGTCTCCTGCTCGAACTCCTTGGTCATCAACTTGGTGAGCCGGGAGCTCGCTTTCCAGTCCATGTCCCTGAAGCGGTCCCCTGACACGTAATCCCTCACAGACCTGAAATCGGCCCTGTGGGTCCTTGTATGTCTCCTGTTGGCAGGGCCGGTTATCTCGAACTGCTTCCTCTTCGACATCAACCTGGCCAGCAGTATCTCCTTCTTGGATGTCCTGACAAATACCTCCGTTACAGGACCTGACCGGAAACTGGTCTGGAAGAGGCCCCTGTTCTCGCTCATCCGGATGTGAGGCGGGTCCATCTTGAAAAGCCCTCTCTCCATGGGCATCAGGGTATAGGAATGTTCCAAAGCTGAATCCGGGCCTGCACGGCCATTGAAAGAGGTGTCCCCCGATACAAGTTGAAAATCGTCCGGTACTTGCTCATTTACCTGGAGCATGACCTTCTCGTCGGATGAGATCCGGACAGATACTGTCATGGGGCTGCCTCTATGAACCACCGTTTCCATTATCTTCCTGTCCGTCCTCAGGTCCACCCTTCCTACCAGACTGTGGAACTCCATCCTTCTGTAGACCAGATAGAAGAGCATCCCCGTTCCCACCAAACCCACGAGGAGGTTCTGGAACAGATAGGCCCCCAGGAAAAGAATGACTATGCAGAGAACCACCATCCTGCTGGTGAGATCGAACCTGCTCCCTGCCATCAGGCGACCTCCACGGAGTGGCTGATGGTCAGGGTCTCGTCGATATTAAGCAACCGGAACCTGAGAACATGCTCCCCGGGTTCCAGATCAAGTAACACATCTATGGGGCCGACCGAAGATGTTGAGTTGACGGCGACCTCCATGAAACCTCCGCTACCGGAGGAGATCTTCACAGGCACAGGCGGTACCTGGAGTTCCTGCCATTCAGTGGCGGCCCCCGTGGAAATGGTGAGGTTCAGGTCCATTATGTCCGCTCCTGCGTTCCTCAGACCTACCGTAAGATGTGCCGGAACATCATCTTGGAGCATCGTTGCGAGTAAGGAAGGGTCGCCGCCGGGACCGGCAAGGTAGAATTCGATCTCAGCGTCCCGGGAACGAACCAGGTGTTCCTCCTGGAACACCTTGATCCAGAGGTGGAGGTCCCGATATTCCTCTCCGTCAAGAAAGAGTAAAAGCCGCAGCTTGAAGGAGCCTACCTCCAGGACAGAGAAATTGACCCCTATCTCCTCCGTGGCACCATCTTGTACCCTGAGAGGCATGGAAGGCTGCCGGCTTCTAGATAGAGTAACATGATCGTAGCTCTCCACGGTGGTGTTCATCGCTCCATCGTCAATGGACATGACAAGGGTGTAGTTCATATCCCTGTGTTCGTGATTGCCGACACCGATGTATACCAGTTTCTCTTCCTCCAGATATATGTTCCTGGGATAATCGTCCGCCATACCACCCGGTCCGAGAACGTAGAACTCCGTGAAGGACTCTCCCTCCCTGGGGACCACGATGATGTATATGAGCATACCAACGGAGAGGACCATCATGAGGACTATGCCCATCGTCAAGACCTTGTCCATGGTGGTATGCTCTTTTGGAAAGGTCAGGTCCATGACAATGGAGAACCTGTCCTCTTCAGGTGCTCCAAGCCGTCTCTTGACCGCCACAATGCCGCATACGAGGATGAAGAGGTACTGGGATGCGAGTATAGGTACCAGTCTGATACCAAGATGTTCCGGATCCCATTCATAGGTCCAGTTCAGGACCAGACCGATGAGCGGTGTGATGGCGATGGACAGTCCCAAGGACAATGCAACCCTCTCCAATCCGTCCAGTCCCTTTCCCTTGATCTCCTTCTCTTCCTCCTCGGGTTCGTCATCGGAGGGGGGGTCGGTGGGCTCCCCGTTCCGGTCGAAATACCTTTTCTTTTCGGGATATAATGCCGATATCAGCACGTAACCAGGGAAGAAGAGTATGAAAGGAAGACCCAGAACCACCCTCAAAGCCTGCATTTCAAGTCCTGACAGTTCATTGACGGCGATGACCACAAGAAGAAGTGTGGAGACTGCGATCACGATGTACAGATCATAAGGTATCTTCCTTATCTCCACCCTCATGTTCCTGTGATACCGCACACTTTGGATATATGATTTATGTCCGGGCAGGTCCATATCGAATTGATAAGGTCAGAGAGGTGTTTCGATCTCCTTCTGGGGCTTGAACCCCAGTCCGTATACCTCGTGCAGGTCGGAGACCACCATAAAGGCTTTCGGGTCCTCATCGACTACGATCTGCCTGACCTTGTAGATGGATCGCCGGGTGACAACACAGAAGACCACTTCCTTCTCCTTCTTGGAATATCCTCCCTGTCCATGAAGTATTGTAACACCCCGGTCGATCTCGTGCAGTATACGCTCCCTGATTCTTTCCCATTCATCGGACACGATATAGAGACCTTTGGTGTTCCCGAGTCCCTGAACCACCACATCCAGGGTCTTGGAGGATACGAACAGTGCCACGAAACCGATAAGAGCATAACCAACTCCTCCAAAGACGATCGCTGCTGAACTGATGACGAAGAAATCGAAAACCATAAAGCTCTGGCCGGCGGTGAGAAGTCGGTATTTCACGGAGATCTGTGCGACTATATCGGATCCTCCGGTGGACCCCTGAGCCCTGAAGACCAGCCCAAGACCGGCCCCCAGAAGAGCACCTCCGAAAACTGCTGCAAGGAGAGGGTCCAGGTCCCTCAGGATATCTACCTCTCCCGGGGGCGACAGAAGGTAAGGCTCATAGCCGAGCAGAGTATCATAGACCACCTTGTCGATAAGATCCACGGATATTGAGAAAATGGAAAAACCAAAAAAGGTCCGTATCCCGAATCTCTTTCCAAGGAAATAGACCCCGATCGCAAAGAGCGGAATGTTCAGGGCAAGCATGCCTGCTCCGAGAGGCACCCCCAGTTCGTTCCTCAAGATTATCGAGACGCCGGATACCCCTCCTGCAGAGATCTTGTACGGGTCAAGGAACCAGAGAAGACCAAGGGACATGATCACGGCACCGAGGGTCATCATGAGATAGTCCCTGATCACCCTGGTTATCATCTTTTTATCCATGGAGGTACCTCTCACGTTCACAGCCCCTTTTCAGGAACGTGGTGAACAACGTCCCCTATTTGTATTTTGTGAGAAGCCACAAGCTGTATGGGATTCTAAGGATGTCTCTATCTTCATCTGCCCTGAACTGATATGCGGTCTTCCGGGATAACGGATTGCTGGTGTATACGTCACTCTTCCCAATCGTCGAGTTCTTCCACTTCATCTATCTCCTCGAGCTCCTCGAAGTCCTCGATCTCAACCATGTCCTCATCATATTCCTCTGTCGGGCTCTCCCAGGGTTCGGGTTCCTGGTCCTCGTCCCATGTCGGGACCTCGTCGAGCTCCTGTTCCTCCTGAACCGACGGGTCCGAATCGGGCATCTCGCGGGATGGTTCGGGAGGTTCCATCATGTCCATCGATCCGACCCCGGAACGGTACTCTTCCTCTGGCAGTCGGATATCCGGAACGCCCCGGTCCTCCTCTTCTTTCTCATCAACAGGTGCGTACATGTCCGTCAAGGGCGCTTCTGGCTCCTTTTTCGTCTCACTGGCTTCCTCTTCTTTCTCATCGTCAGGCCCGGACTCTTCTTCGTGCTCTATCTCCATGGACTTCTTTTTCTTCTTCTCCTTCTTGGGCCTGATGTATCCGGAGCCTTCTTCGGTCTCCTCTATCCTGGGAGCTGCTGACGGGAAAAGACCCCGATCCTCCACAGGCATTGAAGCGGGAGCAGGTGCTGACCGAGGGGGTACCGATATACTGTTTGGTCTTTCGATCTTTGAGATCGCCCGCTCTTTCCGGTACTTCCTTCGGTTGATGATCACACCAATCACGAGGAAGAGGACCAAGAATGCGGCAACCACCATTGCGATCCATGCGAACAGAGGTATCTCGCTTTCCCCGTCACTGTCCTCCTCACCCATCGGCATGATCTCGAACTGCCACCCTGCCGAGATCCGGTTCCCTGAATTGTCCTCGGAGATAATGGTGACATTGTGAATACCGGGCTTCAGACCCTCATATTTGTAGGAATTCCTCACATTGATATCAACGGGAGGCTCATCATCCAACCCTATGTAGATCGTCCTAAGACCGGATAGCTTGTCCCTTGAATCCCATACTATGGTAACCTGGCTGCCGTCCACCTCGGACCTCGCCTCGTCCACTTCCAATATAGGGGGTGTCATATCAATGACAAGAGGCCCCTGATCGAACATCTCGGACACCCAGCCCACAAGATCGGTGACGACCAGCCTGAACCGGTACTCCCCCTCCGGCAAGGTCATGTTGACATGTGTACTCGAGGTATCCAGATATCTTGGGTCCTCATTATTGTCAAGGTAAAGGGTTATATTGGATATTCCCCACCTTTCCTGTATGGACCAGGAGATGTTGTACCAGCTCCTGTTCCAGTAACCGGAAGGCTCAATATTCCATTTCACAACAGGGGAGGCGGTATCAACGAGAAGCTCCATGCTCACATTGGCAACGTTGCCCGCCTCATCTCTGCCCACCAGCCAAACATCGTGATATCCATCCGATCCTATCGTGGTGGTCTTGGTCGAAGAGGATATTGAGAGCACCTCAATGATTATGCTACCGTCTATGATCAGGGTCAGTTCGGTTAGTCCGCTCTTATCGGAGGCTTTCCATCTGAATTCGGTGGAGGAGTCGGATATCATTTCACCGTCCTTGGGGGAAATGAAGATTATCTGCGGGGCAAGGGTATCAACAGTGAATTCGATGGACCTTTCACCAATGTTCCCGGCAAGGTCGGATCCTTTCAGGTAGAGGATGTGTGGGCCATCCTGGAATTGTGAGCTATACCACTCCCGGGTCCCCATATCCATCCAGCTACCGTTGTCTATCCTCAACTGATAGTTACTGATCGAAATACCCGAAGTATCCACACCGGACCAGGTTATGTTAACGGAGCTCTTGTTCAGATAGTCACCGTTTCTCGGATATAGGAAACCAACATTGGGAGGTCTGAGATCACGACGAATGTAAACGGATTCCTGTATGTAGTTCCCAAACCTGTCTTCCAGCCTGAGGGTCACCTCGTAGTTACCATCGGAAGGAAGATCGATATTCCATGTCCGGGCCCCTCCAATATCCTCGAAGATACCCGATCTGCCCACCTTCAGAAGGGATATGTTCCAATCAAAGTCCCCATTATATTCCCATACGAGGTCCAGGGATGCATTTCGGGTCACGGTGCCGTTCGCCGGAGCCAATATCTCAATTCCCGTATCTCCCCCGATCCAGAAGTTCATTGTCATATTTGTGACGGTACCGGCCAGATCCGTAGCCTTTACGAAGATGGAGTTTTGTCCTTTCTCCAGTAGCTCACTGAAGGAAGTGACGGCGGTCCTGTCTACCCATCCCTCTCCGTTCAGGTTGACCTCCACTCTCCCTATGCCGAAGTTATCATCCACCCGGTAATTGAAATTGACCAGGGGGTTCGAGAGTACCGCGTCGGGGAGGGGAGAGATCATCTCCACCATCGGCGGGGTAAGGTCCACGGTGAACTCAACGCTCCGGGAAAAAGAAAGTCCGTCATCATCTATCAGGGTTATCTCGACCACATGGACCCCTTCTTCAAAGCTTTTGGTCAACAGCCTTGATCCGGTAGGGAGTTGGGTCTCATCCCCATCTATGGACATGGTAATGTTTTGAGGGTGGAAATAATCCACGATATCCCATTCAATGGTCTGCAAAAATTGTTTGTAATAAGCATCCTGGACCGGGTGCTCGATCTCCATTATCGGCCTGGTCCTGTTTATCTGGAAGGAATTCTGCGAGATATTGAAGAGTCGGGCCCTGTCATAGACTTTGACAGCTACATCGTGGACGCCTTTTGTAAGATAGATGCTGTGGATGTCCTTTTCTGTTACATCCATCCAATCATTTCCATTGATCGAAAGCATTACCTCTTCTATTCCCGAATGTGCATCATTTGCTTCCCATTTTACCCTGATGTAGGAACTCTGCGAATAATCCCCCCTGGGGGCCAGGAGCTTCACATAGGGTCTTTCGGTATCAAAATATGGGTTGGTGAAAGGGGCCGTATCAAGGCCGTTGGTTGTTATTGTATAGTTGATATCCACTATCCCGTCATTATCAGCATCCGGTGTCCTGTGGTTCGCCCAGAAATTACCCTGTCCACCAACGGTCCACTTGTTCCTGTAGGCCGATTGGTAGATGGTGTTCTCCTGGGCCTGGGAGCCCGAAGAGGAATTATCTGTGCCCGCATTGTGGTAGAATATGTTCCTCCAGATCTTCGAATAATAGGCATTGTTCAGTTCCAGAGCATAACCGGTGCAGTTCCCGAAATAATTATGATGTATATGGTTCCAGGTCAGTCTTGTGGTATAATCGGACGGGGTGGATATTCCCTTATCGCAGGATTCGAAGGTGTTGTTGGCGATCTCCTGTATGTCCCCGCCGGCCTGATAAGCTATATTGTTGAAGTAGATACCGTTTCCATCCGGGGCATGGAAATGGTTCCTTAATATCCTTAGCCTGTAGGAGTAGGAGATGTCGACCGCATCACCATATTCGTTATCGAACACATTATCGCATATCCTTGCCCCGGTATTCCCGTTCTGGATCGTTACCTTCCCATCCAGGAAGGTGCTGTTGGATATCTCGCCATCATCATAGAACCCTCTATCGATGTAATCCACGCCCCTGAGCTTGTTCCTCCTGAATATGTGTCCGCTCCCCTGATCATCGAACTCCACGGCTCCTGCTCCCGATAGCGTGTTCTCCGTGAACTCGGAGTCCTGTATGGTAATATCGGTACCGTCCACAATATCCATCACCTTGTCCGAGTATCTTATGTCGGAGATGTTGGAATCCGTGAGTATCAGGTCCTGACAGCCGTAGGAATAGATGAAACTCGACCTGCCCTCGCATGTTATGTTATCGATCACAACGTTCCTGGCATTGTAGAGATATATCGCCCAGCTGGATGAGGACGAGAAGGTCATGTTCCTTACGATCACATGATCGGTTGTGTTCTTTATCTGTATATTGTAAACGGACATATTTTGATCCGACACGATGTAAGGATCGGAGTCTGTACCTGACCCTCCCCTGACAAAGACCGATGAGGAGCCTGTGAAGGAGCCATTACCCTCGAATACGATATTGCCTGACGCATCATCGAGCCCCTGGGTCGAAATGCCGATCATAATTGCCACCGAGGGCAAAAGAAGGACCAGCACTATGGCCAGGGTGATAGGTTCACGTCTCATCCTATTGAAAGTAGTTGGAATTCTATATAAAGTATATCCTCCTATGCTCTCTGGATGATACTCAAAGACGTTCTCTGATGAGTGTGATCAGTTCATCTATATCGTCGGCCGCTTTCAGCTCCGATATCCCGAGGACCGGTAGACCATTTATCTCCTTCTTCCTCTTTTCATCGGGTACTATCAGAAGCGGGTCCGCGCCTGTTACCCGCCCGACGCTCTTTAGCTCATCCAACCTGTTCTTCAGGATCCCATCCGTTCCATTGACGGAGGTCAGGAAGATGTCCACCTTCAACCTAGCCAGTGCATCGAAGGGACACTTTTGGGTGGGGACGATCTCCATACCCAGAGCATCCAGATGTTCGAAGACCTGCTTCTTCATTCCATCCAGTATGTCATATCCTTCCCGTATGCTCTGAAGTTCGTCGCTGTAGGAGAACGGATCAAGCGGAAGAATGAGCTGCGTATCAAGGACGGATTCTATCCTGAGAGCTACCTCAATGTCAGCACCCATTCCGTTCTCGTACATCTGAACAGCCTTCCTCGATACACCGATCTTATCCGCCATGGCACCCAGGGAGATGCCCATTTCGGACCTCTTCTTGTTCATTAGCTCCCCGTCAAGGCTGACAAAGAAACCGCTGGACCCATAGTATATCATGGGGGGGACCCTTTCTATGAGATGATCGAAGAAGGTGTTGAAGGTCATCAATGGGACCCCCAACTTTATGTAGAGTACCCCGTCCCTGTGGACCGATGACCTTGAGGACGGTGTAAGGATGAGCGGAGAGGCTTCAAGCACCCTTGAGAGTGCTATCATCTCATTGGCCCAGGGCTTTATCATCTCCCTTCCGGGAACCAGCACCTTCATCACAAGAATATCGTCGTCACGTCTGGAAACCAGATCAAAGCTGGAAACTCCGCCGCCCTTCACCTCGGATAGAATAAAACCGGCCCTGTCCAGGACCATCTTGACATTCCGCATCAGATCAGATGTACCCATTCTATCAACTGCCCTGTGGCATTACGATCGGTATACCTGGACCAAAAGGAGTGTTGCAGGGGTCTCGGAAGAGAGGATTGTTCAGCATATTGGAGTGATACACCTAAGAAACAGCTACTCCCCTGCAACGAAGTTCGTATAGCTTGTTGTATGGGGCGATGAACCACACAACAGATGGTAAGTGGTTTTTATCTAAATAAAACTTGTCGAAGGAAAGATCAAGAAATGGGAAATCTATATAATGAAGTTCTTGAATTGCCAAAAAATCCATGGAGCTGTTAATTTGAAACGCGATCTGATATCCCTTTTGGACATCAGGGATGACCTGAAAGGGATCATAGAGCTTGCAACCATTATGAAGGGTGAGACCAAGGATGGAATGGAGATCAGCGCTTTCAAGGGGCAGACCCTTGCAATGATCTTCGAGAAGCCGAGCCTTAGGACCAGGGTTTCCTTCGAGGTCGGTTTCACACAGCTTGGAGGAAGTGCCATCTACCTCTCCCCCCAAGAAGTCCAGATAGGAAAAAGGGAATCCGTTCACGATGTGGCAAAGGTCATTTCCCGATTCGCGGATGTCATCATGTACCGAGCTTTCGAAAGCAAGAACGTCAGGGAGCTCGCAGAACATGCCGAGGTACCTGTGATCAACGGACTTGACGATGTCGAGCACCCCTGCCAGGCCGTTGCCGATTTCATGACAATGACCGAGATCAAGGGAGAGTTGAAGGGACAGACCCTTGCCTGGGTAGGTGACGGGAACAACGTTCTCCATTCCCTTCTATATGGTGCGGCAATACTTGGAATGAACGTAAAGGCCGCCTGTCCCGAGGGGTATCTACCGGACCCTGATATACTCGAGAAGGCAAAGAGGATAGGAGATGAGACCGGGGCGGCCATAAAGGTGACCAACGATCCTGTTGAAGCAGTGACCGATTCAGGTGTGGTCTATGCCGACACCTTCATCTCCATGGGGGACGAATCAGAGAAGGAAAAGAGACTATCTGCTTTCAATGGTTATCAGATCAACCGGGAGCTGTTCTCAAAGGCCAAGGAGGATGCCATATTCATGCACTGCCTCCCCGCACACAGGGGGGAGGAAGTAACCGATGAGGTAATAGATTCAGAGCGGTCCGTTGTGTTCCAGCAAGCAGAGAACAGAATGCATGCCCAGAAGGCCATAATGCTAAGGCTTGCCGGTCTCAGGTGATCTCCCAGACCCGCTGGGTCTTGGGCTTATCCAATTCCACGATCCCCATCTTGGCCGGCTGGGGTTTGAAGTTCATCATCTTTTGATAGTCCGTCTGGGACTGCCATGTTGAGCCCTGGACCAGCTGAACTCCTTTGTAATAACCTATTCCGAAACTGTGAACATGCCCCGTTACGAAAATGTCGGGAACGTCCTTTATGATAAGGCGGTCGCTCTCTGCGGGAGCCAGCTGGTTCCTCATGCCGTAAGCAGGTGATAGGTGGCGCGATCTCAGCATCTCCACCATGCCGGGTACGGGGTCCTCGTAGGATACATCTTTGAATATGGTAACCATATCATCGAAGGATTTCCCGTGGTAGCCCAGAACATTGACGCCGTGAATGGAGAAGTAGGTAGGGTTGGACATGAAATGGATGTTATCATAGGAGAATATCTCCTGGAAATCCTTGGGTATTACAGGCTGAGGCTCAGCAAGCCTCACCACATCATGGTTTCCCGGTATCATGATGATCTCCACATGGTCAGGGATATCATGCAATGATTCGGCCAGGGCCTCGTACTGACCGTATATGTCCTTGATCGCAAGGTCCCTTTCCTGGTTCGGGTAAGTGCCTATCCCGTCCACCAGGTCCCCGGCTATGACCAGATATTTCACCCTGGTGCCTTCCCTGGAAGGAAGGGAAGCGGAGCTTTCTCCCCTGAGCCACTTCACCATCCGGTCCCATTCTTTCTCCAGATAGTTCCTTGAACCGATATGGATATCGGATGTGAACGCGGCTGTCAGGCCCTTCACCGGGGATAGCTTTCTTTTATGGTGCATGGGGATATCGACCTTGAAGACCCTGTCAGCAAAGACTATGGGCCCCCCCATTCTATTGCCGGGCTTGTACTTTCCAATGATGCCTATTACCTCATCATTGACGAGCCTTACGCCTTCCAGTTCCTTTTTGGTCTTGGAGAGGAGCACCTTGATGGACCCGGTGGGGTCCTCCATCCTTACCATGATGTGTCCGTTCTTGGTGGACCTGATGCTGTTGATGATACCTGTGAACCTGACAGTGTCGTCAGCGGTCTGGAGGTCGTATATGTCCCTGTTTGGGTAGAGATCGCTGTACTGGTAAAGTAGTATCTCCCGCATGGACCTGAAACGGTCCATGAATAAATTCTTGAAGTCCTCTATCTTGCCCTGACCTTCCGGGTCGGAATACATATCCCTGAGTATCTCGATCTCAGCTGGGTATTCGCTGGCAAGCGGTATGGGCTCCCCGCCGGGACCCGATCGTCTTTTCACTGGTGAGTGGTTGGCGGTGGTCCTACCCCTCCCCAGCGTCTTTGATACGGAACCGGGGATGTCCTGGAGCATGTCCTTTATCTCTTCATGCTTCGAGCCGGTGCTCTCGTGCTCGGGCCCCGGGTCTTCCTTGGGGTGTACTATCTCCGACCCCTCATCCTCTTGGATCGCGGCATCGTCACGGGGTCCCTCTTCGGGACGATCATCAGTGAGGTCCAGTTCACGAATGTGTCCGACATCGATTATAAGCGGGAGCTCGCCTCCTTCGTCCAGAAGTGATTCTATTCGGCTTATCAGGGCAGGTCTTCCCGTTAGATATTCATGAGCGTTCTTGGAGAGGATCCTATCATGCTTCATGAACCTCTTGGCTATGTCCTCCATCGGAGGGGGATTCCCGGGTCAATGTATTTAGGTTATCCGGGGGGCGGGTAAAAGTATATACCATCTATGGCCCATTGCCCTGATAAGAGCCTTCCACCACTTCAGCCGCCAAGTGAGGGATTTACAAAAAAATGCCTTACACAGAAGTCTTGTGATAAAACACACAGTTGTTTTGTCAGACAAAATATATATATGTGTCAGACATATCGCCCTTGAGAGCATACATTATCGAGGGAGATGTCGTGCAGAAAGCTGATAAGGTCACCATCCGACTGACAGGCGAACAGGCGAGGGAGCTGGACCGTTTGGTGGAGACCGGCAGGTACAAGAACAGGTCCAAGGCCATAAGGGCTGCCATAGATAAGATGGTATCTCCCGAGCCCGAGGAGCTGGGGAACATCTCCTTGAGACTGCCCGATACCATGGTAGCAGAGATAGACACGCTGGTGACATACGAGCATTTCCCTTCCCGTGAACTGGGTATCAGAGAGATGGTCCGAAACCAGCTGGAAAAGATAGATGTGAGGTCCGTGATCGACAGGAAACAGCTCAGGGACGAGCTGGTGGCGGAAAAGAAGGCAGCAAGCGACATCTTCGATGATGTTTTCTCGGATTACCTTAAACAATGACCTTGGAGAAAGAACGCGGAAATGGGAAATAAAATGGGATGCACTCCGTAGGGGTCCAAAATCTTTTTGGGGGCTGGACCCCTAACTCTTTTGCATTCATCTATACCAAGCTAGGGGTGGACCCCGACCCTCTTTGCTGTAATCCCTCTTGAAAGGATTTAGTATCATGCCACATTACAATACCAATGACAGACGAGAGTTCGAGGAGCGCCTATCTTGCATGGATAACAGCCGACGAGGAACTTATCGATGAGATGAGGGAGCTCTGCTCATCCGCAGGATACAAATTGATCGGGGAGATCAGACAGAAAAGGAGAAGACCGGATCCCAAGTATTATCTCGGACCCGGTAAGATCAAGGAGGTAAAAGAAGGTGATGATGCGGAGTATCTCATCATCGCAAGAGAGCTCACCCCTGCCCAGATGTACAACATCTCATCAGTTACCGGCTACACTGTCGTGGACAGGACCCGGGTGATACTGGATATCTTCAGGAGAAGGGCGAGTTCCCCCGAGGCCAGGCTTCAGCTGGAGATCGCCGATCTACAGTACCAGATGCCGCTCATGAGGGAATATATCCACCAGGGCAAACTATCTGAAAGACCCGGCTTCATGGCCGGAGGGGAGTACAAGATAGATTACTACTACGAACTGAGCAAACAAAGGATCTCTCAGCTGAAGGAGGAGCTGGAGAACCTAAGGAAGAAAAGAGATGTGAGAAGGAAACAGAGAAAGAGAAGGGGTGCCCACACCGTGTCCATTGCAGGTTACACGAATGCGGGAAAATCAACCTTGATGAACAGACTTATGGACCCGCAGAATGAGAACAAGACGGCGGAAGAAGGCGGGTCCATGTTCACCACCATTGCCACGACCACAAGGAGCATGAAGGGCAGCAGGAACTGTATCATAACAGACACAGTGGGTTTTATCAGCGACCTGCCTCCGTGGCTTGTGGAAGGTTTCATGTCGACCCTGGAAGAGATCTTTTCATCTGAGGTGGTCATCCTCGTCATCGACGCGTCGGACAATGACAAAGAGATCAGCAGGAAGATAGAGGACTCCATCTCATTCCTCAGAGAAGGGGGTACCAAGGGGAAGGTACTTCTCGTGTTGAACAAGATGGACCTTGTCGAGGAAGAGAATGAGAAGGTCATTGAAAAGGTGAACGGGTTAATGGACGAAGAAGATTCCACCATGGTCTCGGACATAGTGCCAGTTTCAGCTTACGAAGGGAAAGGTATAGAGGAACTCATAGATGGCATCCACGATCAGCTTCCTCCCCGCATTCCTGTACGTTTCATGCTTCCTCCGAAGCAGGGTCTTGAAGAACTGCTTTCGGAGATCAGGAAGGACCGGGAGGTCCTGTTCAGGACATCGTCCGACGGTACATTGGTGGTCGATGTCGAGATGGAGGAGAGATGGGCCCGGTCCATTGGGAAGAAGTTGGAGAGGATAGGTGGAAGCTACACATTAAAGGATAAGGGATGCTTGGAAAAATCATAATATCAGGTACGTGTTCATTCCGTAGGGGGACCCAAAGATGAAAGCGGTAATTCCAGCAGCGGGACTCGGAACGAGACTGCTCCCGATGACCAAATCCCAACCCAAAGAGATGATGCCGGTCCTGAACAAACCCGCGATACAATATGTTGTGGAGGAAGCTTCAAATTCTGGCTTCGACAAGATCCTGGTCATAACCAACAGGAACAAAAAGGTTATGGAGGACCACTTCGACAGGAATATGGAGCTTGAGAGCGCTCTGAGAAAGAAGGGTTCAGAGGACGCTATAAAAAAGCTGGAGAAGATAGAGGGATTGGCCGATATCTTCTACCTGAGGCAGAAAGAGCAAAGAGGGCTAGGCGATGCCGTTCTCTGTGCCCAGAGCTACGTCAACAACGAGCCTTTCGCTGTCCTTCTCGGGGATGACATAATCGTCTCCGACATTCCCGCCACCAAACAACTCTGGGATGCTCACCTCAAGGTACGCGCCCCGGTGGTGGGACTGGAAGTGGTTCCGGAGGAACATGTGGGGAGGTACGGTATCGTGGACCCGGGTGAGGAGATCGAGCCCGGTCTTTTCAAATTGGAACATGTTGTGGAGAAACCCGGTGAAGATGAAGCACCATCCAATATGGCGGTGATCGGCCGATACATCCTGGACCCGGACATCTTCACCTGGCTCAGGGATTCAGGGACTGGCGTGGGAGGGGAGCTCCAGTTAACGGATTCCCTTGCAAAATACATCAACACCAAGGGACTTTACGGCGTTGTCATAAAGGGGCTGAGGGTGGATATCGGGTCCACCATCGATTGGCTCAAGGCGAACCTGGAGATCGCTCTCCTGGATAAGGATCTCAGACCCAGGATATCGCATTACTTCGATGAACTCAGGAAGCAGGGAAGATTGTAGTGTGACCGTTCGGCTGGTTTCAGATAATAAACCGCTGGAGAGCTTCCTCCTCTGCAAAATGGAGTTTTCCGGTAAGTATCAAGCAGTGTGGGGGATCCCCCATATCGATCCTTGAGAGCTTTTCAAGTTCTCCGTAGAGCACCTTCTGGTCTGGTCGACCGGCCCTCAATACTGCTGCTACCATGGTCCCGGGACCCACTGCTTCCTTCCCGGATATGTTTGTCATCTTGAGTATCAGTTCACAGGCCTCGGAAGCGCTCATGTACATGTTCTCATCGGCCTTGATATCAAGAAGGACCAGTGTGTGCAGTCCCCTTTCGATGTTATCGATGATCACGTCAAGAGGTGACGTAGGGAAGAAGCCACCATCCGGATAAGCTATGGTGGTGGTCCTTCCGAACTTGTAATGCTGCAGTCCAGCGAGACCTGCAGCAGTGTTGAATATGGATGCGGAGTTTATAATTTCCACCTCTGCTCCCCTGTCCTCCGCATCGAACCTCAGTTCCTGATGTGTCGTTGCGGTGAGAGGGTCCCCTGCAGTTAAAAAACAGACCATATCGTTCTTTTCAAGGGCTTTTATCACGATCTCCTCTTCCTCCACCCCGGCCCTGTCAAGGAGAATGATCCGCTTTCCACACATTTGTTCCAATCTCTCGATAGAGCCCGAAAGAAGGATAGAGGTATACATCTCAGCATAGATCATATCGGCTTCCTTCAACCGGTCCAATCCCCTGAGCGGGATCGATCTCTCATCCGCAATGCCCAGACCTATCATGGAGAGCCTTTTCATACGAAGCAAAAGCAGCTGCCCATTATTAAATTATGTTCATCTCGGAGAGCTTCTCGGGCAGATAGGTATCGGTTACGAAGTCCAGACCGTATTTGGCAAGGGCCTGCTGCTCGGATTTCTTCTTCAATTTTAGCTGAAGTCTTATCTCCTCCTTCCAGTGGTCGGAGGAGAACCTGGGATCCGAAAGCTCCGACTTAAGAGCATTTAGATCGTTGTCGGAGAGCTTGTCGGAGGGGAGATCGTAGTTAATGATGTCCGAAGGGGTTATGCCGAGGTACTGGGCAGAGGGTGTTGCAAGGTATTCCGAGATATGCGCCGTCTTTATGGCCCCATATGCCACAGATGCGTATATCCTGTAGGACCATGGGTCCCCATCGGTGAATATCACCACAGGAAGCTTGGACCAATCATGCAGTCTCTTGATGAACCTCCGGGTGGACCTTGCCGGCTGACCTTTCAGATGGACCAGTATTGCATTATGGGTCTCGTCGAAACCGTTCTCGGCAAGTCTGTCGAACATACCGCCGGTCTCTATGGCCACTATGAACTTCGCGTTCTTGTTCTTGAAGTTCAGCTTGTCCTTCTCCACATTATAGGGTATGCCGTAGCCTGAATCACCGACATCATCCTTGCAGTTGATCTTCTTGGTTATCCCCTTGCGGTTGACCTCGGTCAGAGTGAGATCGCCGATGACCCTGGCCCCGTCCTCTTCAGGTCTCAGCCTGAAATCCTCCCTCATGCATTTGGTGATGATCTCAAGGTCCTCTGCAAGCCTGTTGGACTCGTCCTGGGTGGGGAACTTGCCCTTGTCCCATCCCTCGGATATGTAATACATCTCCCTCAACGTAGAGGATTTACCGGAGCCTATCATACTGTCGATGAAATCCACGGTATAGAGGGTCCTGAGTATGGAAACGGCTCCGCCCAGGTCCTTGGCGCTCCTCTTCACCGTATCCTTGCCGTACTTCCAGACCTTGAGGTCCTTGGACAGTACGATATTGTTCTTTGTTCTGGAGGATACCTCAAGGTAAGGAATAGCACCATCGTCTAGCTGCTCGTATATGTACTCTGCCACCTTCTTGAGCTTCTGTTTCGCTATCTTCGTGGACCTCGGAGTCCTCTTCTTCTCCATATTCATCCCTCCTACAGGGGGTCGGCCCCTATCACCTCTCCTGGCAGCTTCGAATAGTATACCTCGACCTCTTCGTAATCATGCTTGTCAAGACCCAAAAGTGTGAAACCCAAACGGACCGATCTGGCGGGTTCCAAGGGTCCAACCTCCCATTCTATGAGACCTTTCTTCAGCTTGTGCTTTTCAGGATAGATGCCCTGAACCAGTGCATCCGGCACCTTGACGATCAGTTTGAACTTCCTCTCCTTCTGTGTGTAGTTCTGGACCTTCAACGTCACCTCGGTCTGCTTCTGTTTGTCCTGCCCCTTGCCCGTCTCTCGAAAGACTATGCCCGAGTCAACTACATGGACGTTCATGATCTTGGTTATTACCGGATCGAGATTTACCGGCGGCCTTTTGGTCAGCTCTGCACTTTTCTTCGCTATATCGGGCAGTATCTCCTTGATTATTGAATATTTTTCGGAGACCTTCTTCAGTTTCTTCTTCTTATTGATATGTGACTTCACCCGTCTACCGCAGTCCATGAGTGCTCTGGATACCTCATCCAGTATCTCGTCCACATCGGCCACGGCCTCCTTGGACTCCGAGGTGAAGGGGACATTTGTCGATGCGATATGCACCAATATCACGGCCGGCCCGGAAGGTATGCCCTTTCCACCCTTTTGCTCCAATCCGTACGGACGCCAGTTTATTCTCTCGATGGCATGTGCTATCGCACATCCGCCCTGTTGGTAGAGCAAGGGCACCCTGTTGGCGAACCTGAGTATCTGAACGGTGTCACCGGGGGGGAGCTCTCCACCGTAGACTATGCCCGCCTCTATCTGGAAAGGTGTTCCCCTGAATACGCTGGGGCTCCGGGTAACGGTGTAGGCGAACTTGGAATCTATCTCCTTCCTCAAACCCTTCCTGACAAGGTTATCCCCTATTGGAGAAAGACAATCCGTGGGGGGTGCCATGAACTTCATCTTCTGCATTTCCGAATAGAGGGTCTGGATATTGTCGAGCTTTAACCTCTTAGGGCTCGATCTCTCCGCAAGACCTGCATTTGAGATGAGTTCCCGTGCACCCCTGGGGGATACCCGGGTAAATTGGTTGGTCAGAAATGAGGTCAGCTTCCTTTCCTCCGCATACTTCAGCATGGTCTTAAGGACCCCAAGCTCTATACCGTGAGGGTGAGGTTTGCTTTCTACCGCTGTAGGGGGCACCGTATCGACCACCCTTTCGAAACCATATACCTCTCCATCGGGGTCCCGAAAATCGATCTTGACGTGAGGGTTCACTATGGCCGTCGACCTTAGATACTCCAACACCGACTGCTTCTTGTTCTTCTGGTACCTGCCCTCTATCTCGACCTCTATCTCAGTGCCGTGCGGATGCTCCCATAGGACAACCTCGTCTGATTCGATCTGTGGACGATTGTTCTTGGTATTTATATGAACCTCTATTCTGTGACATGGGTAGTCATCACCTATCTTGGAGGTGATCACCGTGGGTTTGCCGGTGGTGAGCTGGCTGTAAAGCACCACTGCTGATATTCCGATGCCCTGTTGACCCCTTGATTGTCTTATTGAGTAGAAACGGGAACCATAGAGCAGTCTGCCGAACACGTTGGATATCTGCTTCTTAACTATGCCGGGACCGTTGTCCCTGACCCTGAGCCTATACCTGTCCTTTGGCTCCAACTTATCGATCCTTACGGATATGGAGGGAAGTATTCCTGCTTCCTCGCATGCATCCAGCGAATTGTCCACTGCCTCTTTGATGGACACGAGCATTGCCTTGGATGGATTGTCGAAGCCCAGTATCTGTCTGTTCTTTGCGAAGAAATCCGATATGGATATCTCCTTCTGACTTGCTGCCATTTTCTCTGCATAGGGAACAGCCAAGGTCCTACCTCCATCAAAATCCTCCATTGGATAGACACTTATAAATCAGAAGGTAGGGGTGGGCGAAAGAAATTCATTTCCTCTTGAAGTACCAGTAGAGGAAGATCGCGGCGAGCAGGAGGGGGAAAAGGGTCAACATCATACCCAGGGCACTGTAGGATATCACATCGTTCAGGGATGGATCGTTACCGAGGTAGCCTCTTTCAAGGACCAGTATGACAAAATTGCCCAGCGCGTCGGCAAGACCAATACAGGCGAATACCAGAAAGAGTAGGTTCATCAAACGGGACATATCCTCCGAGACCTCTCTCTGTCTGGTGTCGATGAATGTCCTGAGTACCTCGATATTCGATAATAATATGTCCCTGGAGTGTGAAAGCTCCTCCATCAATGACCTGAGCTTCCTTGTTTCTTGCTCTACTTCCTTGATTGTCAACTCCCCGTAGGAATAGGACGATCCATCGAAAGAGAGACTGCTGATCTCAAGGTTCAAGGACCTCACAACATCCCTTACACCGGATAGTATGTCTCCCAGCATGGAGGATTTCCTCATTATCTCATGCTCCACCTCGGACACCATGGAAAACCTGACCGAGGCAGTCGTTAGAAGTTCCTTTTCGATCTCGAACGTTTCCCTGTCAAGGAAGTCCTTTTCCTTTGACCTCTTCTGCTTCTTCTTGGGGACGTATACCTTCATATGCTCGTTTATGGAGTTCTGCAGGCCGAATATCTGCTCTTCCAGATCCTTGCCCCTTTTATAAAGGTCCTGTATTTTCTGCGATGTCAGGCTCAGGAACTCTGACTGTAGAACGAACATATCCATCAATTTGGATTTCAATGCCATGAGCGATATCAGGTAGTTCTGTCTTTGCTGATATGCTCTCTTGTCCTCACTACTATCGGCTTCATAAGGAGTGCTGGGCGTTACCATTATCGGGCTATCCCCATATGAAGAATCGGCCCGTATGTCGGATAGGTCCACCTCAAGGACAAGATCTTCGGGAAAAACCCGAAGGAAGCTGCCCTGGGCCGGCCCCAACATATAGAGATTGGCATCCACCTTGCCGTGTTTCAAGGAATTGATGATCACTTCCCTGGACCTTCTAAGGATACGGTTAAGATGGGTAATATTGCTCTGGAGGAGATCGGGTTTGTCCACCTTTTCATTCTCGTCGTAGAGGAAGCTCATGTCCGAGAAGGTCCTTAACCAAACGTTGTTGTGACTCCCTGAGGTAACAAGGGTATAATTATGCGGACCGCTGGTCTTCATGTGCGGTTTGATGACCTCCAAAAGTGCCTTCCTCCTTCGAATGAGTTCGTCGAACCTGACCTTGATGAGGTCCGCGGATACGTTGTAGGTACCCTTCTTCTTGGGCTCGATCTCCATGGTCAGCTCGATGATGCTCCAGCCCTCTTTCCTGTATATATCGAGCTTGAGGTCCTTATATCCCGAACAGAACCTACCCACTTCTTTCAGCAAAATATCTGCATTATCCTCCTTGATCAGGGTGAATGAATATATCTTCGGATCATAAAGTGGGAACGTTCTCAAACCCGTCACCTCGGGACCCATTTACCATTGGATCCTTGAATATGATCATGATATTTGTTTTATAATAAAATATGGGTTATCTATGTTATCCTGGGTAACGGTGGCCGAAGCCTAGCACCGAGGAGAACGAATGCTCTATCGATCCGATAAGCCCGGTCACCTATCAGCCACCGTCCAAGGATCGACCGTATCAGAAACAGCAGCATGTCTCGTGCTCAAAGACATCCCAACCTCTGTTGGAGACATATTCCCTTGTTGATCTGGAGGGAACCACCAATCCATTGAAACCTAGATCGAGGACGCCTTTCTCAAGATCGCCCATCCCTTTGGGCCTCATGCACCCGAGCACCAGTCTGCCGGAAAGAGAACCTTTCATTGCGTGGGCGAGGGCAAGTACCTCATCGATGGTCGGTGGTTCAACATTCTCCATTCCGGTGCCCCGTGTTGGTATCAACACCAGCAGGATGACCTCCTGGAAGGACCTTTTGGATAGCTCCCTCACTGCATCATATTCCCATGATATCCTACCGAAATCCAGACCTGCTAGTATATGAGGAGCGACTTTTATCCCATTGGATGTGAGAAGGTCCAGGGTGTTCAGGTAATCGGTTGCGGATGCTTTCAGGTGGAAGACTTTCCTGATCGTGTCGTCATCCAGGACCACATCGAAGGATACCCTGTCCACCCGGGACCGACCGACCTTATCCGCCGTATCCCTATCCAGCAGACCCGTGTGCAGGTTGATAAGGAGGTCCGTGGAATCCTTCAGCTCTTCTATCTCACGGAAGATGTGATCGGGAAGGACCACCGATCCTTTTTCATCACACCCCCCTGATATCAAAAGACCACGACCTCCCTTCCTGAAATGTTCCTTGCCGAACTCCACAATGGAACCTTTCTCCGAAACATCCTTCATCCCTCTCAGGTACCGTGAGTTACAATGCTCACAGGACATCTTGCATATATCGCCTGTTACGCTCAAGGATGGGAAGCTGTTCCCGGGTTGATAGAAATGGATCTTTCTGACCACTTCATCCCCTAAAGGAGCAGTGTATATTGTCTTTTTCCCGATCTCCATCTATCTTGCAGTATCGGCTGGGCCCCGGAGCAAAATGATCCCGGCTCATGAACATGAAGAGAGAAGCACACCATCTCACATCAATCGAAAGTTCTGTACCTAATGTTGATGAATTCATCGCCTTGACATTGTGCTGGCATTGGTTTCGATCAGAATTTCCGTTTTAAACAATATCATAATGGATCCTTGAATTCCGTAGGATGGACCTCTCCCCGAAGAGAAAATATGACAACTCATCGAATGAACGGAACCTTCCTCAGCCAGTCAACGTCGGAGATGTAGAGGTCCCTGATGTCCTTCCTCCGGAGCACCAGCATCGCAAGTCTCTCCAGACCGAGTCCCCAGGCAAGCACCGGCTCCTTTACGCCGGAAGGAAGGGTCACCTCAGGTCTGAAGATGCCCGCTCCCCCGAGCTCCATCCACTGGTCGTTGTAGAACACATCGACCTCCAGTGAGGGCTCCGTATAGGGGAAATAACCGGGTCTCACCCGGATCTCCTCGAAACCCATTTTCCTGTAGAACGTTTTCAACAGGCCCACCAGCATGTTCATGGATGCACCGTCCTCGACAAGGATCCCCTCTATCTGCTGGAATTCGGGCAGATGTGTTGAATCTATCGCCTCGTTGCGGAAAACCTTTTCGATCGAGAAGACCCTCAGTGGCGGATCCGGGTGATCGTAGAGGTATCTTATCGTATTGACGGTCGTATGTGTTCTCAGTATCGGTTCGTCCGCCTTCTGCCTGGACCATTTGTAATCCCAGCCCCTGGACCCGGTATCACCACCGGTCTCATGTATCTCCCTGAAGACCTCATAAGGGTCAATGTCCTTCTTCTCGTTGAACTCCATGGGATCCAGTTTTCCAACGGTATCCAGATAGAATGTATCGTGTTCTTCCCTTGCCGGATGGTCCTGTGGGATGAACAGTGCATCCATGTTCCACAGTTCCAGTTCAGCATAGTTCCCGGTTATCTCTGTGAAACCCATGTCCAGGAATATCCTTCTTATCTTCTCTATTATCCGGGTCAGTGGATGGATCCTCCCGGCATTTGAGGTCGGGGCAAATGTCTCGACATCATACCTCCTGATCTCAACATCCTTCCATTTGCCCGACTTCAACATCTCGGGTGTGAGCTGGCTCACCTCTCTTTTCAGTTCGAGCCCGCTATTTGCGATCCATCGTCCCTCCTCGGTCAGGCTCAGCCTTCTTATCACTTCTTCCCTCTCGTTGATAACATCCTTGCGGCCTTTGAGCGACCTGTACACCTCCTCAGGTATGTCCTCCGCCTCCATCTCTTTCCTTGCAAGGATGCCGATGATCCTTTCGTCCTCTCCCTTCTTCCCCACTGCCTTCTTTCCTATTTCGGAGATGACCAGGTAGGTTTCTCCTTCCTTCTTCTTGATCCTAGCCCACCTCTTCCTGTTGAGCCAGCCAATCGCTATCCCTGCCTCCTTCTTCGATATGCCGCCATGCTCTTCCAGTTCCGTTAGCGACGCCACCCCTTCGTTCCTTGCCAGATATTCCAGGACCTTCCTTTCGGGAAGCCCCTGCGCCGCGTAGGTCTTTCTTCCGAGGTCTACTTTATGGAAAACATTCTCCTTAAACTCCACAAGCCCCTTGGTCCTGAGCCAGGAGGCCGCGTTCATGACCTCCACCTCGCTGGAGAAACCGCCCTTCCTCATTGCCTTTTCCGGCTTGAGCGATTTCTCTCCGTCAAGCGCCATGATGAGCCTTTTCTCGTTCTGGCTCAGTTCATCCTTGATCGTATGGA
>JAWOCK010000004.1:0-5943 GCA_046483845.1 Thermoplasmatota archaeon | reverse complement strand
CTGGGTGCATCCACCGTGGAGAAGACGTTCAGTTCCTTCGGGAACTCCGCCATCTTCTTCCTCATCGGTGCCTTCATCATTGCTGCGACGGTGGAGAGGACAACCCTTCACAAAAGGGTCTCACTGCATTTTCTCAAACTGGCGGGACGCTCCCCGAAACTGCTGGTCCTCGGGACCATGCTCGCCGGGGCCAGTCTCTCCTTCATAATGCCGGAGCATGGAGTGATAGTGCTAATCGTACCCGTACTGATGTACATATTGGTGGGAATGGGGCTTGTCCCCTTGAAGAGCAACCTGGCAAAGGCGGTTATGATCGGCGCCGCCTTCGGATGCACCATAGGCAGCCTGGGGACCCCTCTGGGCGGAGCCCGCAATCCGCTCACCATCGGTTTTCTCCAGTCCCAGGGCATACAGGTGGACTTCTTCCGATGGTTGATGCTTTCTTTCCCCATCGTTGCCCTTTCCCTCATCGGGGTCTGGATAGTGTTGATGATAGTATTTCCCCCCGAGATAAAGGACCTTGCCAAGGGGAAGGATCTCATCGAGGATGAGGTCAGGGAACTGCCCGGACTGGAGCCCGGGTCCCTGAGGATAGTCCTCGTTCTTCTGGGGATCGTGGTGATGTTCATTGCGCTGCCCCACTTCTTCGAGGTGGACATCTCCATCATCGCTCTGCTGGGCGGTGTTCTCATCTTCCTCGTGGGTGGCATGAAATGGGAGGACGTTGAGAGCAAGATACCATGGGGCATAATACTCCTTTACGGGGGGGCCATATCCATGGGCATACACCTTGCGGATTCGGGGGGTGCCCTATGGCTTGCCGACAGGATATTCTCCTGGACCAACGGCAGCACTTTCATGGCAATACTGCTGATAATATTGCTCACCAAGGTGCTCACCGAGTTCATGTCGAATACCGCGGCGGTATCCATACTGCTCCCGATCGGTTTTGCGGTCTTCACCGAGATAGGACTGCCCCCCGAGATGGGAGCGATGCTGGTGGGGCTCTCGGGCGGTCTTGCCTTCATGTTCCTGATATCCACCCCCGGCAACCTGATCTCCTTCTCATCCGGGTACTTCTCCCAGAAGGACCTGATCAAGGCAGGTCTCATCGCGAACATGGTCACCATAGCCATTGTGCTCCTGGTGGCCTATACTTACTGGAAATGGATCGGTGTTTGGAATGTTTAACAGAGTACTGGTATCCGCGCCATCGGAACAGTTTCCCCGGCTCGCTCTCAAAAGGGCCGCCGAGATGAAGGAGCTCATGGGGTCCAGGATCTATCTATCCTATATCATCGAGGACAATGTGTTCGACGAGGTATCCGATCAGATAGGGCATGTTCTCACGGAGAAGGAGGGCGATAAGTTCCAAAAGAAGATGGAAAGAGAGCACCGGAAAATGGCAAGGAAGGTGGTCCTCAAGGAGGCCGAGAGGATCCTTGGAATCAGACCAAAGGATTTCCTGGTCCAAAAGGGTAGCTTCTCGGAGACGCTGACGGATACCATAAATGAGAACGATATAGACCTTCTGATGATGGAATACGAATCCTTCAATCTCATAAAGTACAGGATAATGGACCGCTCCCCGGTGCCGGTCTGGATCGAGAGGAAGGAAGGCCCCATAAAGAAGATCGGCCTCTTCTGCAGCAACCTTTCCCCCAACGAGCACTCCCCTTCCGTGGCCAGGTCCCTGATGAGGGCGTTCAGTGCCAAGCTGGATCCCTACTACATCGTGGACCCCAAGGGAAGGGGCGACGGTGAAGAGGCGGAGATCCTTGCAGGGGAGAACAGATTGAAATGGAACGAGGTTGCCAGGGAGAAGGTTGACAGCTTCATATACGGAGAGGCAAAGGAGGAGGAGTTCGACCTAATCATACTGGGAAGGATAAAGAAAAGGGGCTATTTCCATATGAGGTCCAAGTTCGCAAAGAGAACGGACTGCTCCGTTCTCATGATCAACTGATTTCCAGGGTTTTTCGGCAGGAAAAAAGTTCTATTCCTCAGGATAGTAATCATCCTTGCCTCTTAACACCAATATCCCCAGTAAAAGGAGCGCGATGAGGATCACCGACAATATCCCGATGAACAACGGGAGAGTGGGGAGCCCCTCCTCCTCTTCAGGGGGCTCCTCCACATCTATGGTCGCCTCGTCATAGAGGTCGCCGTAGGCAGCCCCTACCTTGTAGGTGCCCTCCTCATCAGGAAGTTCTACGTTCACGGACCAGAAACCGTACTGGTCCACCTCCGCCTGATAGGTCTCTCCGTCAAGTGTCACCGAGATGACCTCTCCCTGGTCCAGACCGCTGGTCATCCCCGAAACATCGAGCAGACCTCCTGTTTCGTAGATGAGACCATTCTTCGGGGACTGGATCAGCAGTATGGGGCCAGCCGGCCTTTGCTTTGTCCTGAACCCCAGGACGAAGTTCGAAAGACCCCTCTGTCTTCCGTCCGCGGCAACTCCTCCGCCCACGGTCACCGAGTACGATGTGTCGTGTTCCAGCGGCGAGCCGAAGGACATCCTCATCACCTTGGACCCGAGGTTCCATGTCAGGGAGTGGTTGGCCTGGGGGGATATGGAAACATTTTTCTCCACGGACCCTTCGTTCATCCCCATATCGAAGGTTATCATCACCACGATATCGACGGGTACGTCAAGGGCACCGTCGGGGGGCTCCGTGAGTATCACTTCCGGCCCCTTAAGCAAAGAGACGTTTATCCGGATGGTATCATTGGCACGGTTAAGCAGGGTGTCCCAGACCTCCAGCGTGACAAGATACGAACCGGAGTCCTCAAACGTCATCTGCTCGCCGTTCCTGAAGAGAAGCGTATCCCCCCTGTAAACCACCGACCATGAATGGTTCGCTGTACCGCTCGGATCGCTCCATGTCCCGTTGAACAGGACCCGGTCACCCACCAGTATGGAGATATCATCCCCTGCATCCACCCGGGGTCCCGAATTGTCCCAGGTCACCTTGTGCGAGGTCATATTGATCCGGCCGTATCGATCCCTGGCATATGCGGTGATATTCCAGGTACCTTCGGGCAGCAGGGTGGTGTCCAGATACTTCGTTATGTTGGTATCCGGTGGTGACCTGGTACTGTAGATGGTTATCTCCAGGTCCATACGGGATGCGGTGAGCTCGAACAGGTCGATGGCCGAATGCCGGTCCCCGACCCGAACGTCGATCCTCAACTCTCCCGAATGCAGCGTCCCGTTCTCCGGTGCCAGTATGCTGACATAGGGAGGTATGTTGTCCAGCACCTCGCAGAGGTGCTCTTCGGTCTCGTTCGTATTGTTGGATGAGTCCACAGCGAATATCCAGAACCTGACATTTCCTGTGACGTTCTGCCCCGGTACGTATGCCGTGAAGATCTCTCCGACAGGGGTCATGTTCACCGAGCGGATAGTTCCGTTCCTCAGGAAATATCTCAGCTGGACGTAGGAGAGTTTCACATTGTCCGATGCCCTGATGGAAATGGGTATGTTCTGGTACAGATGAACTGTCTCCGGATAGGTCACCGAGAAGAGCTCGGGAAGATCATCGTCGATTATCTCAAGGGAGATCGTACCCGACCGGTTCATGTTGTAGGATGTGTCGTATGCGTGCAATGTGTAGTTCAGATACCCCTGCTGCTCTTCAGGTATTTCCAGACGGTGGGCATAACTGCCGTTGATCATCTCAAGGGAAGCGTTCAAAGGGGTGCCGTTCCCTAAGGTGTAAAGCGCATATGCGGTCCCTATCTCCCTCTCATCGGATATGTTGGCGCATATGAAGTAGGGGTCACCCGTGGTCGGGTTCTTTTCGATCACGGGGGAGAGCGACGGTTCAACGAGATCGTACTGCAAAGGGTGCCGGTCACCCGGCCCGTGGGGCACCTCGGTGTCCCCCAGCCAATCCCCGTCGAGGTCGAGACCGTTGTAATCGTTCCAGTAGTTACCTCCCTGGAAGTTGCCTCCGAGTATGTTGGGGGCCTCGTATCGGGGTATGCTCCAGAGGAGGTTGGAGGATGAGGTCAGGGACCCGTGGTTCACATCATTGTCGAAATAGTTGTCGATGATGATCATGCTGTCGCAGTTGTAGATATTGATCCCGACGGAATGGTCAAGGATGAAGTTGGATGCCACGGTGGCATAGGTGCAATCATTCGTTTCCAACCCCAGTATCTGATATCCTTCCCCTGAGGAGATGGTGTTGTTGAGTACGTCGATATATGAGGATCTCTCTATTATCATCCCCCCAAGGGAGTTGGCGGAGACCGAGTTGTTGTAGGTTTCTGAGTTGGAGGAATTATGCAGGCAGATACCTATCCCTCCGTTTAGGTCCACCTTGTTCTCGATGAGCTTCAGACCAGAGGTATCGGTCCCCAGTATTCCTTCTCCGGTGTTTTTCGAGACATCGTTTTGGGAAACGGTGATGTTGAGGCTTCCGCCGTCCACCCGGATCCCGCTGCCGGTGATGCTCTTTACCCGGTTTTCCCTTATGGTACTGGACGCGGACGGACCTCCGTCGGAATGGTTCGTTATCTTGATGCCAATGGAGCCCCCTCCCGAGATGAGATTGCTCAATATCGAGGTTCCCCGGCTTCCCTCCTGGAGCACACCGATGTTACAGCTGTAAAATTCGTTCTCCGATATGGTGTTTCCAATACCGCTGCATGAGACCATGTGTACCGCTGCCCGGTCGGAATCTGTGATACTGCAGTTCTCGATCGTGGTGTTCGATGCTCCCCTGACGTATATGCCGTCGCGGTCGCTGTCCAGGGAAGCCCTGTTCACGGTGATGCCGCTGGAATATTTCAGACATATGGCGCTTTTGGCGGAGCCGGAGGAGGAGATGTCCGAGACGGAGCTGTTGGACGATGCGTAGATGAGCATTCCGTTGTACATGTTGGAGAAGGTGATATTGTTGATATCCAGTCCATCGGAATGACCCGCCTGGATACCGATCACCTTATCGGACATGGACTGGCCGGATACCTTCGTCCGGGTGCAGTTCGCAAGGATCAACTGCCCGGCAGGGGAGCTGACCTGGCCGCCCGTGAGGTTCTTGATGTATCTGATGGGAAGGGAGTCCAGCGTGTTGTTCATATCGATGATGTGGCTGTTCCAGTGCAAGGGGTCCGTGCCTTCTATCTCGATACCCCCTCCCGTCAATGAGTTCGATCCGAGGACCTCCCCCCGGCAGGAGAGCATCCTTATGGACGGGGTGTCGCTCCCTTCGAGGGAATTGTTGATGTATTGGCCTTCCGTCTCTCCGTGCAGCATCAATCCGGTCTGACCCTTGATGCTGTTGGATCTGAAGACCGTTCCGTGGTTCGCTGTCATCTGCGCACCGGTGGTGCAGTTGGTTATCGTGTTTTCCGTGAAGGTGGAGCCCATAGAGTTCGAGAGGTTGATCGCCGTTTCGCTGTTGTCGATGGTATTTTCTTGTATTGAGAGCTTATTGGAATATTTGGAGTATATTCCGTAGTTTGAATTATTTGTAATATTATTATTTAATATTGTATTATTATTAGAGCTAACAGCAATATCTATCCCTCTTAACGAATTCACTATTTCATTTTTGTTAATGATATTATTTTCTGATGATGAAAAATGAAGGTTAACATTCGAATTATATATAAATGAATGATTAATAATATTATTATCTGAACCTAGCAACCTTATACCATAGGATGTACAGTTTCTAATAATAAGATTTGATAATATATTATTATTTGATGAAATCATTTCACAACCATATTGTATTGAACTTTCGATAGATAGATTAAAGAAACTACAACTATTCGAATTAGTTAAGCTAATGGAGATAATACCTCCACTAATTGTCATATCTGAGATGTTGATATTATCAGCTATTATGCTGTAACCATTACCAGTATTTCCAGGGGACACGATCGTATTGGAAGTACCGCTGCCTATCAGGGTCAGATCATCGC
>JAWOCK010000088.1:0-5962 GCA_046483845.1 Thermoplasmatota archaeon | reverse complement strand
AAAAATTCCCGCTGAGCATTCCACTGTCTTCCTATACGAGGAAGTAAATTGGTGATACTGTTCTTGCTGAGTGCAGCACCTGGCCATAATCTCTTGGACCAGCTGGTATCGTGCCTTATCTTCATCCGAGAGAAAGGTTCCAGATAACAGAGTTTGATACAAGCCGCTGAAATGAGGCTTTGCCAATCCTTGGGAAAGATTTCCATCAAAGGTTCCGAGATATTGTTGACAAACCGTTCCAGGAAGATGATATGTCCAGCTTCCAGTACCCCTCCGACTTTTGATTTCCGTTTACGAATGGAAGGAACGATCCTTTCTGATGTAACCTTTCCGAGATATTCCAATGTTACTTTCTGTGATCTTCCTTTTTTAGGATCCCAAACCGAACCGATTCTTCTGGCATAGTAATTGTTACCTTTTTGTTCGATTTCTATGCCCTTCTTTTTGTGTTTGAGGACCCATTCGGGGAAATCTCTCTTTTTGGCCATATTACCGCATTGGGTAATATGGCTCATAGTATAAAGATTCTTTGTTTCGTTGACAGATTATATTGGAAAAACGAAAGCGAGAATGTGTTCCTTACCCCTATTACCCACTATATGGGACTTTAGGGCGACACATGGGCTCTGAGGAACAAGTTCTCGGAGATGGAATGGGCAGAATACGACGAATGGATGGCTGATGAAATCGTACTTTGCATGCAGAAGATAAAGGAACTTGCAGACAGTTTTTCATTCTGGCAACGGATCAAGTATACCGGAAGACCCACTGTTGCCCATTACTATCCTCTGTTATACCAAAGGTATTATGACCTCTACAGCAGACTCCTCTCCCTCCAAAGGGCGCACCCGCCGGAGATCTCCTCCGCTCCTTCACCTTTTTACATAACGATGACAAGTAGTTCGGAACGCGGGGACCCATTAATAAACCCCTGCAGAGCACCCTACCCGTGGCCCAACGACGAAACCTGAGAGATGAAGAAGAAAGAACCTTGTGCCCTGATCGGGCCTGTACATGAGGGCCCGCACGCGCAGACGAAAGAACCTTTTGACTCCGCTATCCCTCGGACCATTTTCTGAAATACACCACATATGATCGGAGACTTTTTGATTTCTTGTGGTCTGTGTAAGAAAGCCACATACTCCTCTACGATGAGCAACTACGTTTGTTGAGAATGCCACACTGCTTGAGATCTCATTGCTGGGATGTTTTGGATTCGAGGAACCATATGAGAATGGATTGAAGGAACTTGCATGGATCTATGAGATCCATAGCTTCGATCCGCATGCTAAACGACACCGATCACCAGAGGGACTGTACTCTTAACCGAAAGGCAATGGGGTGCGGAGAGAGTGATGAATGACTGATGTAACGAATACACCCCGTCGCGAAACCTATTTCTTCTTACCCTTCTTCTTCTTTCCTTTCTTCTTCCCCGGCTTGGAGAAGGTATCCTTTGCCTTGATCATCAATATACCCGCAACAAGGGACACGACGGAGGCAAAGAGGTCATACGCTCCCCAGACGAGTGCAACTATACGGGGCCACCCCCAGCCATCGCCGAAGACACCATAGAGCAGTAACCCCGCTCCGAAGAGGAAGGACACACCGGTTCCGATGAAGGTGAGCGTAACGGCTCTCCCGAAGTTCTTTCCCTTCAGGGCATAATATCCTCCGAGGCTCTGCCCACCCATGGCAAGTGCGAATATCAGCGCGAGCACGGTGGCGATCACGGCAACAATCAATCCGACGATGACAATTACCAGAACGAGAGCAACACAGACGGGACCCAGCGGACCCTCACCGCTGTCCCCGGTGAATAGCTCATATGCCAGGATCCCCAACAATATCGTCAAAGCGATCCCGCCGAAACACATTACCGCTGCCACAACGAAATTCGGGATACCCACCACCATGGACGATATCCCTGCTGTCCTTCTCATGGACTCCCTTTTCTTCTTGCCCTCACCGGCCATGAACACACCTCCTATCCGATATCAAGTGTTTGAATGTCATATATGTATAATAATCATTTGGCATCATCCTCAGATAACGGTCAAAAATACCATATTCTCAACGGATTCACTTGACCGCCGCCATAAGGCATGCCAACCAATCATCGGCGGCCCTGCGGGCGCCATCTACGGTATTCGCCTCCACCTCGGCCGTCACGGTGCTCCCCTCCAACCTGGTCGATACGTAATCATCATCGTCCACCGAAAGCGACCCGTAAACGCTCAGGGCCTTCTTCTCGTCCTCCAGATCGATGGTGAGAACCACCTTGACCATCACTTCTTCCCCCCGAGCTGCTCCCCGACGATCCTGTCGACCTCGGACAGGAAGAGGTCCTGATCATCCTTGAGGAAATTCGCACCTGCAGCAACATCGTGACCGCCTCCGCTGCCACCTGCCACTTTCCCCGCCTCCCTCATGGCATAACCGAGGTCGAGTCCCTTGGAGGTCAGCACCCTGTCCCCCCTTGAGGATACCTTGATCTCTCCGTCATCACCCTCTGCCAATGCGATCATGGGCTTTTCGGGATCGAATATGTAATTGTGGGCGAGACCGGCTATGGTACCCGAGAGGGCATCTTCTTCGATGAAGAACCACTGTATATGGTCCATGTCGCACACGCCCTCTTCCTTCCTTTTCAGCAGAAGTTTCTGTATCCGGTGCTTGTTCTCGAAACGCTCCTCCAGCGCCTTCTCATACGCTTTCGTGCTCCCCCACACTATCTGGAAGCCCAGTGCGGGTTTGTCGAACCTGCCGCAGCCGTCGATTGTATAGGCCAGGTCCTGTAGAGGACCGTATCTCTCGGAATAGAAATTGTCCCTGAAGAGCTCGTGGACCATCTCCTTCGGGACCCCGTTCTTCAGCAGTTTGATATAAAGATAGGACTGGAGCACCTTCCTCTTCTCATCATCGAGCGTTTCTATCCTTTCATCGGGCAGGATATCAAGGTTGTCCAGTAGTTCCATCACCGCTTCCTCATCTCCGGATATACCGTCAACGAACGGATCGTTGGAGGTCAACAGTGCCTCCTTGATGCTACGGCCGGAGAAAGGCATCCCCCTCTTCGAACTGAGGTCACCTCTCTCCACGGCTAGCCCCAAGATGCCCGAGTTAAGCTCCGAGAAGGCCGGTACATGCTGTCTGTCGGCAAGGGACCCTGCGAGCGAGAAGAGGGCAAGGTCCGCATTTGCGGGGTCCATGGTGACGGCCAGAAGGAAGGAAAGAGTGGACCCCGAACATCCTGAAGTGCCGTCGATCCGGTGGAAACGCGGATTTATCTCCACTATGCCGCCTCCATCGGATACGGAATATTCGGAAGACCTTCCCTCAACATTGTGGTGATCGAGTATTATGCATCTCTTCTCAAGTTCTATCATCTTCTTGGAGATGATATCCGCCTTCGAGGAGCCCATGTCAGCTATGATCAGCAGATCGAAATCACCGGAGAGCTCCTGAAGGTCCTTATCCCTCAGGATGCTGGCCATTGTGGTGTGGAACCTCTTTCCGCATCTGGAGACGGCCTTCGATATGATACCCGCGGAACATATTCCATCGCCGTCGTAGTGGGAGAGTATACGAACCAGTCCATGGGTGGATTCTATGAGGGCCGATGCCACACCCAGTTTTGATATCAACTGCTCGGGAACCCTCATCCATTTCAACGGATCTTCCATCTGTTACACACTACCTTCTGGTTAGAAGCAAAGCTGACGGTATATAAAAACAAATCGAACCGTGGGAGCATCACTCGGATACGATCAACTTGGCCTGATGGTACTTGTAGGACCAGGTCCGCGGGAGCACTCCCCTGCGGGCGTAGTACCTGCCGAGCCTCCTGATCTTGGCCTCGGTAAGCTGGAGCGCCCTCTTGTTGGAGACATCCGTATGGTTCTCCCCCATGTGCTTGTGCATCCTGACGGCCTTCCTGAGAAGGTTCATCAGATCTTCGGGATAGTCCATGGTGATGCCCTTGTCCTTGAGTATGTCGTACATCGACATGCCGACTGCGGTCCTGACATCGGGTATGCCGTGCTTGTCCCTCAGCTCTATCCCTATCGTGGATGTGGAATACCCTTTGTTGTACAGATCGACTATAAGATCAGCCATCTCCTTGCGATCTATCTCCAACCAGCCGGGTTTTCCGGTCCTGTAGGGCTTCTTGGAGGAGGATCTGCCTTTTTTTCTTGCGTGCATCCTTGCCATACCGCATCTACTCCGTGGATTGAAGGGGAGCATTATACTTTTCATATATAAGTCTTGGTCACCATTTTTCCGAAGTGTGGCGGAACACCTCGGTCCGATATCCGAGAGGAACTCCATATGGGCATGTGAACAGGAGGGAAAGTCGTGGACTCCCCTATCTAAATGGTTCCCATTCCGATAAGGTTCCAGATCCACTCGAGGATCCTCATTATGACGCTCTTGGGGGCATTCTCGTAGATGGTCCAATCCTTTTCCACCATCTCATCCCTGGGTATGTCCACATTCCCCTTGGTGGAGGGATGGTCCTTATAGTTCACGGTTACCTTGTAGCTCCCGGGTCTGACACATATCCGGTAACCGCCGTCCTCTCCAGTGGCGCATTTGCTTGTTCCTCCGTTGCCGTTCAAGAGCACCTGAGCCCCTTCCAATGGGGTGCCGTCCTCATCGGTGACCGTTCCGTACATTCCCTGGGAGAACTCCTCCATCTCCACATCGACCCGGTTGTTCTCTCCTTGCTCGATGAGGATGCCGTCCTCCCTGTAGATGCCGTAGTCCTGGGCCCTGACCATTATCTCGTAGGTGCCCTCCTCTATACCGATCTCATAGTTACCTTCCTCATCGGTGACCCCATTGGTCCTGAGATCTTCGTTGCGGAATTCCACATATGCTTCCTGGATACCTTCCCCGCTGTCAATATCGGTAACTCTTCCGGAGACGAAGGTCTTGAAAGGAAGAAGGATGAAGTCGACGACCTTGGTCTGGCCCAGCATGATCATCTCTTCCTTGTAGGCATCATGGTAACCGTCCCTGGTCACCACAAAGGAGTAATCTCCCCCTTTTTCCAATTCCACTCTGTAGTTTCCGCTCTCATCGGTGGTGGCAATCTTTCCGGTAACCCCGCCCAGGATCATAACAGAGGCGCCCTCAAGGGGCTCATCCGTCACGTAGTCTGTGACGGTCCCCTCGAAAGCAGTGGTTGGTTCGGCATCTGCAGGAGCCAGTAAAAAGAGAGGGGCCAACAGTGCCATTGAGATCATAAGCAGGGCCGTTATCTTTGTTGTTATTTCCCTCATTCTGCTCACCTCTTTGCATGAAAAAATTCTTTCACTATCTTTAAACATATCGGCACCAGGGTATAAATTATCTGCTGTCTGGTATTTGCCCGGAGATACAATAGGCCCATACTCATCGAGACGGCGTGCTTCCCAAATGGTTAATAAGGAAAATACATTATCCACAAAAAAATGCCACCATAGCTTAGCTGGTTGAGCGGCTGACTTGTAATCAGCAGGTCGGGGGTTCGAATCCCTCTGGTGGCTCCATCATATCGAATGAGATTAGCTTATAGCTTAGATATGATACACCAGGAGGGGATTCGAACCTTGGTCCTGGAAATTCCATGGTTCCTTTTCATGGAATTTGCAGGCGCGCATAATTCCGAAGGAATTACTGCTGCGTCGAATCCCTCTGGTGGCTTCTTTTTCCATCCCTCAGCATGAAATGATGAGGGATATCAAGGTCATGAGGGATTCGAACCCCGAAGGGCCTTGAGACTACGGGACTATTACATCACAGGAGTAGTCTCAAGGTAAGCAAAATCACGAAGGGATTTTGATGACAGTTCGAATCCCTCTGGTGGCTCCATCATATCGAATGAGATTAGCTTATAGCTTAGATATGATACACCAGGAGGGGATTCGAACCTTGGTCCTGGAAATTCCATGGTTCCTTTTCATGGAATTTGCAG
>JAWOCK010000072.1:0-18217 GCA_046483845.1 Thermoplasmatota archaeon | reverse complement strand
CACTGCAGTCCATCCATGTTGCAAGGGCCTTTAATTCCCATCACCAAATGTTATTGATAGATAAGGCAAGAGAGATTGCAAAGGAGTTCCCCATAAGGCTCCTTGTAGTGGATTCGCTCACTTCACATTTCAGAGCAGAATACATAGGCCGGGGGGCACTCGCCGAGAGGCAGCAGAAATTGAACCGACATCTTCATTCCATCCTGAAGTTCTCGGATCTGAACAAGGCAGTGGTTGCGGTCACCAACCAGGTTGCCGCCAAACCCGATGCGTTCTTCGGAGACCCTACAAGGGCCATCGGCGGACACGTACTCGGTCATACATCGACCTTCAGACTATATCTCAGAAAATCCAAAGGCAACCGCAGGATCGCCAGACTTATCGATTCCCCCAACCTCCCGGAGGGAGAAGCGGTGATAACCATCAGTGAGGACGGGGTAAGGGACTGATATCCTTTAGCAATAATGAAAGCAAAGTTTTTGAATTGTGGCTCATTTACGGAACAGAGAAAGAGGTCATCACATGGAAATCCTGGACATAAAAAGGGGCAACTATTCTAATATTGAAGACGGTAGATTAAAGGATCTCATGGAAGAGATCTTCGGGAACTGCAGAGAGGAAGAGGATGATTGGTTAGCATCCGAATACGGCGCAATGCAACCTATCAAGGTAAAGGTCCTTTCAAAGAAGGAACTCACTCTGGACATAAACACCGTATCCATTCCTGACGAACAGGTCCTTGATACCATGAAGAAGAGAAACCAATTCCTCGAGAGGGCTACCGGGTTCACATCAAAACAGAGGCTGAAGAGATTAAAGGAAAAGGCAAAAGGCGGTAAGCTCTGATCCTGGAAATATATATATCCAAAAGGACGTTTTTGGTTTGAAAACCAATGCGGATGTGGTCTAGCTCGGTAGGACCGTAGCTTCCCAAGCTACTTGCCCGGGTTCAAATCCCGGCATCCGCACCATATATCATTCCAAATAATTTGAAAACCATTCAGGAATGGTATATCGGTGCCAGGGATTTGAACCTCGGTCTTGGGAATCCTGCGCTTCATCCATCCGCAGGATTCGCAAGCGCGACTAATTCCGTAATGTGTTATTTTTATTTCGAGGAATTATGTCTGTGTCAAATCCCGGCATCCGCACTTTCATCATTTTTAAATACAAGCATGATCAAGCACAAAGAGAGGGAAGCCAGCCAGATCGCAATTGTACCATAAAATGATCTGCCCAGGCAGGCCCGGGGCAATCTCTCTTGATCGTTTTACTGGGTCATATTTCCCATATCACTACTTTAAGAAAATTTAGAATGGGTTAACGATGAAAAAGATATTAACCGCAGATCCCGGAAGTTTGGCACTTCTGTTCTCCACTATAAATCAATGATGGGAATGATACCACGATCGAAATATTAGGTGACATTCGAACCATTAATGCTTGAAAATGATATATACATTTTATAAGGTTGGAATTTATCGCATACACAATGAGGTAAGATCGATGAGGGTCGCGATATTCACTGGAACATATGTTGAAAACAAAGACGGGGTATCGAGAAGCCTCTATGAACTGGTCAGGATTTTACGACAACTAAAACATACAGTGGGCATATGGGCCCCAGAACTCACACCACAACAAGACGAAGGGATAAGAACCTTTGTTTTACCATCGGTCCCTATACCGCTATACCCTGATTACAAGATGACGATATATCCAAAGGGATTGACCAAGGACCTTGAGGAATTCAATCCGGATATTATTCAAATATCCACACCTGATCCTATTGCACTAAGGTTCCTTAAGTATGCACAGATAGAGAATATACCGATTGTCTCGATATATCACACAGATTTCCCATCGTATCTGAAATACTATAACATGGATATTTTGGAAGGACGTGTCTGGAAAGAAATAGTGAAGTTCTACAATAAATGTAATGTAGTATTCGCACCGACCAATGAAATGAAGAAGCTCCTCCAGAGCAAAGGAGTTAAAAAAGTTGAGATATGGTCCAGAGGGATCAGGGGCGACCTATTTTCTCCTGATAAAAGGTCTAAGGAACTAAGAAGGACATGGGGAGCAGAAGGCAAAAAAGTGATCATATATTCAGGACGTTTTGTCAAATACAAAGATTTGGATACGTTGATCGGAGTATATGACAGAATAAAAAGAATGAGAAGAGAAGATATACGTTTTGTTCTTCTGGGATCCGGACCCATGGAAGAAGAATTAAAGGAAAGAATGAAAGATGCTGTTTTTCCGGGTTACCTCCATGGAGAAGAGCTCTATAATGCCTATGCAAGCGGAGATATCTTTTTGTTCCCATCCTCTACAGAAACTTTTGGAAATGTGGTTCAAGAAGCAATAGCATCCGGTCTTCCTTCGGTAGTATCCAATGTGGGAGGATGCAGTGAGATTGTTAATGAATCGGGGGCCGGAATCATATGTATGGAAAAAGATGTCAATGATTTTACATCTGCTGTCCTCAAACTGGTTGACAACGCAAGTATCAGACAAAAACTTATTGAAAAAGGTACATCCTGGGCTGAGAAAAGAACTTGGAAATATATAAACATGAAAATGATAACCTTTTATGAGAAACTCATCGAAAAGAGAGACCCCCCATGATTTCCACTGAAAGAATGATGAATTCCTGAACGGATACCAGTGTAAGTATTCCTTGCTTGTTTAGTCATCTGATTTGTTAAAAGGAATTAAATTTAAAATAAATCCACCAAATTTCATTTCCATAGGAAAATAAATGGTTTATCATAATTCATTCTATTTAAGATATTCGTATCCTTTAACAGCATTATAGTTTCTTATATATATATATATACTAGATTATAAATATAAATAATAATAACAATAATAAATTCTTCAGTGGAAATCAAAGAACCAAATTTACAACAAAATTATCACTGAAACATGAACTACAAATCAGACACTAACATTCCTCGGAGCTGAAAGCAACCTGTTTTACATTATTACATTAGAAACAGAAATAACTTTGATGACCGTCTTTGAAGATGCTATGTGATATCACAAAAAACAAACAGACATTATATGAAATGATAGTTTATCACCTCAGATTTAAAGTAAAGGGATATTGGTAAGATATTTTTGTCTCAATACATTTATCCCAAACGGTTGGGGGAACATGTTTTTTGTTCGATCAGTTAATGATGGATAGAAGAGGTTTCCAATGGAAATTGTGGGGGGTCTCTGTTACATACCCGTTTTCTTGATCATCTCTTTGAACTTTTCTTCTATGTAGATCTTTCTTTTATCAAGTATGTCCGCAATGATATCTAGATCGGATATTTCATCCTTTACAAAAAGGGATAATATTTCTCTTTCCAGGTTATCGTCTGCGGTTTCCACGATCGATCTGTTAGCCTCTTTGTACACTCTTTCCCTTAAGGTCAAAAGATTTCGTCTTTTTGATTCATGTTTTTCTATTTCATTGTTGAGTGAAGACACAAGTTCTCTGATCGATCTGAGCTTTTCCTCTTTGGATCCCATATTTACGATTGTTTCGAGTTTCATTCTGAACTCTTCTAGCTTTGGATCGGTAAAGGCAGGAAGAGTACCAGCAACTTCTTCTTTCATTTCTCCGGTGACTTTGCCTTTTATTTCGACCTGGGTTAACGGTAAAGGGCCAGTTCGTCCTTTAGGCAACTTTTTCAATTCATACTCCATATATGAATAAAAATCCTCAGAATAGGTGTTGGGTCCTATATCTATTCTGATACAATATCTCTTTCTGGGAATATATACTCTCCTGGGCGGTCCGCCTTTATCGGATCTTTCTTCATATGATACTACAAAGTCACTATCTTCAAGGACCCTTAAGTGTTTCATCACTGCCTGTTGACTCACACCCAATTCCCTGGAGAGCTGGAGTGGATAATTTGCATCTCGTGACAGTTTTTGCAGTATCTTTCTCCTGATAGGGTTCTCGAGAATTGAGAGTATTTTATCCAGAGGAAGTTCATTTTCGTTATCGGGCATACTATACAACCAGTAGTTGTAATATATGATCAGTATTTACCCTTTTTGCTCATAGGAGGTCTTTCCTTTGCAATCTTTTCCTGGAACTTTCTGTAGAAATTGGTATCGAACCTAACGAACTTGGTATTCGTCTTGGATCGGGTGAAGAGAAGTTGGTCCTTATATCTGATGGTCCTTCTCATTGCACCATCTATGACAAGTTGTGCACTTCTTGTCTTGTGGGTGATCCTTAGGCTTATGGTGCTCTGGTCTGGTATGATAAAGGGTCGTGAATTGATCCTGAACGGAGAGATCGGTATTATTTCAAATGCATTCAACCTGGGGTCCATTACTGACCCTCCCGCGGAGAGTGCGTAACTGGTCGATCCTGTGGGGGTTGAAATGATCATCCCGTCCGCTCTCACTCTTTGTGCCCATTCCATATCTATATAGAATTCGAACTCTTGTATCTTCGAAGGTATGGAAGTGGCTATCACGGCCTCGTTCGTGGCATCAGGAAGTTCCTCGTTGTTGAGTAGGGTCTTGAGCCTACTCCTTTCCTCAATGACAAAGTTTCCTGATGTTATCTGTTCGAAGACCGTGGGAAAATCCTCTGGTGGGACCTCCATCAGGAAGCCAAGGGATCCGACATTGATACCAAGTACAGGGAGATTGGTCTTCTGCAGGGTTCTCAATAGGGTACCGTCACCACCGACACACAGGATCATCTTTACTTTCATGTCCTCTATCTTCTGAGAAGGTATTTTGTTGTTTTTCAGATTGTTCGACATCACCTCGTCGAGGACGATGCTGACATCTTTTCCCTCGACCTTCTTTTTCTCTATATGGGATATGATCTCCTTCGCCACTCTAAGGGCCCTTTTCTTCTTCGGATGCGCTACCAAACCTATCTTCATATGCCCACCCCCAGGCACTCCTTGATGGCCTTCAATGCTCGACCATCTCCAAGTGAGATGACACCTTTTATCTCTTCTTCGTCACCTGGCTCATATCTGCTCAAATTGTTGGAATGGTCTATCTTCATGTTCTCTCCCCCTGCTTCCGTAAGTATAAGATGTGCCGCAGCAATATCGGTTATCCTTGGGGTCCTGTAAAAGAGCGCAAAGAGATCAAGACTCCCCTTTGCTACGAAACACATCTCAAGAGAGATACAGCCGAAATACCTTGCTCTTCTAGGCAAAGAGAACAATTTGTGGTTCTCTTCAACCGCGTCCTGTCCCAAGAAAGAAGAGAAAACCGCTTCATGTGGACAGTATTCTCTTGTGCCTATCGCCTCCCCATCCATGTATGCTCCTCCTCCTCTTTCTGCCCAGAAACGACTGCCTGTCATGATATTGGCCACCACGCCGGATAGTATTGTCCGAGGGTCCGCATTCCTTACCAGTGCCAGGGAGGTAGAATAAAAAGGAATACCGTAAATGGCATTATAGGTACCATCTATGGGGTCCAGAAGAAGGGTAAGATCGCCCCCCCTATCTTTCCAACCACTCTCCTCGGAGATCAAGTTCCAGTTCAGGTGATTCTCTTTCAGCCACTCCAATACCGTATTCTCTGCAACCATATCTATCTCTTTGGTGGGATCATCGTTCTGACCCCCTTTGACGATCATGCCCCCTCCACCACGGGGATATCTTTTATTGATCTCTTTTGCTATTTCGTCCGCGGCCTTCATAAGTAGATCTATATCCTTCACGGGCACGGAGGGTAAGCCGGATTAATTAAAGGTTTTCCAAACCAACGTGTTCCCTACGCGGTTCATGAGATCCATCATGAACGATAATGCCTCTCTGGGACGTACCTCGATCCTAGTGATCCCGGGCACGTGCTCAGATCAACCCTCTTCTTTCAAGGGACCTCCTTCTCGCTTCTTGGATGAGCTCACTGTTTATTTTTATCTTATCATGTTTCATTTCCATGTACAGGTACATGTTGGGAATAACAATAATAATGACTCTGGGGATATCCCATGGAGGTCCTAACATTATTTGTGCGTGAACCTTCCGACGATCCCACCATCAAGGCTCATTTTGAAGAAGCCGACCCTCTCGAACTGAACGATGCTACCTTTTTCAGCCTCATTTCGAACCTCTTTCTCTACGAGACCCCGGACCTCCGAACCGTTTGGTAGAAGAACCCGGCATGGCTCTGAACCCGGAGGCAGCCATTGGATGATCCTGCCCCCTTCCTTTCGGACCTCGGAGATGTCCTGACCGGCGTATTCCAGCTCTTCATCATTGCCCTCCTTTAATGTCACGTTGCACAGATCCTTGAGACGTAAAATAGAACCGGAGGGCGGCTCATGGAGTTCCTCCATTGGAACAAAGAGTTCTATACCTTTTCCATCCTTGTTCAACCGGAATTCTCTTTTACCCCTCTCGGGCTCATCCGGGAACAGAGGTATCTTGGTATGCAATTCTTCGATGCCAGTGATGATGACCTTTATGGGATCCGGAACGAAGAAGTACCTTTTGGCATCTTTCTCTATGATCTCCCTGTTCATTGCATATAGATTGTCCCAGGAAAAGATGATATCGACGGATTTCATTCCTGCCTCTTTCCAGTATCTTCTCAAGGCATCTGCCTGAATGCCTCTGGAGCACAAGGCACGAAGTGTACCTGTTCTTACATCATCCCATCCCTCATAATTGCCTCTGGATATCTCCTCCTTTATCAAAGAGGTCTTCAGGATGGTATCGGGTATGGATACCAGCCCGTAGTGTATGAAATGTGGCAGCTCCCAGCCCATATGCTTGTAGACATATTCTTGTCTGTAAGTGTTGTTCAGATGATCTTTGCCCCTCAGAATGTGGGTACAACCCATCAGATGATCATCGATCGAAACCGAAAGGTTGTACAAAGGATATACCCGGTATCTGTTCCCGGTAAGTGGATGCGGTGTCTCATTGATCCTCATTCCAACGAAATCCCTGACAGCTGGGTTCTTGTGTTCCAGGTCCGTTTTCACAACAAGTGAAGCTTCTCCCGGTGCAAGGGTGCCATCCAGCATATTCGCCCAACCTTCCATGTGATGGTTCGGTGGCATATCCCTTTCGGGGCAGGCCACACTTTCTGCCTTGAGCTGCCTCCACTGCTCCGGATCCATGGTGCAGATGTAAGCGTGACCTCTTTTGATCAGCTCTTCGACCACCTTGTAGTATATATCGAACCTGTCGGATTGGATGAACACATCATCCACTTTGACCCCGAGCCATTCGAGATCCTCCTGGATCATATCGTAGGCTTCAAGTTCTATCCTATCGGGGTTGGTGTCTTCCAGTCTGAGAATGAACCTACCGTCGTACCTTTTGCAGTATAGATCGTTCAGAACGGCGGCTCTTGTATGACCTATGTGAAGAGGACCGGAAGGACCAGGAGCGAACCTCATAATGACCTTTCCCTGCTCAGCGTCCTCGAGGTCGGGAAGGCCTTCTCTTCTTCTTCTTTTGATGGCTACAGGCTTCCCAACGTTGCTATACATCGACATTTGCTGGTCAATGGTCATGGAGTTTACCTTGTTGACCAGCTCCTTCACCATCCGGGCTGCGTCTTCAGGGTTTTTTTTAAGGTCGGGAAAAAGCGTCATGGCCTTTCCCATTATCGAGCCAAAGCTTGCTTTTCCATCATGCTCCAATGAATTCTTTAGAACGAAGGGGAGCAAAATATCCTTCATGGGAGTGTAGCATAGGTAAAGGCTATAAATTTTTGCCTATCTACAATGTACATAGACGCGCGCGTGCGCGATGGATTTATATACCTTCCAACCATGTGGTAACGCAGGTAAAAGAGATGGGATGCACCATGTGGTCCAGAGATAGCTCGGGCCCGGCCCTATTTCTGCCGTGAGGAGAACTTACCCATGTCCGACGAAAGATCAGTATTGGAAAATGAGAAAATAGACGGATACGATTCCTCTCATATTGAGGTAATGGAAGGGCTCGATGGCGTGAGGATCAGACCGGCGATGTATATCGGATCTACGGATACTCATGGACTTCATCATCTGGTATACGAAGTGATCGATAATTCCATCGATGAGGCCATGGCCGGTTATTGTTCCAGGATAAAGGTCACCATAACCAAGGAGAACACGGTGAAAGTTGAGGACGATGGCAGAGGGATACCGGTTGGTCTACACCCCAAATATGGCGTCCCTGCGTTGGAGATAGTAATGACAAAGTTACATGCCGGAGGCAAATTCAAAAAGGATGCCTACAAGGTCTCAGGCGGTCTCCACGGGGTAGGTGTCTCAGTAGTAAATGCCCTTTCGGAATGGCTGGAGGCAACCGTGACACGGGAAGGTAAGGTCCATTACCAAAGGTATGAGAGGGGCAGGACCGCCTGTGAGATGAAGATAGTAGGAGACTCACCCCCTCTCGTTTCAGGCACTACCATACAGTTCAAACCGGACCCTGAGATATTCACCGAGTTGGAATTCAAGTTCGATGTGCTCCAGAACAGGATCCGGGAGTTGGCCTTTCTGAACAGCGGTGTGAGGATAGAGCTGTTGGACGAATCGTCCGGGCGCCGGGAGGAGTTCCATTTCGAAGGAGGGTTGAATACTTTTGTGGCATATATTGACAGGAACAGGAATCCACTGATAGACCAACCGATCTCCTTTGAAGGCGAAAGGGAAGGCGTCCAGATAGAGGTCGCAATGGAATGGACGGATGGTTACACCGAGAACATATTCAGTTATGCGAACAATATAAATACCTCGGAGGGAGGCACACATCTTTCGGGTCTGCGGGGCGCTTTGACAAGGTCATTCAATGATCACGCGAAAAAAGAGGACCTTTTCAAGAAGGACCAGCAACTTCAGGGAGAGGATGTGAGGGAGGGCATAACCTGCGTGATCTCGGTGAAGGTCCCTGAGCCCCAGTTCGAAGGACAGACCAAAACAAAGCTTGGTAATTCGGAAGTCAGAGGTTATGTTGAGAACTTTCTGAACGAGAAACTCAGGGAATATCTTGAGGAGCATCCCAGGGTTGCCGAAAAGATACTGCAGAAGGCAATACAGGCCTCCCAGGCCAGGGTAGCCGCCAGGAAGGCACGCGAGCTCACAAGGAGGAAAGGGCTCCTGGAGGGAACCGGTCTTCCCGGAAAGCTGGCGGATTGTCAATCCAGGGATCCTGCTGTATCCGAACTCTACATAGTTGAGGGCGATTCTGCCGGGGGTTCCGCAAAGCAGGGAAGAGATAGGGCCTTTCAGGCCATACTGCCTCTGAGAGGCAAGATACTGAACGTGGAGAAGGCACGGCTAGACAAGGTCCTCTCCAATAACGAGATCCGCGCGCTCATAACTGCTCTGGGGTGCGGCATAGGCGACGAGTTCGAGGTGGATAATGTTCGTTATCAAAAGATAATAATCATGACCGATGCAGATGTTGACGGGGCCCATATCAGAACACTTCTCCTGACATTCTTCTACAGATATATGCAGGACCTCATTACCAGAGGCTACCTGTTCATCGCCCAACCTCCGCTCTACCGTGTGAAAAAAGGAAAACAAGAGTTCTACTGCTTTACGGAGAGGAGGAAGGATGAACTTGTGAAGACCCTCGGACAGGGACTTTCGGTCCAGAGGTACAAGGGTCTAGGCGAGATGAACCCCGGCCAACTCTGGTCCACAACCATGGATCCGGATTCAAGAACACTACTGAAGGTGACGGTAGAGGACGCCATCATGGCCGATGAGCTCTTCACCATATTGATGGGGGACCAGGTACAACCAAGAAAGGAGTTTATCGAGAACCATGCAAGGGAGGTGACGGAACTTGACGTCTGATGAGGAGGCCCTCGAGAAGATCGAGGAAGGAGGGGTAATGGGAAGGGAGTTGGTAGACGAGCTAAAGACCTCTTACCTGAACTATTCAATGTCCGTGATAGTTGGCAGGGCCTTGCCAGATGCCAGGGACGGTTTGAAGCCCGTACACCGCCGCATACTTCATGCTATGAACGAGGGAGGGATGGTATATGGCAAACCCTACAAGAAGTCGGCAAGGGTCGTGGGTGATGTCCTCGGGAAATACCATCCTCATGGTGATTCCGCCGTTTATGATGCCATGGTCCGTATGGCGCAGGATTTCTCGTTGAGGTATCCCTTGATAGACGGCCAGGGGAACTTCGGGTCCATCGACGGCGATTCCGCCGCGGCGATGAGATATACGGAATCCAGGACGGCCAAGATAGCATCGGAGATGCTGGAAGATATCCATAAGGAGACCGTTGACTTCGTTCCGAACTATGACGGTACCATGGAAGAACCTCTGGTGCTCCCTTCAAAGTTACCCAATCTCCTGCTCAACGGCTCCTCGGGCATAGCGGTTGGCATGGCCACGAACATGCCGCCACACAATCTCACCGAACTTGTCGACGGTCTACTCGCCCTTCTGGAGGATCCGGATCTTACATCTCTTGACCTTATGGAACATGTCCAGGGACCGGACTTTCCCACCGGGGGGATAATATACGGGAAGAATGGGGTCTACGATGCATACAATACGGGCAGAGGCAAACTGACATTGAGGGCAAAGGCCGAGATAGAGAGCAGGGAAGGCAAGAAACCCCGGATCATCATTACCGAGATCCCTTACATGGTCAACAAGTCCAACATGCTCCTGAAGATCGCCGAACTTGTCAAGGCAGGGGTTCTTGAAGGCATCTCGGATATCAGGGACGAGAGCGACAAGGAAGGTCTTAGGGTCGTTCTTGACCTCAAAAAGGACACGGTGCCAGAAGTGGTCATGAACAAGCTCTATGCCCACTCGGACCTTCAAAATACCTTCGGAGTTATAAACCTGGCACTTGTCGACGGCCAGCCCAAGGTAATGACGCTGAAGCAAATGATGTCGGTGTATCTGGGCCACAGAAGGGATGTCATCACACGCAGGGTAAGTTTCGACCTTAGAAAGGCGAGGGAGCGCCTCCACATCATAGAGGGCCTGATAATCGCCCTTGACAACATAGATGAGGTCATCAAGCTGATCAGGGGCTCCAAGGACACGTCCATCGCAATGAATGGTCTTATGGAGAGGTTCCTGCTAACCGAGGTCCAGGCAAAGGCCATACTTGACATGAAGCTTCAGAAGCTCACCTCTCTGGAGAGCAGATCCATTAAGGAGGAAGGGGAGAAGCTGAAGCAGACAATAGAGGACTTTGAGGATATCCTCTCGAGGCCTGAGAGAGTGGACAGGATCATCTCCGACGATCTCGATCATATAAAAGATAAATATGGTGACGAGAGGAGAACGGAGATAGAGGAGAATGCGGAAGAGATAGATTACGAGGATCTGATAGAGAAGAGGGACGTTGTGATCACCATGACCAGTACAGGTTACATTAAGAGAATGGACCTGGACACCTACAGGACCCAGAACAGAGGAGGTAAAGGCCTAAGGGGAATGGTGATGAAAGAGGAGGACTATGTGGCGGATACGTTCGTCTGCTCCAGCCATAATTACATACTTTTCTTTACTTCCCAAGGGAAGGTATACTGGTTGAAAGGGTATCAGATCCCCCAGGGAAGCAGGATCGCCAGGGGCAAACCGGTGATAAACCTTCTCCCGAACCTGGAGGAGAAAGAGGTGGTTCGCTCCTTCATCACTGTCTCGGATTTCGATAAGGACAGATACCTGCTCTTCGCCACGAAGAATGGCATCATCAAGAGAACGAGCTTGGAAGCATATTCCAGACCCAGGAGCACCGGTATCCGAGCCCTCACTCTGAGAGAGGGCGATGAGCTCGTCGAGACCCAGCTCTGCGGTGAGGACTATGAAGCGGTCCTTGCCACGGAAATGGGGATGGCCAACAGGTTCAGGGTATCGGACGTAAGGCCCATGGGGAGGACAGCCGCCGGTGTCATCGGGATGAGGTTGAAGTACGATGATGATAAGGTGGTCTCATTGGCGGTGTTCCCAGCAGTGGAGAACGGCCATCCAAGTGATGAAGATGATGAGCATGAAGCCCCTCCCGACGAGGACGAAACGGAAGAGGAGGTGGAGGAGAAGGAAGGGCCGAAACTGCTCACCATTACGGAGAACGGTTTCGGGAAGCGGGCATATGCCGAGAATTATCGGTTGACCAAGAGAGGGTCGGCAGGGGTCACCAACATAAAACGGCAGCATATCGAGGAGACCGGCAAAGTGGTCAAGTTGATGCTGGAGCCCACCGATTCCGACATATTGCTGGTCTCCCGGAACGGGATGGTAATCAGAACCCCTTCTTCATGCATCCGCCTTGTGAACAGGGTCGGGAAAGGAGTTATAGTCATGAGGCTCAACGATGATGATAATGTGAGGGCGGTCGCCACCATCCAGCGTATAGATGAAGAAGGGATCGACCAAACCTGTGATATGCTAGATGAAGAGCCAGAGGAAGATCCTACTTCTTGATCAGAGAGACGCCACATTCCGGACAGAACTTCCATTCCTCGCGGAGAGGATAGCCGCAAAGCGGGCAGTGTCTGGTGTTTGACGGCTCCTTTGCAGGGGTCATTTCCTTTCCCGCCTCTTTCAACTTTTGTTCTGCGAAGTACTTGGCCTCATAATCCGATGCAGCCTTCTTCTTCTTGAATAGTTTTTCCTTCTCTTTTTTGAAGTCATATGGGTCCGAGACGGATTCTCTTTTGGTACTGAGATTGTTGCCGCTGCATACGGGACAGAGCATTTTTCCGTTGCATCCATATCTTTCACATGTTTTGACCCCGAAGTTTCCCCCGCAGATCTCACAGTATTGATTGACATACCTTTTGCAATCGTTACAATAGGCGACCATGGTCACACCACATCATTGAACAGCTAGGTCGGGTAAAAAGTTTTTGTTCATCTTGTCTTGACCTTGAAATATCTTCTCTTTTCCATAACCTGTTTTTCAAAATCAGGACCTAGCTCTATTGCGCATTCCTCGATCTCATCTATATTGCGCACGAAATTGGCCTTCGAGTCCGTATCGATCAGCTCCATGAACCTCTTGTAGTTCTTGTTGTAATCATGATAATAGAGCCATCCCACGATCATTATCATGCCGCCTATCCCCAATGAGATCCAGGCGTAGTTGTCCATCTGGTCTACGAGAGGTATCTGATTGTCCTTGAAGAAATCGAAGCCGAAGTGGGAGAAGAGTTCCCACCCGGAGACCGCAAAGACCGCGGTGGCTATAATGCTTAGAACGAAGAGTTTGGTCCGCTTGTTCTTACGCCAGAACTTCTTCCAGAGCTTTTGAAGGTTCCCGAATGTGCTCATCTGTGATCCCATCCTTTAATGGCATTGGTTATATATCATTTATCCAGGGCAGGGTCGGGCAAAAGGATAAATATCACCACCTTCAATGGGTACTTCTCCCTGGCTTTCGAAGACGGCGGTGAACAATGATCCGCCTTGGCAATGCCGGGGGAACAGCGAACAGGTGTCTTTAGGGTCCCTGACTGACCGATCAGGCGCGACGCCGAGGAATGATGTTAAGGCCAACCCAGGCACCATACATAACCCCCGGAACAAGGGTCAGAATTCGGAGAGGGCGCAAGCCTGGCTGTGATAGGATTCGTTATGTTCCGGGGACATTTTTTCGGAGTCAGATCAAAAGCATCTGACTCCGTCTTTGGAAGAAAAGAAGAATGAAGAAAAAGGGATTGGAACCCGATCAAAAGCATCGGGTTCCACTTTTTAAGAAAGAAAAATAAAATTAAGAATAATCCAAAGCTCGATCAAAAGCATCGAGCTTTGCTTTGGAAGAAATAAGAAAATCAAAGAATAAAACGGAGGTAGATCAAAAGCATCTGGCCCCGGCCATAGAAGAAAGAACAAGATAAATTCTGGAGCCAGATCAAAAGCATCGGGTTCCACTTTTTAAGAAAGAAATCCAAAACCAATAAAAATTCATAGCTCGATCAAAAACAAATTGCTTCGTAATAATATCTATTCGCCGATGACCGTTACATGGACGATCCTGTCCCTGGTGGGTCTCACATCCAGTTCCAGGAAAATTGGATGCTGCCAGGTTCCCCTGACCATCTTCCCTTTCCTTACAGGCATTGTTATGTCCGGCCCGATCAGGGAAGCTCTAACGTGTGAGTGTCCGTTGCCGTCGTCCCATGTACGGTGGTGAGCGTATTCGATCCCCTTGGGAGCTACCCTCTCGAGCATCGCAGGAAAATCCTCAATCAGCCCCGGTTCATACTCTATGACCGTAAGCGCCGCGGTAGCTCCCGCTACGGAGCAGGACACTATGCCGGCGCTTATACCCGATCCGTCAACTATCTTTTCGATCCTATCGGTGAGGTCGACCATTTCTCCTTCGCCGTGGGTCCTGAACTGGATATCATCGGTCATGACGCTCATTTTGAAGCACCCGGGGTTATGGAGTACGAAGAGGTGATATATATTATATGTCTGCCCCGGGACCAAGTTCTAGCCCTCTTCCCTCTTATCAGCTTCGTTGGGGACCATGCAGATGAACTGCAGCTCCTCTTTCCCGGTATTTCTGTAGCCATGAGGTTCGTTCCCCGGCATGAATATTACGTCACCTTCCCTGATCACGACCCTCTCCTTGTCCGTGAACGCGACCCCTTCTCCCTTGAGTATGTATATCTCATGTTCCCATGGATGATCATGAAGGGCTATCTCACCTTCGGGTTCCATGGTGAACCTTCGCATGGCAAAATTGGGGGCGCCGTCGAACTTTGATGCGAGCCACTGGATGTAGGTTCCCTTTACACCGTCCATCTTCACCTTTTCCTTGTCTACCTCGTCAGCGTTCTTCAATTTCATATAGGATCCTCCTGTACGCACCAGGATCAACTTCAGATGGATAAATCTTGCTCCCATATTCCACTGGAAGATGCCGAAATTAAAAGAAAGGGGGCAAAAGAGCCCCCTTAACAGGCGAAGGCGGATCAGCGGTAGGACTTCTGTCTCTTCTTCCTTGCACCGCGTCCAAGGGGTCTTTTCGGGAGATGTCTCCTGGGATCGTTCACAAGAAGGGCCCTGTCGTATTTCAGGTACCTCTCTCTGAGCTCCTCATCATTGAAGAACTCAACGAGGCCCCTAGCAATGGCCGTTCTTACCGAATCCGCCTGTCCCATGAATCCACCGCCCTGGACCTTGACGTTGATATCCACCTGGTCTGCCATTTCTCTGGCAAGGACCAGTGGCTCCATCATTTTCAGCTTGGCTATCTCAGGTTCCATGAGTTCGATGGGTTTATGGTTGATCCTGACCCTGCCATTGCCAGGTTTTACTGTCGCCCTTGCAATGGCACTCTTCCTTTTTCCGCTGGTGTTCACAAGTTTAGGCATTCATGAACCTCCTCAGATATTGGCTCCCAGGACCCTGGAGATCTCTTTGAGTTCAACAAAGCTTTCCAGGTCCTTGTTCCTTGCGCTCTCCACGGTCCGCGACTTTTTTCCCTTGAGTTCGATGGGCAAGCCAATGTATACCTTCACTCGTTTGAGCGCCTGGCGTCCTCTGGGCTGCTGGTAAGGTAGCATCCCCCGGATGGTCCTTTTCAGGATCCGGTCTGGACGCTTTGGAAAGTAGGGCCCCTTCCTGGGATGAGTGAGCTCTCTTTTCCTCTTGTAGTCGTTCAGGACCCGCTTCCGGTTCCCGGATATCACCGCATTCTCTGCGTTCACGATGGCGATCTCCAGGTCCTTGTCCTCCAGCAGTCTCTTGACTACATGGGTGGAAAGCCTTCCAACGATGAGATTGGTAGCATCTATTATCTCCACCATCTTTTCACCCCATGATCCTAATTCCATTTCCCTTGGGCTCTTCCTTCGCGAGCTGGGAAATGGTCAGCACGGAACCGCCGGCTGCGGTGATCTTCTTCCTTGCTCCTCTCGTAGCCTTGAAGGCCGCGACGGTCACAGGATAATCTATCTCGCCAGCACCGAGGATCTTTCCCGGAACGACCAGTACATCGCCTTTCCTGCTGTGGTAGGCGATCCTGGATATGTTCACCTCCGCCCATCCACGGGACGGTCTCTCCAGGCGCTTTGCGATGTCTCGCCAGATTGGGGCTTTGTTGTCCCTTGAGACCTTCTTGAGGTCAAATATAAGGGATACGAGCCCCGGATCGGTCTTTTTTGGGCTCTTCATTCTGACTCCTCCGACATCTGTCATCAATGTCTGCACCCGCCTTGCGATATGTTCTTTTTTCAGGAAATTGCAGGGCGAGGAGGCCCCTCTACGTCCACATTATTTAAAAAGGTTTTCCCACCTAACCCCTTACAAGGTCGTAGATCCTTTTGTCCATCTCAATAATCTTAGGGGGACGGAGCGCAAAGTCCCGGGAACTTGTCGAGCTAACCCCATTCAGAGGGACACCCGTCGGGGAGATAATGCACCTCGTCGATTCGACCTGGGACCTATTCAGTGACTGCGTTAGAGGCAGTGAACTCTCGTCTCCACTGGAAAGGAAGGGGTTGAAAGAGGAACCGGTCGCTCTGATATTGGACATTGCCAGGACCCGGAGAAAGGCACGGAAGAAGACTTCCAGGGCGGAGGAGCTTTTCTTCACCTCAGAAGGTCTGAGGTGGGCCACACCCGAACCTGCGGCCGTCCATTGTGCAGAGAGGGTAAAGGCAAACCACGTTATGGACATCTCCTCTGGGCAGGGGGGGCAGTCCATATATCTCTCCGAAACCAGCGATAGGGTGACCGCGGTGGACATATCCCCTTTGAACTGTCTGATAAGTTACATGAACGCTTTATCGCTGAACCGCGAGTTGGAGATAGTCAACTCCGATTCATTGACCGAAAATGTCCGTTCAATGGCCCAAAGGGATTGTCTGGTATTCAGTGACCCCGCACGGCCGCCCGGTGCAAGGAGAAGGAGACTGGAGGAGATCGAACCCGACCCGAGAAAAGTATATGCCACGTATTCGGAAAAAGCTTCCGGGTTCTGCTTCGAGCTTCCTCCGTACATCGATCTTCATCAGATCCCCATGGACATCGAGGCCGAGTACATATCATTTCAAGGGAGGTTGAACCGACTGAACGTTTATACCGGGGAGCTCAAGAGGTCGGAGAGGTCCGCTGTTATACTGCCGGAGGGTTCCGTACTCAGGGGGGAGCCCAGGATTGTGACCTATTGCGAGGACGCATCGATCGTTACCGGCTCATGGATATCCGAAATAGACCATTCAGTGATACGTTCGGGACTGGCCTGGAAGCTCGCGGAGGGGAATGATGCATCTGTGATGAAGCTCGATGAGAGGAGGTCGGTCCTGGTGTCCCCTCATCCCATCAGTTCACCTTTTATAGGCCCCGCCATGGAGGTCCAGGCCGTCTCCGAGGACCTGAACGAGGTAAAGAGTATCCTCAGGTCCATTGACGCCGGGTCCGTCACGATCCGCTTCAAGGTAGAGCCTTCCGACTACTGGGCGATAAGGAACGATCTCGAGCAGGGACTGAAAGGAGGGAAGAAGGTCTCTCTTTTCAAAGGGAAGAGATATGTTGTCGCGGTGAAGGAGGATTTCAGAGATGAATGATAGGTCGATGCCCCTGTCCCGAAGGATAAGGATGACACTGCCACCGATCATGCAAGTGATGAAGAGAATGGGCGGATCGGCAGAGCACGACCTTACACAAGGTGTCCCGTTCTTTGCTCCCCCGGAGGAAGCTCTCGAGAAGACCTTTGACGGTGTTTCGGCCCTCAACAGATACGGCCCCGACGGGGGAGATCCCGAGCTAAAGGAGGAGGTATCCCGGAAACTAAAAAGGGAGAACGGGATGGAGAGGGATCCTCTGACCGAGATAATGATAACTTCGGGGGCCAACTGCGCTTTTGTGAACGCTGCAGCAGCCGTCTGCGACCCGGGAGATGATGTCCTCCTTCTGTCCCCGTATTACTTCAACCATTTTATGACGCTCGATATGCTCGGCGCAAAGCAAAGGATATGCCCAATGGGCGAAGGCCTCTTGCCCGATGTGGAAAATGTAGAGTCATACATTGGTCCGAGGACCAAGGCCGTGGTGGTGGTGTCCCCCAACAACCCGGCAGGGGTGTCTTATCCGGGGGAGCTGATGGAGGACCTTGTTGAGCTCTGCAGGGAGAAGGGCATCTGGCTCATATCCGATGAGACTTATGACAGGTTCGTTTACGGGACCGATCACACAAGCCCGGGTTCCATTGGCGATGAACCGCCCGTTATCTCTCTTTACTCCTTTTCAAAGGTCTTTGGAATGTCCGGTTGGAGGGT
>JAWOCK010000035.1:0-8976 GCA_046483845.1 Thermoplasmatota archaeon | reverse complement strand
ATACCCACTATAACCCTGTTTCGGGAATTATTGAAACGTGTGCTCCCCTCTTCGTACAGTCCCGAACAGGGCAAAACGAAGGAAATTGTATCCCAACATTGGCTCGTTCAGGACGCATGGACCATTTTCAATTCCCCATATAATACAAAACTGAGGTCATGGAAGTGTGCTGGGTCCGTTATTTCTGTGTCACAGTGGGAGCGGGGTCGTGACCTGGCAGAGAGCGGTCATTACTGCCGAGGCCCCATCCCTTGAGGAACCTCGCCCGTGATCTCTTTCTGCGTGTTCCATCCTGTGGATCGGTCATGGGTTATGTAAAAGGATCGTACCAACATTCTTTTAACCTTCACATCTAATACAAGAATATTAAAATCAGAACGAGAATTATTATCCGGAGGAGATCCAAATGAGAAGGAAGATGGAATGGAACGGTTTCAAGATAACCGTTCTGATCGCAGGTATTGCGGTGGGTCTTATTTGTCTGATCCTGGCAGGTATCCTGATCGATGAGTATCTGCTCGTATACGAGAAGGATGCCATGCTCACCGTGGAGGAGACCTACTTCGAGAAGGACCAAAGGGTAGGGGAGCAGATCGAGCTTAACGTCTTCGTAATGGTGACCAACGACGGGGACAGGGACTGTGACTCCCATATCAGGGCCTTCATTATCGACAGGGACACCAATATCGCAATGGATGATACGACAACAGAGGAGGTGAACATCCGGGGACGGTCGACCCATGAGGCGTCCTTCGAGCTTCTGGTACCCGAGGACGCAAGCTATCGCGTGGAGATACTGGTGTTCAAGGATGACATGATAACGGTCAAGGGTGTCGGTCATGTAGACCTTGCCGTTGGTGGGACCGGCGGTCAGGATTACAGGACCACCATGGAGGATGAGGAGGTGGAGGGTGAGAAGCTTTCAACCCCATTCCTGGGACCCGCGGCGATCACAGCCGTTCTCTGTGTGTCCGTTCTTTTGTTCAGGAGGTTGAGAAGATGAAAAGGACAAGGGATTTCATCGAAGAGAACGTAAGATGGATCGTTGCGGCTGTCCTTCTGATCATCCTTCTTTCGGTATTGAGCTATTTCGTCTCCAATATCAAGGGCGATGACACCGATCTCATAGTCGACGAGGTATTCTTCAACCACATTGAGATGGAGGGGGCGGAATCGGACCTCAAGATATCCGTCCTGCTTACAAATGAAGGTGAGAACGAAATCGATGATGTTATGGTCCGTGCCTTTGTCATCGAGAGGGATTCCAACCTCGCCAGGGATGAGGACAGGGCTGAGGTAGGGGGGATACTCGGGAAGACCACAAAGGAAGCGGACCTGTTCATATCCGTTCCCAACAATGACACCTACAGGATCGAGATCCTGGTCTTCGAGGATTCAAAGCTGACCCTCAGAGGATCCGGGACCATAGATCTCGTGGGTGTCGGAGTGGCATCGGAATACGCTGGGGCGGATGACGATGACGACATGCTTGAGGATTCCGGTATAGGATGGGGGAGCGGGGATGCAGATTCTCAACTCCTCGGGATCCTCTGCTTCTTCATCTTGTTGTTGATCATAGGCGTTGTCGTTCTTGTGGTCCTGCTTGTCAACAACCAGAGTAAAAAGAAGAGCATAAGGTCCCCCGGGACCGCTCCGGTGAAGGACACCAGACCTCCCTGGGAGAACGAAGATATGGGTCCGACCCAATGAATAGTGCTCTCAGGACGAAAGGGAACATCGTTCATTTGAGTGCGGTCATCGGGTCCCTGCGAAATCTCGCTAAGCGATGAGGTGCTATGTTCAGGTGCCCCATTCCTTGCCCCGAACTCCCTACGGAGTGTCCTGTTCGGGCTGTGATAGGGGCTCCGTATCCTGTTTTCTTCCTCTTCTTGTCGGGTTCCTATTCACGAACCATTCCTCTATCCTTTCGAACAGCTTGATGTCCCCTTTGAGATAGAGATAACCGAGTATGGACACGGAACCGGCACCAATGGCATCGACGATCAGGTCCCACATGGTATCATCCAATCCGGACCTCTGCAGATTCCAATCGAACAGCTTGTCAAAGGTATATTCATATATCTCCCACAGGGTCCCCAGGGAAAGTGCGAAACAGAATGCGAATAATGCGACAAAAGCCCTGCTCAGCCTGATCTTCTCCCAGCTGGATCGGTTGAGAAGATAGACCAGTGATAGACCGATCAACCCAAGGAGGATCCCTGATATCGTATGCAGCATCACGTCCCACCAGTGGAAGCGTTCATAGAACTGTCCTATGGACCCCAGGATCAGGCCCAGATAGATAAAGACCATTGTAACTATCTCGAACTCGGTTGGATAATGTACATCAAATCTCCTCTCTATTATCGTGGGAAGCAGAGTGATGATAAAGGTAAATAGAGCAAGTCCGGCGTTAAGAAGATTCCCCTCAAGAAGAGATAGAACGAGAGCAACTACCAGGAGGAATCTGTAGATAAGATAGAACCAGAACCTGAACCTTACCTCTTTCAACCGCATCATTTACCGATACCCCGGAAATATACTTTATTCTATCTATTGCTCTCTTTTCATGGGAATATTGGAATTATTCTGTACCTCATGTTTGGTCCCGAAACCGACAGTTATCCTCCCTGATGTCATATGCTTCCAGACTTGGTCTCTATAGGGGTGACCACGGATATGGACACAGATCGCATATCCTCAGCCGTTCATGACAATGCTGTGGAGCATAAAGACCTCATCGACACCCTTAAACAAGAACACCTACTTTATTGACAAATAAGATATACAATGAGAATATCTCACATCAAACGGGGCCGGAGATTTAACAAAGAAAAATATCCATGTTCCCCCAGTGTTCGATAGAGGTGCGCCATCCATGATATCGGTCATCGAAGGGATCTTACCTTACATCGGAGGATTATGGACATTACCATGGATCATCATCGGTTTGGTGGTGACCATGATACTATCGAACATCATCGGAGAGGAACGTGTTCGGAAGATCATGAAGAAGATCGGACTCGTTCTCCTGTTCGTATTCATTCCTCTTCTGCTCTTCAGGATCTTCCTCAACATCGATTTCGGCAGTGAAGAGATCAATTTCGCGGTGGTGACGGTCTGCGTCATAACGTTCATGTACCTGCTGTCATACCTGGTGGCTCACCTAAAGGTGAGGGACCTCGCTCTCAAGGGTGCCGAGAGAAGCGGCTTCCTTAAGACCATTCTCACCAACCAGGGAAGGAGCGCAGCTTTCGTTGGAGGTGCAATGCTGGCCATCGAGGAGTGGAGGGTCCCTGCGGGGATATACATAAGCCTTGTCGGCATCGGTCTTTTTGCGGTCATCCCGTATATACTTTCCATCATGCACAAAAAGGATGTAAAGAGCAAAGGACAGCATGTCGGGGCGATGCTTCCCTGGTATCTCAGGGCATATCCGTGGTACCTGCTCTCGGTAGTTGTCGCAGCGGTGATCCTCCATGAGCTTACCGGTCTCACGGTTTCGGATTTCGGGGACGCTGGTACGGTCTTTTATTTCCTCAGTGCATTGACGGTCCCGGCAGGCCTCTATTACGTAGGTGCGGGAATACATCCCCGGGACCTCAAGTTCGAAGAGGTAAAAAAGCTCTTTTTGATCAAGAAAGAGCCAAAAGAAAAACGGGAGTTCCATTGGATCATCACGAGGAACGCGTTCTTCATATCCCTGATAGTCACTCCGGTCGTACTTTTGATCATATTCGGTATCCTCTACTTCATGGATATGGTCCCCAGCGAATGGTTCGCCGTTATCATCATCAATTCCATCATGCCGATAACCAGTACGAACATGTTCCTCATCCCATACGGAATAGATCGCAAGGGGACGGCACTTGCGGTGACCTGGACCACCATAGTTTCTGTCCCGCTCCTGCTGATCCTGATACCTCTCTTCTCAAAGCTTCTCACGTGAGAACTCCCTTGATTCAGAGACCCTCCGGGTTTGTTGATAGAGGACTTCATTGGGATATCATATCGATGACCTTCTTGGATATTTCCGATGCGGACCGTTTCTCGGGCCATACATAATCATCTATCAGTTCCTGGTTCCTCAACCTGTTAAGGGAATCTTCGGTGTGGACCTTAGCAATTATATTGCAGCTCGGACTCATCTTCCTGATGTTCCTGGCGGTGATGTAGAGGTCGTGCTCATCGGATACCGACAGGATCGCTATCCTTGCCTTTTTCACCCTTGCATCCTTGAGAACGGACCTCGAAGCGGCATTGCCGTATATGGTCGGCACTCCTCTTGTCTCGATATCTTTCAGCTTCGTATGGCTCTTGTCAATTATCACGATGGGAAAATCCATGCCTTCCAGCATATGGATCAGCTTGGATGTTGTCCTGCCATAACCTGCGATGATCACATGGTCCTTGATATCGATCTTCACGGTCTCATCTTTGACGAACCATCTGAGAATGAAAGGAGTGCCCAAGGCCGAGAACAGTGCCATGACGACCACGGAGACCAGCACTTCCTGGTTAAATAGACCTGTTTCGAATCCTACAGCAGATGCCGCAATAGTGGCAGATAGCTGGGGCCAGATGACCATCCCTAAAATGAACCCGTCCTTCAAGGGCTTCTTCTTGATGAGCGCGAAGACGATACCTCCTATCAACTTGGAGATCAAAAGGGTTAGGATCAACAGGATGGGAAGTATGAAGCTACTGGTTCCTTTGAAGAGTATATCAACCTCCAATTGCATTCCCAGAACAATGAAGAACACAGGTATCAACATGCCGTAACCTATGCCATGGATCTTGTCGAATACCGTCTGGTTCGGAATGTGTCTTCCGACTATCACGCCGGCTATGAATGCCGTTACGATGCCGTGAACACCTATCAAATAGCCGGCTCCCACGATGATCATCAGGATGGCGATGATGAATTTGAGGTCCCCCTCCTTTGGCTTCTTTGATGTCCTGTTGAAGAAGAAACCAAGGACCTTGGGCAGCACCATAAAGGATATGATGATGAGCAAGGCAAGTTCGAATACGAAGATGACGATCTGAAGGATGGGCTGGTCCGTTTTGATGATCACGCCGAGAAGAATCAGGCTGGCGGCATCAAGAATGACAATGCTCGGGAAGATAATGTGCGACAATCTCCTCTTAACAGAGGGAGTTGAATTCACCATGGGGATTATCTCGCCAATGGATGATGATATCAGGATCGTTCCGATAAGGAATGCGGTAAGAAGGGAATATCCCAATCCCAAACCAAGAAGGAAACCCCCTGCAAAACAGACTGCGGCAGAGATGACCGTGAAAAATATTATCTGCTTGATATGGATTTCTCCCATCTCATATATCTCCATTCCGGCGATGAATATGAGGAACAATAAACCCACTTCACCAAGGAATATCAATCCATCGCCGAGGTGCATTCCCAGTCCGATCGGTCCGAGGATGATTCCCGAGATGATGTAGAACGGCACCGCCGTTATCTTGTATCTTTGCAAAAATTCAGGTATAATGAGTGCAATGGTGACGATGATACTGAATGTTACGATGGGATTGGTCAGTGCATCTGATATGTTCATCCATTTCCAGATTGCGTTGGTCGTATATAATCAATATCACTGTGATCCTCTTTCATTGTCACAATATCATCTGCTATCTCATGGATCGTTGACACGACCATGTATTGTCTACGGATCCCGGTTCCCACGGAACCATCATGACAGTCTATCCTCTACTGAATGTTTTGTTGACATATGTGAGATCCCAAGGATATCTGATCCAAAGGAATGCTCGATCACTCTTCAAATGGGTTCCTCTTTTTCTTCAATACGATACCCAGCAGGATGAAAAAGAGAAGAATACCGATGATCATCGATATTATAAGGGCCGCCCCAAGGAGAATCAAAAGGGAATCCAAACGATCAACATCGTCCTTTAGATCGTCGCTCTTGGGATCCGATCCCTTCAGAGACTCCACATCGCTCTCCAGTGAGGTGACATTGTTCCTGAGTGATGTTATCTCAGCTTCTTTCCCGTCGATATCTTCCTCCAGGTCATCTATCAAAGCGAGGATCCCCGACAGGTCCACCGTATCGTTGCCCTCGCTTTCAATTAAAGATAATCGCCTCTTCATGGATGTCAGGTTCTCCTTTGCGAAACCGAGTTCCATGGAGAGGACCTCGAGATCGTCGATGATGGAAGAGGTATTATCGGTATCGTTCATGGATCCCACCATCTCCTTTATCGATGCGATCTCGTCCTCGATATCGGATATATTGCCCAGTATCGTTGAGAGCGATGTGGAAAGATCGTTGATCGCATCCGCAAGGGATGCTATCTCGTCTTCTCGTGGATCGGCATAGGTGACCGTCCTTGTTTCCTCGGCATGGTTCCCGGAGGCGTCTGTGGATGTAACAACGATGGTGTTCTCGCCCGAGAGCAGGAAGATGTCCAACGAAAAGGATCCGTCACTTTTGGTGGTTGCTTTGATCCCGTTGATGTCCAATTCTACTCCTGGCTCGGTGATCCCGGAGACAGTTACCGCATTGACATCGATCTCGATCCCGTCTTCGGGAGAGGTTAATGCGAGAGCCGGGGGAGTCGTATCAGGCATGACGAACCTGTTCGACCAGATGTTGGTCCTGTAACCATCGGACTGATACCAGACTGCTATTGCATTCCCGGAGGGATCGACAGAGACCCGAGGAACATCAGCAGAACCAATGCGCGTCTCAATGAGCTCGGCCTTTTTCCATCCGCTTCCTTTGATGAACCTGTTGGCATATATGCTGTAGAAACCGCCATCATACTGTCTCCATACCGAGATCGCATTCCCGGTCGCGTCCATATCGAGATGGCTTGTCTCCGCTTGCTCATCTCCATAATCTATCTTCTCTTCTTCCCCCCAGCCCTCTCCCGGAGTGTATCTGTTTGATATGATATCGTACTTGGAACCATCCCATTGTGACCAGGTCGCCAGTGCATTTCCTTCGTTATCCAGAGCAATGTTTATCGGAGGCTGAGTCTGTCCATCGCCGGATTCTATGATCTCGGCAGTACCCCACCCCGATCCAGCCGTGTATCGGTTGGACACAACATTGTATATCGTTCCATCGTTCTGTCTCCATACCGCAACAGCATTGCCCGAGGCGTCGATGTCGATACGGGATCCGTAAGCATCTCCCGTGTTATCGGTTTCGATAAGCTCTTCGGTCCCCCATCCGGTCGATGTGGAATACCTGTTGGACCAGATGTTGTACCTATCCCCATCATGATGATACCATACGGCAATGGCATCTCCATCGGGAAAGATGGCAACCCTTGGTGCATATGCCCCTCCGCCGCCGTTCTCAACGAGTTCCGCGGATCCCCAGCCATGACCTGGTGTGTAAACATTGGAATATATACTTTCCCAGGTTCCGTCGCCTTGGGACCAGACAGCGATCGCATGACCGTCATCATTCATATCTACATGCGGTATTTGCGCATCTGTGCTCATTGTTTCCAGGTCATGTCCCGAGCCCCAACCGATACCCGGAAAATAATTCCTTGCCACCATGTTGTAACTTGTCCCGTCCGAATAACGCCATACAACAGTGGCATTTCCATTACCGTTCACCGCTATTCTGGGTGATAAAGAGCTCGATCCTCCGGCTGTCAAGAACTCCGCATCTTCCCACCCTGCACCTTTGGTATACCTGTTTGTGACCACCTGCGAAACCGATCCAACGTTCTGGTTCCATACAGCGATGGCGTTTCCATTTGCGTCCGTTCCGATATCAGGATAGCCGGCATCTCCCAGATCGTCGTGCTCGATCAATTCCTCCGTGCCCCATCCGGAAGATGGTTCTCCATTGACCTGGACAGGCATTATCATGAGCATGAAGAATATTGCTACAGCGACCGAAATAAGCCTTGAACCTTTGTACATCTTTTATTACCCCCAATAACATCAAATCATATATGGATGAAATAGATTTCCCTTTTTGCGTCACATATTCCTCGGACTTTTCCTGATCCATCTTCAATCTGTAAATTGTGTTCGACTGAAGAAGATCGGGCTCTTCCCGGCAATCGTAACGATAATTCTGCCAAAAGGATTCGATACATGTTAAAGGATACCCGAATACAACAAAGGGATCCATATGGAGAACAATGACACCTCATGGCATTCTATGGATTCGAAGGAAGTTACCGGACGATTGCAGTCTCCCGAAGATGGGTTGAAGGATCAGGATGCCAAGAACAGACAGAAGAGATTCGGTAAGAACTCACTTTCCGCACCCCTCTCTTAAAAAATAGATTTTCTCGTATGGTTCACCCAATAATCTCAACACCTTCGTATTCCTATCACAGAGGATCTCGAATGAATTGGTTACAAGAATGAATTTACCCTTACGTTCCAGATCAATTCTGCCGTATCCTTCTCAAACCGGGCTTTCAGTTTATAGTTGATACAAACCTTATCTGAACCTTTCTTAGGACGTTCTCTCTTTCCGGTTCTTTTCTTCTCAATTATATCGTAGCCAGACAATGATCTTAAAGATCGAATTTTGACCTTAAAGGGTGCGGAAAGAGGATTTCATTGCAACAATATCATTTGCACCCAATAGATACTTGATGCGATCAGGAATTATCTGTGGACCCCGGGATTCTCATGGATTGATCATGACAGCCCATTCTTCCGGTAGGATACTTCCTCCCTCGCCCTGGCGGTGATCTGAATGATGATCCTCCCTATGGACATATGTGAAATCTCCAGATATCAAATTCGGAGTTCTTGTGTGAGACTTTTTATTATTTTGTGGTCAACACCTCTTTTCCCATTGATATTATTTCATCATACTTTTCTTCATCTATAAGCAACTCATCAACAATGAGATCGATATTTGCACCATTATTCTCCAGAAAATCAACTAAATCATTTAGATTATCCTTTGGAACCAATATCGTGCTGCTCGAGATCTTCTTTGCATT
>JAWOCK010000114.1:0-26191 GCA_046483845.1 Thermoplasmatota archaeon | reverse complement strand
AACTGCCCGGTGAGAGCATATATATGGGGACCAGTATCTCGAACCTCCCCAGGAACATCACCATACACAGGAGTGATTTTACAGCCCAGTTCAGTGAGGAGATCCCCTGGGCATGCGCAAAGTCGCCGAAGGCCATTCCGGTATTGGTCAGGGATGTCACCGAGAGTGAGATGACATCGAAAAGACCTCCTCTGAATACCAGTATGAAACCTATTGTCAGAGCAAGCAGGGCAAAGATGTAGAAGAAGGACATGTTCGCCGATTCCAGAGCTTTCTCGGAATAGCTTCCCTCACCTCTTCTTATCGAGATAACGGAACTCGGGTGGGACGCCCTCTGCACCTCTCCGAGGAACCCCTTGATCAGAAGTATCAACCTCTGGACCTTGAACCCGGAAGCAAGTGAAAGTGTGGATCCCCCGATGAGCATGAGGATCAGGACGAGGAACTTGTACGAATCCGGCCAGCTCTCGGACCCTTCCACCATGAAACCGGTGGTGGTGAGGGCGGATATAGCGGAGAACGCTCCCTTCCAGATCGACTCGAGGACCGGAAACCCTCCCGTGACGAGTATGAGGAATACCACCACCAGAAAGGTCAGGGTGATCAACAGGTAGGCTATGTTCTCAGTATCGAAGACCGTCTTGCTCCTGCCCCTTGCCGAGAACACCGACATATGGACGTAATACCCCATTCCGGCAAGGAGCATCAGTACGATGACGATGATGTGTATGCCCAGACCCTCCGTTATCACCCTGCCTGTCGAGGTGAAACCTCCTGTGGAGACCGTGCTCAGCGAGAGACATACCGTATCGAACAGCCCCATGCCGCTGATGGAGAAGGCCAACAGGGCGGCTATGGTGAAGAGTCCGTATATCACCATGAGGCTCTGCATGAGCTTGGTGAGCTTGGGGACCAGACCTATGCCGGAGAATAGCTTCCTGTCCACGCTCCTCTTTCCCACATCGCTGAGCTCCGAGAGGAACATGAACGCGAACACTAGGTAAAAGAGCCCCCCTATCCACTGGATGGCCACCCGGAAGAAGAGAAGTCCTCTCCCAACCTCCAGGAGCTCCCGGGGCTCGAAGGAGGAAAGCCCGGTGGTGGTGAACCCTGCCATGGATTCGAACAGGGCCGAGAAGGGGTCCGCCTTTCCAGAAAGTAAGAAAGGCAGTGCTCCCAGGACCACGATGTATACGAAGGAACCCATTGCCGTCTTGTACTTGGCTCTCCGGGTAAGGCTCTTCATGCTTCCCTCCAGCAGATAGAACTGGACCATATACAGAACGATACCTATCACGAACGGGATGGTGAAGACATGGACATTGGACCTGTCAAGATCACCGTATATCAGGTCCACCATGAACGAGATGGATAATAGAAAGAGCATCAGGATGTTCATACGGGTTATTCCTACCCATATACCATCGGACCTTATTTGAAGACCTCCCTCAGAAATAGTTCTTGGCCCATTCGACCGCCGAGCTCTTGGTGAACATCACTACCTTGTCCTTGGGATGAATGAAGGTATCACCCCTGGGTATTATCACCTGGTCCCCGCGGAAGATGGCGCCAACCACCATGGGCCTCTTCTTGAAACGCATTATGGAATCCAGCCTCTTGTTGGCGGCCTTGGACTTGTCCCTGACCTTCATTTCAATGATCTGGACATCACCCTGGTTCAATGTTGCCAGGGACTCGAAATCGTCCTCGTGGAAATATTTCAGGATCGTGGAGAGCATCACCGATCGGGGGGATACGATGAGGTCGATCCCAACCTCTTCCAGGATGGACTTCAGGTCGGGTCTGTCAACCAGAGCAATGGACCTTGATGCCCCGTATTGTCTCGCAAGGAGAGATGTGAGTATGTTCACCTCGTCCTTGGAGGTGACCGCAAGGAAAGCATCGGTTTCCGATATTCCCTCTTCCTTCAACAGCTCCTTGTCGGTGGGGGGCCCGTTAATGACCAGTACATTGGGCAGTTTCTCGGAGATCTCAAGGCATCTTTCCCTGTCACTGTCGATGAGTATGACCGATATGTCCTTCTCGGATAGTATCCTGGAGAGGTGGTATCCTATCCTTGAGGCCCCGGCCACCATGACCCTGTCGATGGACCTCTTGATCCTGGACCTCTTGGATACTCCAAGAAGCTCGGTCAAGCTATCCTGAGAGCTTTCCCCGTTCTCATTGGAAGTGACGGCCAGGACCCGGTCATTGGTCCTTATCTTCATGGACCCTTTTGGTATGAGGACCTCCTCGTTCCTGAGAATGGAGACCAGGTTTATATCCCTGGGGAACTTGATCTTCCTGATCTCCTTCCCCCTTGCTTTGGAATCCTTGTCCACCCTGACCTCCAGCACCCTGATCTTCTCCTTCAGGAAGACCGGTGAATCCAGGAGCATGGGTATCGACAATATATTGGCCATATTGGTGGAGGCTATCAGCTCGGGACAGAAAGCAATGTCTATTCCCATATCCTTCAATACCTCGGAACTGACCGGCTCCTCGATATAATCCTCCTCGTTGACCCTGGCGAAGGTTTTGCATCCCCTGTTCTTTGCTATTGCACAGGCTGCCATATTGATCTCGTCGCTGCCGGTCACCGCTATGAATACATCGGCGGAGTTGATGTATGCCTTATGAAGGACAGCGGGCGAGGCCGCATTACCGGTCACCACCAGAATGTCGAGATTCTCCAATTTCTCCGTCACCTCGTCGTCCTTCTCGATAATGGTGATATTGTGCCCCTCCTCGGAAAGGGTCCGGGCAAGGTGGAACCCGACATCACCTCCACCGGCTATAACAACATTTTTCATCGTCCCACCCGATAGACAACAAGAACGGTCATTTTAAAGGTTTATATCCGTCGAGGGATATAATATATCCTCTACAGTGGCAAAGCGAGGATGTCGAGGACCAGATGGTCTATCCTCGGGGCGTACGATTTGACCCGTCTGCTCTTCAGCAAGAAGACATCGAACCCGGATCGGCCGGCCCTAATACGGGCCTTTTCGAACAGACCTCCGGGACCTTCCTCGATCTTGACGGTGTCGTGGAGGTGCAGTATGCCGCCCTGTGGCACCAGACCGTCCAGTGCTGTCGGAAGATATTCCACGGTGCCGCCCACATAACCCATTATTACGCGGTCCGCAATTCCTTTTGGTGTCACCTTTCTGTTGTCTCCGGGAATGGGTTCCACCACTCCGCCGACCCCGTTCAGTTCTATGTTCTCCTTCAGATAACCTAAGGATACGGGGTTCTTCTCAACGGATAGTATCCTTGCCGGATTGCAAAGAAGGGCCGTGGGGATGGTGAAATAACCGATGCCGGCGAACATATCCAGAACTACCTCCCTCGATCCGGGAAGGTGTCCCTCCACATCCTGCAGACGGGGGGGCGACACACCTTGTCTGATCATGTCCGGGAAGGAGAGCCTGATGTCCACATTGCCTGAGGACAACATTACCTTCCTGGGGTCCAGACAGAATTTGCACGGCCCTTCCTTGTGGACCACCTCATATCTGCCATCGGGGGGAGCGACCAGGGTTCTCAGCGAAGGCTCCCTAAGCTCACCCCGGACCCCCCCTTCCCGGCCGAGGACATATCTCGCTCCCAGTACATCCATGTAGACCCTGGCGATCTCCTTCTCCTTCCCTCCTGCGGTTGTACTCAGTATCAAACAGTCCCCGACCCTCTCCCACCGGTCGGGAAGATGGTCCAGCTCCTCCTCCGACAGCGATCCTCCGAGCCGGGACCTTATCCGTTCAAACGGCGGTCCATACGTGGTCCTGTGAGGTGTCAGGCACGTATCAGATGATATGTCCACCGGCCCCAGCAAGGATGATATCCAATCCCGGCCCCTTCCGGATGGGATGATCACAGGAAAATGTACCCTTCTACCCCTCCCTATGGACCTTCCGGGATCGAACAGTCCGTTGATCATAATAAGTTTCCTGACCTTCTCGGCACGCTCCTTTTCCGTGATGACAGTGACCGCCTCGGCCCGGCCCCTTTCGGTCATGACCGCACATTGATTCATAAGAATAATAATTTGGCAGTAACACTTTTGTAGTGCACCACGGATGATTGGACATGAATATCAAGCCACTGACACTGAGGTCCGTGCCTCTTCTGATGGCGGCCATCTTCCTCCTGTTCTCCATCCCTCCGATAACGCAGGAGGCTGGCGGGGCCCCGGCGGGTACCCAGGAGAGCATTTGGATGACCATCGATATCGATTTCAGATCGATAACGGACTACGGCATACACGCTGATCTGGAGGTTTACTCCATGGAGATGGAGGATACCGTGTACAATGCAACGGAGATAAGGGACCTGTATCTCTCGGAACCGGACCCCACCGCCTCCGGTCTCGAGGACGAGCTCCTTTCAAGGACCATGAACGTCTCCAGCAGTTCCCTGGAGGGCGACGAGCTGGAGGTGACTGCGACGGAACTTGACCTATCAAGCATGTCCCGGGAACTATCGGATAACGATCCGATCCTGTTCTCCGTGGACATAAGCGGAAGGGTCGACGAGTCCAGGTTCCTCGACGGAACCTCAATTGAGAACATAGACATGTCCAGGATGGACCATGTCGTGACAGGTCTCCTCCTTTCGGGTTTTCATATATCAAGGACCATCACGCTGAGGTCGGGGGCCTACAACAGTATAACCTACCGTTTCCCGGAGAAGATCGATCCCCTGGGAGACGGCGACATAGAGGTGGTGCTCACAAGTTCCGAATACTCTGCGACCGACGGGACCTATTCCATTGTCGTGAACGGGGAGGAAGGAGAGCTCTCGAAGATGTTCCCTTTCGAAATGAGGGGCAATGACCTCTCTGCTCCCACCTCCGAGACGATAACAGGAGAGTTCACCATGGATTGGTACCGGCTCGACGAGATCGACCTCGGCGGAAATGTCATGATCTACTCCATCGACCTTGAGGCCCGAGAGGTGCTGAGCGGACTGCCAGGTTCCATGAACGCCCCGGCGTTCATCGGAGCGGGCACGATCGGCTGGGCATACAGGGAAGGTCTCCTGGGCGATGATGACATTTCGGATATAGAGGAGCAGGTATCGGAGGAGGTTGAGAGCGGTCTCTCCGACACCTTGGTGGACCGTCAACTCTCGATCAAAACAGAGGCGGGGTTCGAGAACCTCCCGGCGGAGCTCCCCTCCACGGGAGATGAAATGAAGGGATTCCTCGGCTCCGACGGTCCGATATTCGTATCGGTGGGGCTTGACGAACCCGCTGTCCTGGATGTGCTTGAAGGCTATGAACTGCAGGACATCATGGACCTTCTCCACGGAGGTTTGAGGATACGAAGGGAGATGTCTTACATCAATGATGACAGGTTCGACCTTCTCCTGGAGCTCCCCCCTGACCTCCGGATCGAGGGGGAGGAGCCATTTTCGGACCGGGAGGGAAGGCATACCTATACGTATTCGGGGGGAATGAAGGTGATCGGTTCGGACAGGGCTTTCGATTACCGGACCGAGAGCATCAACATCAGCTCCCGGATAGATCTGACGGATGTCTCCTCCAATTACATATCCGACCTGGAGATGACCCTCAGCTCCGAGAGTACCTTCCATATTTCGGTCATCGAGCACGACCCGGATGAAATGGACTTCGAGACGGACCTTGACTATGAACTGGACCATCTCTCCTCCGACATGCTTCGCCTGCTCATGAAGATGGATATTGTGGACCCGTCCGAGATAAGCGATATTGTGAGGGAACAGGTCATCGATCTGCTGGACGGTCTGGTGGACGAGAAGGAACTGCACATATCGGTGGTGATGGACGGCAACACCACCGCGTTCGTATCCGACGGGACGATGGATGGGAGCATGCCAATAAAGGTGGACATTTTCGCCAGGGGATCGACCGATCCACTTGGTTCTGCCTCGAGCTCCATGGTGGCCGAATACATTCCCTACCACAGGGACCCGACGATACCGGTAAAGAGCATAGAGAAGTCCATAGACATTGGCACCATCTCCAAATGGGATACGGATATTGAGGTGCATTTCCCGTCCGGGACCGGTGTCAGGGCATGGAGGGGGAACTCCACAGATGAGAAGGGATATGAGCTTCCGGTGGATGTGAAAGCGGGACACCCGGTGCTAAGGATCGAAACGGACCCACGCGGCGGCAATGTGGTCCTCCTGGAGTTGGAGATAGGGCCTTACTTCGGTTTCAACCACGTTTCCCTCTGCTTCTTCTCCACATGGGCGCTGTTGCTCCTCTTCATCATTATCATAATCCTCATTATCAGGGGCATGGTCAAGAAAAAGAGGAAGGAGAAGGAAGAAAGAGAGGATACCGAAGACGAGGAAAAGAACGGAGAACCCGAAGAGGACGGACGGCCATCCGGTGGTCCCGATGAGGAACTATCATGGTGAGACCCATCCTTTGGAGGGCGCAACATATTCACTGGATGGTTTCCGGGACAAGAAACGTTTAAATAAATGAGACGTATCAGCCCTTCCACATCCCCTACACTAGTGTATGGGGCGTGCCTATCCAGGATCTACTGGAGGATGAATATGACCACAGTATACGACGTGCCGGCCGACCTGCTCATCAACAAGACAGCCGAAAAGCTGAAGAAGATGGAGGCTTGCAGCCCTCCGGAGTGGGCTCCGTTCGTCAAGACCGCCGTTTTCAAGGAAAAGGCGCCCTATGACGATGACTGGTGGTACGTCAGGGAAGCAGCGATATTGAGGAAGGTCTACATGAAAGGCCCCATCGGGACAATGCACCTGAGGGGGTTGTTCTGCGGTCCCAGGGACAGAGGTGTCAAACCCACCAGGACCTCCTACGGTTCCGGTTCGGTCATAAGAAATGCCCTGAAACAGCTCGAGAAGGCGGAACTGGTGACCCAGGAGAAAGGCAAGGGTCGAAGGCTCTCTCCCAAAGGGATGAGCCTCCTCGATAATACGGCAAGGGAAGTTCTTCAGGAGATCATAAAGGATAATCCAGAACTTGGAAAGTACTGAATTTGGTCCGGGAGATGTTGTCCTATGTCCGAAGATGATCCTGAACTCGATGCCCTCAGAAAAAAGAGGCTCCAGCAGCTTCAAATGCAGGGGCAGCAGGATGAGATGACCCAGGAAGAAAAAGCAAGGATCGATGAACAGAAAAAGGCAATGCTCAGAAAGATAATGACCTCCGATGCAAGGGAGCGTCTGGGAAGGTTGAAGCTCGCATACCCGGACATGACCGAGGCCATCGAGGGACAGCTGATAATGCTTCATCGTTCCGGAAGGCTCCCGAGCAAGATAGACGATGAAACCCTCAAGAAGCTGCTACAGCAGCTGCAACCCAAGAAAAGGGAAATAAACATCACAAGGAAGTAACACCATGTCCAGCCGAAAACCCTTTGGAAAGAAGAAAAGGCTCATAAAGGCCACCAACAGGAACCGCAGAGTGCCTGCATGGGTGATGCAGAGGACCGCAAGAAGGTTCACATCACACCCCAAGAGGCATAATTGGAGAAGGAGCAGGCTCCAGAGATGAGATCCTATCAAGGAGTGATCATAAATGGCAGAGGATATGGAAGAGAAGATCATAACCGTTCCACTCAGAAAACTGGTGGATGCCCCCAGGACCAAGAGGGCCCCCATAGCTATCAAGCTTATCAGAGCACATGTAGCCAGACACATGAAGATGAAAGAGGATACCATCTGGCTGGACACACCCATCAACGAGGCCATCTGGAATAGAGGGATCAAGAACCCTCCGAAGAGGATCAAGGTCAAGGCCATAAAGTTCAAGGACCAGGACCTGGTCGAAGTAACGCTCCCTGAGGAGTGAGGTACGGGGGAGTGGCCAATGGCCATAAATTTGGCGGACCTGGAGGGTAATCCCTACATCGGCGTGTTCTGCAGATTGATGGGGGATGTTCTGATATGTCCGCCCGACACAAGCAGTGATTTCGAGACCAAGGTCTCCGAGACCTTGGGATGCGGCGTCCACAGGACCTCTGCTGGCTCAACAAATCTTCACGGATCACTTTTGGCTGCCAACTCAAAGGGACTGATCGCTCCCTATTTCTACTCTCTCGGGGATCTTGAGAAGAAAGGGGGAGAAGGTGAGATCCCCTTTGGAGCCAGATCGAACCTGGTCATTTCCGAGGACCACATTACAGCGTGGGGCAACAACATACTCCCTTCGGAAAAGAGGGCCCTGGTGAACCCGGACCTCTCACGTGGTGCAGTGAAGATGGTTGAGGACACCCTTGACGTCGAGGCTGCAAAGGGGACCATCGCGGGGATAAAGACCGTTGGCTCCATAGCATGCATGAACTCGAAGGGAATGGTGGTGCATCCGAAAGCATCCGAGGACGAACTTCAGATGGTCAAAGACCTCTTCTCCCTTGATGTGTTCACCTCAACTGCCAACTTCGGCTCCCCCTATCTCGGGGCCTCCATACTCGCAAACGACAGGGGTGCTCTCATGGGGTCCAAGAGCTCGGGTGTGGAACTGAACAGGGTCGAGAACTCTCTGGACATTATCGACTAGACCATTATTTTCCGAACCTTCTCTGTCTCAGCTGGTAGGACCTCACCGCCTTGAGGAACTCCGTGAAGGTCAGGCCGGGCCAGTATATATCCGTGAAGTATAGCTCCGAGTACGCAAGCTGCCATAGGAGGAAATTGGATATCCTCACTTCTCCGGAGGTCCTGAGAACCAGGTCAGGATCCGGGAACGGTGCGGTATAGAGGTAGTTCGAGACCAGTTCCTCGTCTATGTCGTCGGTTTCGATCTTTCCTTTCTTTGCATCGTCCACCATGGACCTTATGGCCCAGATGAGCTCCTCCCTCCCGCCGTAGGCAACGGCCAGGTTGAAGAAGTACTCATTGTACTCCCTGGAGTTGTCCTCTGCCTTCCTTATCGCATTCTGGACATTCTCCGGAAGCAGCTCCTTCTGCCCCAGAACCGACACCTTGATCCTGTTCTTGTGGACCCGGTCATCGGTGGCTATCTTCAGAAAATCCTCCTCGAAGAGGCTCATGAGAGAATCAACCTCCTCCCGGGACCTCTTGAAGTTCTCCGTGGAAAAAGCATAAACGGTGAGGATATGTATCCCGAGGTCCACACACCATTCGAGGACATCCTCCAGCTTGTCCCTTCCGGCAAGGTGCCCCTCCAGGGGCTGCTTGCCTTCGCCGGAGGCGAACCTTCTGTTTCCATCCATTATGATGGCAACATGTTTCGGGACCGGATACTGCAGTATGAGCTTCTTGAGCCTCTCCTCCTTTACCTTGACAAGACCCTTTGAGATCGTGCTCGAGATGTCGCTTATAACCAACCCCCCTATACCGGATCGAAGCTCCGGAAACAATCTTCTTCTGGGTAATAAGCATTTTCATATTGGTGACTTACGGCCAGAACCGATCTCAGGGAAGGAAGACGGAGGAGGCTTGATCACAGTATCGGACCATGGTGGGTTAGACTTATGATTGATGAGGATATAGATGTGTCATGGAGCCTTACCTGCAGGGGAACATGGTGGTCGTCGAGGACCCTGAACTGGCCTCGACCCTCATGAACAAGGGTAACTTCGGAACTCCCCAGAGAGGAGGGGGGTCGCACCTGACCCTCGTCGAGGCCGCCTATCTTCTGGAGTGCGGCAGGATAACGGTTAAAAGGAGTGGAAAAGGCAGGAAAGCATCGCTCGCCGAACTGATATCGAGGGGTGCCGACGCCGACCCCTCGTTCCTGGAGAACCTGCTTGTATTCCGCGACCTCAGGAACAGGGGCCTCGTGGTCATGGGCGGGGACAGCGGCGACTGGACCGTGTTCCCGAGAGGAAAACGTCCCAGAAACGGGAGGGCGGATACCTGGGTCAATGTGTACAGGGAGCACGACAGGGTGTCCATTCTGGACCTCTGGAAGGACTCCAGGAGCAAGGAGGGGATGAGAATGAAGTTGGTAGCATCCATAGTGGACAGCGACTGGGATGTGACCCACTACACCATCGCTTGCCAGCTGGAGGATGGAGAAGGTCACCCCGAGACAGTTCCTTCGAGCAATGTGGCGAGGACCCCCATCAAGGGAGGGGGTGCCATGATCAGCGGTGACGGCCTGGAGCACCTGAAGCGTGAGCACTGCATCGGGACACCGCTGGAGGGGGCCCTTCTGCTCTCACCCGAGGAGGACCGGATGCTCTTTGGCGGAGAGGCGGAGGACCTCAGGTTCGATACCTACTCGGACCTTCGTTCCAGAGGCTGGCTTGCCAGGTCCGGGTTCAAGTACGGTGCTCATTTCAGGGTCTACACCAGCATCTCCCTGGAGGAACATTCCAGGTTCCTGGTCCACTGCGTGGACAGCGAAACGAGCTTCACCTGGGAGGAGCTGTCCAGGATGATGAGGCTCAGTCACTCTGTAAGAAAGAGGTTCCTGCTCTCCATACCTTCCGATGATATAGGTGAGCCCCACCATCACGGTAGCGGACCCCTGTATCTGGAGATATCCTGGACCAGGCCATGATCACGGACCCGCAGACCGCCCTTCATTCAGCTTCTCACGAACTTGACATAGTCCAGCTCATCCCTTCCCCTGAACAGGGAGATCATCTCCTTGACCACTTCCGCATCCCCGTTTATGATGAAGACCTCCAGGCATTTCTCGTTCTTCAGATGGGAATGTATCTGGGTGGTAATGATGTCCTGATGGCGGTGCCTTATATCGTCCAGATCCGGGGAGCGGTGGGACTCATGAACTATTATCAGAACCCCTTCCACATGCCCCTCGAGGCTCTCCCTGATCCTTATCTCTTCTTCGGCCGACCTGAGACATGCCCTGACCGCCTCGCTCCGTCCCGTAAGCCCCAGTGCATCCTGGAGCCTATCAAGCATTTCCATGTTCTTGTCGGTCAGGGATACCGATACTACCGTCATGGAGATGAATTAATAAAGTAGTAGATAAATATTACTAACTTTTAATAAGGTCTCTTTCATAACATGATGTTTTCTTAATAACATCCTAATATATTATTGATAACTTTTATTTAATACATGCTCTATCCCTTATGACCATGAAGTACCGGAATGCAGTTTGGGGGGCAATCTTCTCTCTTTTGATCATGGGTTCGGCGATGTTCGCCGGAGTGACACTCTCCGGATGTCTGGACAGTGGTGACCGGGACGGTGACCTGGACCTGGTGATGGTCACGATAGATCCCCAGAAGGAGATGGTCGCATCCATAGCCGGGGAGGATATAGAAGTGGTGGTGATGGTGCCGGAGGGTCAGTCCCCTCACGACTACTCGCCCACACCCAACCAGCTTTTGAAGGCCGCCAGGGCCGACATGTATCTCAAGGTCGGCTCGGGAGTGGAGTTCGAGGAGTTGCACCTGGGAACCCTCATGGATCAGAACCCTGATATGGAGATCGTCGACCTCTCCGAGGGCATCGATCTTAAGGGATCGGAGGAACATTACGGAACCGGAGAGGACAGCGGAGAACACGACCATGAAGGAGGGATCGATCCCCACATATGGCTCTCTCCCTCGAACCTGCTGACCATGGCGGAGAACGTCAGAGACGCTTTCATGGAAAGAGATCCTGAGAGAAACTACAGCTCACGGTACGAGGATTACAGGGAGCGGCTATCATCGACCTATTCGGAGATGAGCAGTATACTGGAGTCATACAAGGACAGGAAGTTCCTCACCTATCATCCCAGCTGGGGATACTTCGCCGATGATTTCCATCTTATACAGACGACCATAGAGGAGAGCGGCAAAGCTCCCGGTCCGCAAGGGGTTGCCAACATCATCGAACAGGCTCAGGAGAACGATATCAAGGTGATATTCGTTGAGCCCCAGTTCGATTCCTCCAAAGCGGAGCAGATCGCCGATGCGGTAAACGGCCGGGTGGTATCAGTCGATCCCCTGGCCGAGGACCTTCTGGATAACCTTCTGTATGTGGCGCATGCCATGGCGGACGGCTTCGAAGAAGGCTCGGGATAGATAATCCATCCATGAGGTGAAGAACAATGAAGGCACTGGAGATAAAAGGACTCTCTGCGGGTTACGACAACATGACGGTGATAGAGAACATCGACTTTGATGTGGACCACGGTGAGTTCTTTGGTCTCATAGGACCCAACGGAGGAGGGAAATCCACTCTTCTGAAGGCAATACTGGGTCTGTTAGAGCCCTTCAAGGGAAAGATAAGGATATACGGAAAGGAACCGAAAGAGGGCAGGAAGTACGTAGGATATGTTCCTCAGTACTCGGTCTTTGACAAGGATTTTCCCATTACGGTGTTCAACGTGGTGATGATGGGAAGAAGAAGGAACAAAGGTCTGAAACCCTGGTATTCCGGAAAGGACAAGAGAGCAGTGAAGGATGCATTGAGCTCAGTGGGTATCTGGGAAAAGAGAAAGGACCATATCAGCTCCCTTTCCGGCGGTCAGAAACAGAGGGTGTACATCGCCAGGGCACTCACCACGGACCCGAGAATGCTACTGCTCGACGAACCCACCGCTTCGGTGGACGCCAGGATGGAAAGCAGCATTTACAAGATCCTCACCGAACTCAACGAGGACAAGACGATAATCCTCGTCACCCATGATATAGGGATCATATCCTCCCATGTGGATTCGGTAGCCTGTTTGAACAAACACATCTTCAAGAACGACCAGCCGGTGATAACACCGGAGATGCTTGAAGAGAGCTACCAGTGCCCGGTAGACCTCATAGCCCATGGAGTACCGCATCGGGTACTGGCTCCACACGATGATGGAGAGGAGGGATGATGCAGGATGCTCAGAACACTGGAATACCTGGGCGAGATGAAGTTCATCCAGTTCATGCTCATCGCGGGCATACTGGCTGGTCTTGCCTGCGGATTGATCGGCAGCATAATTGTGGTCAGGAGGAACGTTTTCGTGGCCGCAGGGGTCTCCCATACCACCTTCGGGGGGATCGGAATGGCCTACTGGCTCCAGGGTCTGGGTCATGCCTGGTTCGATCCAATGCTGGGAGCGGTGATATTTGCCCTGGGTGCCGCACTGGTCCTTGGGTTCGAACCCATAAAGAAGAGGTTTAGGGAGGATTCAACCATCGGCGTGATTTGGGTGCTGGGGATGGCACTCGGTATACTCTTTCACAATATGACCGACTGGACCGATATGACCAGGGTATCGTCGGAATCCATACTGTTCGGGGACATACTGCTGATCAGCGAGATACAGCTCTATATAATGGGAGGTCTGGTGGTGGTGATCTATGCCTTCGTATTGTACTTCTTCCGGGACCTGGAGGCCATGGTCTTCGATGAGGAATTTGCCAGGATCAGCGGCATCAGGGTATCCATCATGAACGTCATACTGCTGATACTTATCGCCCTGACCGTTACCCTTTTGGTCAAGGTTGTGGGAGTGGTCCTGATCATCGCCATGCTCACGATACCGGCCGCCATATCCAACCTGTTCACCAAGAGGCTCTCGATAATGATGATCTGGGCAACCGTCATCGGGGTTGTCCTTGCCACCGCAGGTGTGGTCCTCTCCATAGAATTCGATGCTCCTCCGGGGGCTACCATAGTACTTTTGATGGGCGGTGTTTTCCTTATCGCCATTTTGGGAAAATTCATTAATACAAGGGTACATTCTTTTCTGAAGAGCAGTTGATGCTCATGAGGGAATCCGATATGATCGAGTTCACAGAGGTACCCGGAGAGGACAGAGGCGACGTGAAGCTTTACGCTATCAGCACCTGCGTCTGGTGCAAGAGGACCAAGAAGCTCCTTGGCGATCTCGGGGTGAAGTTCAAATATGTGTTCGTCGACAAGCTGGACAAGGATGCGAGAAAGGAAGTGGAAAATGAGATGATGAAATGGAACCCCCGGACCTCCTTCCCCACGATCGTCATCGATAGCAAGGGGTCCATAATCGGCTATCAGGAAGATGAGATAAAGGAGGCCCTTGGAAATGACTGAGGATGCAGAGGTCACCAAGGAGGAGATCGACAGGCTCTTCAATAAACTGGACAGGGAAGCCGAGGAAGGTGGATACCACCTCAACCCAGATACTGATTTCACCAGGGACCTCGTTGAGGGGCTTCTGGTCAACGAGAAAAGGTACGGCTACATGGCATGCCCGTGCAGGCTATCGGATGGAGAAAAGGAACTGGACAGGGATATCATCTGTCCCTGTGATTACAGGGACCCGGACCTCGATGAGTTCGGCTCCTGCTACTGTGCCCTCTACGTGAACGATGATATCAAAGCAGGCAGGAAGAAGCCCGTATCCATCCCGGAAAGGAGACCACCCGAGGAGGAAAGGGAAAGGATCCGAAAAGAGAGACGGGAAAAAGAAAAGGATATCTCCTCCGAAGGAGGTGTGAAGAAGTTCCCGCTTCCTCTCTGGAGATGCACCGTCTGCGGTTACCTCTGCGCCAGGGAGGAGCCACCGCTGGTATGCCCCGTATGCAAGGCCAAGAAGGACCGGTTCGAAAGGTTCGCCTGAAGGCATGTAGAAAAATATCAAAAACCACATTCCGTATTCTTCTGTTCTTATTGGATCTACCAAGGCCAATCGGTTCCCATTTTCTGCAAATACAGCAAGGGTAAGGATCAGAGCTTCTTTTTTTCTTCATATTTGTACATAAAAAAAGGAGCGAGTAGATCCCGCTCCCCGTATCTTCCTGAATGAACAGTAGACCATCTTACTTGTTCCTGTTCTCCCACCATCTCTGGATGGGTTCGTATCCCCATTCCTGCCTGGTGAACCTCATGTAGACGACGTAGCCAATGAGGACCACGGCTATCACCACGAGAATGACCCAGACCGTGATGGGACTGTCCTCCACTGCAACGGTGACAGTGGTCTCGAAGTTGTTGTTCTCCTCTTCCATCTCTGCTATATCGTTGTCCCGGTCAAGAACAACCTCGAAGACCCTTTCATCCTGCCCCTTGGGGAGCTCATATGTGAAGTTGTAATAGCTCACCTGACCCGCCTTTAGCTCGGTCTCGATGGTCTCCTCCTTCACGGTGTCTCCGTTCACCAGGACCTCAAGGACCCATGTATCATTGACAGACACTGTTCCCTCGTTGGAGTATGCAATGGAGAGATGGGGCCTGTCTCCGTCATGGAGATTGTTCTCATCGGGGTCCTCGAAGGTGAGCGAAAGTACCTGCAGATCGGGTCCGCTGACCAGGAGTACCTTCTCCAAATGACCGGTGAGACCGGACCTGTCCTCAACGGAGAGGTTCACCACATATGTGCCCGGTTCCTCGAATACATAGGTGAACACCTGCTCGTCGCCTATCTCCTCCTGATCCTCCCAGTCCTCGCTCTGCTTTCTCACATACCAGGTCCAGGCAACTATGTCCTCTTCCACGTTCCCGGTGGTCCGGGGATCATAGGATTGGGTGGCGTTCATCTCCACCTCGTCCCCCTGTGTCGTGTCGGGGAAGGGTTTGATAACAGCCATGGGATCGGTCACATCGTTCACCACTATGGTCTTGTTCTCAACGACCATCTCGTTCCCAACCGCATCCTGTAGCTTGAGCTGGATGTTGTAAAAGCCAGGATCGGCGAACCTCTTGGTCACCACCTCACCGTTGAGGGCGCCAGAGCCGTCATCGAAGAGCCAGATATGACCCACTATCTCCCCGTGCTCCCCGTCTTTCGCGGTGGAGGCGTTGAGGAGTATCTCCAGGTCCTCGTCCACGGTGTAGTTGTTGGTACCCTCATCATATGTGACGTTCTCCCCCGTATCCTTGATCTTCATGGTGTAATCATCGATGGTCGGAGGGGTTCCGTCTGCGGTGATCCATACCCAGTCATCCGTCTTGGATGCCACACCCGCAGTGTCCTCCACTTTGAGCGTGACATTGTAATGAACATCCTGGGGGAACTGAACGGTTATCGAATCCATCTCATCCATGCCCTCCAGATCATCCGCGTCAACGAAGATCTCCTGGTCCTCGTCCCAGACCACAGCCGAGGCAGGGAGGTCCCAGTGATACTTCTCGATCTCCCCCACCTCATCGATGGAATTCCTTCCGCTTAAGGAGACGTTGGTGTCGAGATTCACTATGTATGCCTTCTCATCAACATCGTAGAAGTCGTAATAGTTGATAAGTTCCAGAACGGCCTCGGGGGCCTCCTTGACCTTTGCGTTGAACTCAAGGGGCTCGAAGACCCTGAGCTGCGACCTCCCGGTGTTCATGAACTCGGCTGCATCGCCGAAATCTCCCAGTATCTCATAATCGTCGGGAAGTATGATCTCAAGCACCTCATCGTCCATCACATTCAGGACCTCAACTGTGAGGTCATCTCCATCCTCATACTCCATTTCGGAAGTATAGGGCTGGGTCATGGTGACCACCGGGTTCACGCCTTCCTCGAAGACATTCCCGGAGAGCCCTGTGATATCAACGGAGTAATCCTCCTCCTGGGAGGTGAAGTAGATGTCGTTTACATCCATGAAGTTCTCCGTATCCATCCTTATGGGTCCGTAGGATCCCAGAAGGTTCAGCGTATCGTTGACCTCTGTTCCATCGACCTCCAACCAATCGTTGGAGTAGAAGGGTCCGGAGATCTGCATCCTGGGATTTCCGAAGATGTTCTCGGTTCCCCAGAACACGGAGTTGGCGTCCATTGTCCAAATGGTCTCGATGACGGGGCTGGTCATGTCACTGTCAAGATGGACAGTTGTCACCTTGGATGAGGTGGTATCCATCTTGTGCATCTCGAAGATCTCATCCTCCGGTGTGTAATAGGTCTGCGTGGTGAGGTCTATGGAAGGTACCCAGAGGGGCTCGTATCCTTTGGCCTCCACCAACAGATGGAAGATGGAGTCGTACAGGGGCAGTGAAAGTGCCCCTTCGAAATCCTTTTCCATGGGAACCAAATGCCCGTTCGGTCCGTCCCAGATGTGGACATCTATGTCCGCAATGTTCCTGGTCCCGTTCTTCACGAAACCGATGACCTTGTAAGAATCTTCCCTGGAGGCAGGTCTTTCCATCGACACGTTCCAGACCTGGCTTGTGTTCCAGTTGCCGTTTACGGAAACGGTCTTCATTGCCTCGTAGAAGATGAGGATATGAAGGTCCGTATCCTGCGGAGCCCTGATCTTGGCATACCCGGATACGTTGGTGTATGCCGAGAGCTGCCGTTCTTCATCTGCGAAAACGTGGATTACCGCTCCCTCAAGTTCCTCTGTACCTTCATGTACACGGAATTCTAGGTCAATGTCCTTTGGAATGTACCTGAGCCTGATTATCTCCACGGCATCATCGTTGTCAGGAGTGATCATGTTGACAACCGCCGGGCTCTCCTGCCGGGAATAACCCTCGGCGGAGGCATACACATCATATGAGCCTGCTGGTACATCCGCCTGATACCTGGACCTGGCGGGGTCCCACTCGAGATCGTACATCTCACCTGTGTGGACGTTCACACAGTGAACATCAGCGTTCTCAATATTCTCAAGGAAATCCTTCTCGATAACCCTGACCTTCATATTTGCCGTTCCCTCTGCCGAAATACCCGCGGGAATCATCAAAAGACCCGCGAGGGCCAGAGAAAGCACCATTAAGGTTCCCAATGCTTTGCTTCGCGCCACTTTTGACATCAGATGTCCTCCGAATTCACGTCCATTATACCAGCTACTAGCACTGGCTTTAGCCCACAATAGGCTTTTCTTATATAGCTTTATTTGTGGGTCTATTCCAAGCACCAGGGTACTGATCGTTGCCCATTGGCAGGGCAGGAACCCTTTAACGATTCTTCTTATTTAAACTCGACCCTGCCTTTCCTCAGTATGTCTGTCCATAATACTACAAAGATAAACCGCCCAGGGGGCTGATCATGCTGTATGCGGCTCCTTCTTTCCAATTGGTATCGTATCCGATTCCTTGATGATCTTGGAAAGCCTGGTGAAAAGAGATTCCTTCTTAATGTCCGCCACCAGTGCGTGGTTGAGGACCTCCTTGATATTGGTCACGGGGATCACCTCTATCTTGCCCTCGTACTTGTCCTCGAGCATGACATCCTTTCGGTTAGGCATGGGAATGAGCACCTTCTTGATTCCCATCTTGGCGGCCGCCTCTATCTTTGCTGTCACGCCGCCCACCGGAAGGACCTCCCCCCTTACCGATAATGAACCGGTCATGGCCAAGGATTGGTCCACGGCTACTTTCTCCAGGGCGGAGATCACTGCGGTTGCGATTGTGATGGAAGCGGAATCTCCCTCGTTATTGTATGAGTTCAGGAACTGGATATGAAGGTCGTATCCGGAGATGTCCTTGCCGGTGATCTTCTTGATCAGCGCTGAGACGTTCTGGACAGATTCCTTTGCGATGTCCCCCAGCTTGCCGGTGGCAATTATCCTGCCTTCCTCCTTGGAGGAAGGGGATGTTACCTCGGCGGCCACCTGAAGCACCACGCCCGACATCTCGGACATGCTCTCGTCACCCTGCATCACCGCAAGTCCGTTCACGACACCTATCCTGGAGCCCTTGGGAATTATCCTGATGTATTCCTTTCGTCTCTTCAGGTCCTGGTCAACCACCTGCTGCTCCAGGGACCTGGCGAGGAACTTACCCCTCTGGACATCCTTCTTGGTGGTGAACTTGTGCCCCTTTTCACGGGCCAGATCGCCGGCGGCCCTTACCAGACCTCCGAGCTCCCTGAAGCGGAGTGTGAGGCGCCCCCTTACACCGCTCCTTCTCTGGGCCTCCCTTATTATCTCCGCAATGGCCCCTTTGTCGAAATGGGGGATCTTGCCGTCCTTCTTTACCTCCTGGGCAATGAAGCGGACGATCTTCATCCTGTTGGATCTTGTATCCTTCATGGTCTTGTTTACGAACACCTCGTACCCATACCCCCGTATCCTGGACCTGAGGGCCGGATGCATGCCTCCGTAACGCTCGCCGTCGGCCCCCTGCCTTCCGTAAACGGAGTCCAGGTTGCCTGCCGCCACCAGGATGAAATCACAGGGGACGGGCTCGGTCTTCACCATGGCGCCTGCGGAACGCTCTGACTGTCCGAATATGGAGAACCTCTTCTCCTGCATTGCCGTCAGCAGGGATTGCTGGGACTCCGGTCTCAACAGGTTTATCTCATCGACGAACAACACACCCTTGTGTGCCTTGTGGATGGCACCGACCTCCACCCTATCGTGGGGAGGGGTCTCTAGACCGCCGGACTGGAAAGGGTCGTGCTTCACATCGCCCAGGAGCGCACCGGAATGGGCCCCGGTGGCATCGATGAAAGGTGCCTTCGATCTCTTTTCCTTACCTGCGAGAAGCTTTGGTATAAGGTCCTCATCCTTCTTGGACATGGAGATGAAACGGGAGACGAAATAGATTGCCACAGCGATCATGAACCCTACGATCAGGATCATTATCTCCTGCTCGTAGAGGAAATAAACGAAGGTTATCATCAGGACGGCGCCTATCAGGAGGAACTTCCATGAGTTCTTCTTCTCTTTCTTCACCTGGGCCTGGGCCTTCTGTGTCTTGACTATGTCCTTCCCCTTTCCCGCCGGAACGGTACGGACCCTCGGCTCATTGGGGTCCTCGGAGTTGGGATATACCAGTATATCCTCCATTTCCTCCGGCGGAAGGTATTCTGTCATGGACTGTGCTACCATGGATTTGCCGGTTCCGGGGTCCCCGATGAGGAGAAGGTGCCTTCTCTGCTCCGCTGCCTTCTTGGCAACCTCCACGGCCTCTTTCTGTCCGATGACCTGGTTCATCATCTTCTTGGGTACCTTGATATCCTTGGTGGACCCGATACCCTTCTTCTTGAGCCAGTTGCGCAGTTCGGCGACGGTTTGTCTTTCCTTTGGCTCCTTCTTCTTATCCTTCACTGGGCAGACCTCTTCAAAGCATGCTCTAACGGATGATGTAAAGTTCGGGTCCAGATAAAGGTTTCCCCTTGATTCGACATCTATCATGTCACAGGAAAAAGTATTATCAGCAAAATGAGAGGTACATGCCCATGGCCGGACGGATAGTCCCAGGCAAACGGGACAATTGGGGAAAGAAGCCCTCGGACCCACTCCTTCGACAGATATATGATGATCCCGACAAGGCCGCAAGGCTACAGATGACAATAACCATTGGGCTGATCATATTCTGGACAAGCGTTGTTCTGGGGCTCATCATAGCTTTCTATTTCATGATCTTCGATTAGAGATCTTCTATCATCGATGCGGACAACCTCATCTGTCCCTTCGGATCTTCTGCCTCGAACCTTCCGTGTCCGGGATAGAGTGCCGAGACATCCCATTCTAAGGACCTCTGGATGGACCTCTTCAGAAGCTCGAGGTTCCCACCTGGCAGATCCCACCTGCCAACACCCCCATCGCAGAACAGTAGGTCACCGCAGAAGAGCTCTCCGCCCTCTCTGGTGATCAGGCATATCATGCCCGGCGAATGGCCTGGAGAGGAGTGAACCTCCAGCTCGATCTCTCCTATGGTGATCTCCGAGCCGATCTCCATGATATCCATAATGGGCTCCATCTGGGCTCCGAAAAGAAAACTTCCCGTGAGGTTTTCATCTGCCTCCCTGAGGGCCTTAGCGGTCTCGTTGGAGCCGTACAGAGGCACCTGGAAATGTTCCATCATATCCTTGGCACCACCGCTGTGGTCGAAATGCTCGTGGGTGAGCACTATCCCCTTCAGTTGGGTTCCATCAAGGTTCCTCTCGATCTCGTCTACCATTGCCCTGCTGTGATAACCGGACCCGGCATCTATAAGCACCGCGGTGGAACCTTTCTTGAGAACGTATACGTTGGAATCGAAGGGTGCGACCTCGATCTTTGTTATGTCGGTCATGATGGATCTCCGTTTTCTCGAAATATGGTTTAATAGTTCAAAAAACATTCGATGAACATGGTCAAGGGCAGAGAGAACGACAAAGAGAGGCTCTCGAGCTTGAAGGAAAAGATCCTCCAGGCCGCATATCCTTCCCAGGACGAACTGGAGCGGCTCAGGGAGGCCACCGAGGGGCTGCTGGCGGATGCCAGGTCCGTTCTGAAGGAGCTGGACCTCGAGGAGGTCAAGCCCATGATCGTGGGGTCGGTGGCCAAGATGACCATGACCAAGGACCCCGACATGGATCTTTTCCTAATATTCCCGGCGGGATGGGAGGACAAGGACCTGGAATCCGACGGGCTCGAGGTGGGTCAGCGGCTTCTGACCCGGCCCAGAAAGCGCTACACGCAGCATCCGTATCTGACAGGGGAGCACGAGGGCATCTCCTGCGATATCGTTCCCAGCAGGATCATTGAGCCGGGACAGCATATCTCGACAGCCGTGGACAGGACACCGCTGCACACCGAATACATCAATCGCAGGATTTCCGAAAAGCAGAGAAAGGAAGTGGTGCTCCTGAAGTCCTTCCTGAAGGGGATCGGTTCCTACGGTGCCGAGGACACCGTCCAGGGATTCAGCGGTTACCTCACGGAGCTCTTGATACTACGATACGGCGACCTCCAAGGTGTTCTCCGGGCCCTGGCAGGGACCGGTCCGGGAATTGATGCACCCGGTGGCTGTGAACAAATAGATGAAAATGACATCAGGGGCACACCTGAACTGATCATAACTTTCGATAAGGAAGGGTCCTACCTTGATGAGCCGAGGTCTCGGGAGCATTACGCTCGCCGGTTTCGGAAGGATCCGCTCGTGGTCATTGACCCGGTGGACAGCGACCGCAACGTCGCATCGCCGATCTCCGAGGGGACCCTTTCCTACACGAAGAAGGCAGCAAATCGTTTTATACGGGACCCTACCGAACTCTTCTTCCACCCCTTCTCGAAGAGGCCTTTGAGACCTGAGGTCCACGATCACAAGAACCCTTCATCCAGGGACATGGACCTGTTATCACTCCAGGTACCGGACGGTGATCCGGGGATCGTCATCACGCAGCTGAGGAGCTCACTGCGGAAATTGAAGGCACACCTGGAAAGGGAAGGTTTCGAAAAGGTCATCGTGAGGTTCCTGATGGTGGTGCCCCGGGAGAACGATATCGACCGGAGCTATCTGAAGGCCAGGTACTGCTGGTTCGGGGATGTGGGCTCCCCGGTGTTCATCGTAATGATAAGGACGGAGCCCGTGGAGCTGTCCGGGAAATATAGGCATTGGGGGCCGCCTCCTGACAACCCCAGGGTGAAGGATTTCAAAAAGAAGTGGGGGGAGGATGCGAAGGTAGATGATACAAAGGGCAGAACATATGTAATGAGGGGTCGGGAACATACCCGGTCCCTGCCCATCATAGAGGACTTCTGGAGAGCTGCCGTTCACGGCTCCCTGTTCAAGGAGAGCTCCGTGACCGCCGCGGAACCCCGCGATATCGGTCCATTGTTCATCCGTGTTCTCAACGGCGATCTGGACCCCTGGACCCGGTAGGGGCATGGGACAACCTTATTTATGGTAGTTTCATTACTCCAATGTCCCCCGATACGATGTGTTGCTATCGGACAATGGAGATGATGGTTTTGCCACTTGAAAGAAGCGATTACCTTCAGGACCTGGATGCTTCACTTCCCCGTTTGAAGGAGATATCCCAGGAAGCAAGGAGATGGATCGTCAAGATGACCCATGAGGCAGGTTCGGGCCACCCGGGAGGTTCCCTCTCCTCGGTGGAGGTGCTCACATCCCTTTACTTCAAGGTCATGAGGCACGATCCGGAAAACCCGAACTGGGAGGACAGGGACAGGTTCGTGATGTCCAAGGGCCACGGGGCACCCGGGCTCTACACCATGCTCGCACTATCGGGGTATTTCGACAGGGAGGAGCTCATGACCCTCAGGAAGCTCGGGTCCAGACTGCAGGGGCACCCCTCCATGAACAAGACACCGGGGGTGGACATGTCCACCGGTTCCCTGGGCCAGGGTCTTTCCATAGCCATCGGCATGGCACTCGGTGGAAAATTGGACAGGAAGGACTACAGGGTCTACTGTTTGATAGGCGACGGTGAGACCCAAGAAGGTCAGATATGGGAAGCCGCCATGGCGGCCACCCACTACAAGGTCGACAACCTCTGTGCCGTACTTGACAGGAACCAACTCCAGATAGACGGCCCCACCGAGAAGATAATGTCCATAGAACCGATCTTCCCAAAGTTCAAGTCCTTCGGATGGCACGTAATAGAGGTGAACGGTCACGATCACAAGGAGCTTCTAAGGGCGTTCAGGGAGGCCGAGACCTACAAGGGAAAACCAACCATTATCATTGCCAATACCATCAAGGGAAAGGGAGTGTCTTTCATGGAAGGCTCCCTGAAGTTCCACGGCAAGGCCGCCACCGGGGAGGAGCTCAAGATCGCCCTCGAGGAGCTGGGAGGTGATGGCTGATGGAATGGGAGCTAAAGAACATGAGGCCTGGCTTCGGTGAGGCCCTTGTGGAGCTGGGAGGACAGTACCAGCAGGTGGTAGCCCTCAATGCGGACCTTTCAGGGTCCACCACCACCGCGATGTTCGACAAGGCCTATCCCGAGAGGTTCTTCAACATAGGGATCGCCGAGCAGAACATGATGGGGATCGCCGCCGGACTTGCCGCAACAGGAAAGATAGTTTTCGCATCCACCTTCGCCATGTTCGCAACTGGCAGGGTCTATGATCAGATCAGGCAGTCCATAGCATACCCGAAGCTGAACGTGAAGATAGTAGCGACCCACGCCGGGATAACCGTCGGCGGTGACGGGGCATCACACCAGATGCACGAGGACCTGGCACTGATGAGGGTACTTCCCCACATGACCGTTATAGCTCCCGCCGATTACTGGGAAACCAAGAAAGCAGTACTGAAAGTGGCCGAGACCCCGGGTCCCAGCTACATCAGGACCGGAAGGACCAACGTGCCCATGATATACGACGAATCCTACGAATTCAATATAGGAAAGGCCGATCTGCTCAGGGAAGGGGACGATGTCACCATCATTGCAATGGGTCTCATGGTCTCCAAGGCACTGGAGGCCGCCGAGCTGCTCGGTAAGGAAGGTATCTCGGCAAGGGTGGTCAACATGTCCACCATCAAACCCATCGACAAGAACATGATAATAGAATCCGCCAGAAGGACGGGGGCCATTGTCACTGCGGAAGAGCACAACATGATAGTCGGAATGGGCTCCGCCGTGGCCGAGGTGCTCGCAGATTATGAGCCGATCCCCCAGAGAAGGGTTGGCATTCCCAATGTATTCGGTGAATCCGGTGAATCGGAGGAGCTCATGGAGGCCTACGGATTGACCGTTGAGAACATAATCGAAAACGTTAAAACGGTAATGAATATGAAGAGGTGACAGGCAATGAAGATCTTTTTGGACACGGCGAATATCGATCATATAAGGGAGGCAAACTCCCTGGGCGTGATAGACGGGGTCACCACGAACCCTTCCCTCATATCAAAGGAAGGCAGGAAGTTCGAGGATGTGGTGCAGGAGATATGCACCATAGTGTACGGTCCCATCTCGGCCGAGGCGGTAACGGAGGAGGCCGAAAGCATGTTCCAGGAGGCTAAGGTTCTATCCAGGATACACGAGAACATAGTGGTCAAGATACCCATGACCGCCGAGGGTCTCAAGGCCACCAAGATGTGCAGTGAGGCCGGTATAAAGACCAACGTGACGCTTGTGTTCTCCGCCAACCAGGCGCTCCTTGCGGCAAAGGCAGGGGCCACCTACGTATCGCCCTTCGTCGGTCGTATAGACGATATAACGGAGTACGGAATGGAGCTGGTCAGGAGGATATCTTTGATATTCTCCAACTATGACCTGGATACGGAGATCATCGTGGCATCCGTTCGAAATCCCATCCATGTGCTGGAGGCAGCCGAGGCGGGGGCCGACATCGCCACGATACCCTACAAGGTACTCCAGCAGATGATCGCGCATCCGCTCACCGAGATCGGCATCAAGAAGTTCCTCGCGGATTGGGAGAAGGTCCCCAGGGAGTGAGGCGGACGAAGAAAATGGTGGTCGGTGTCGGCTCCCGGATGAGGGGAGACGACATGGTCGGCCCTTATGTCATCGATCTTTTGAAGGAAAGGCTCGGTCAGGGGAGCTCGCCTTCCGACTTCGAGCTGGACCTCATCGATGCCGACGTGATGCCCGAGAGCTTTTCCAGACCCATCAGGGAGAGCGGGGCGGACGTTGTCTACTTCGTCGATGCGGTGGACATGGGACTGGAACCGGGGGAGCTCAGGATGGTGCCCCCTGATCTCATCGATGCCACGATACCGTGCTCCCATAACCTTCCCATGTCATATGTCATGGGATATATCGGCGAGAGGATAGATAAAGTGGAGCTTGTGGGAGTGCAGATAGAGAGCGCGGGGCTTTTTCTGGAGATGACGGATCCTGCCAGGAGGGCCTGTGAAAGGCTGGCTGATCTGATCTGGGATAACAGGTTGATGGAGCTTGAGGCATATTCCGGTGATGAGAAGAAGGACGATCGAGAGGACCGGTGAGAACCACCGTTTCGGATCATCTACCCGGTTCATATGCAGAATTTTCTGAGCTGTCATATCCCCCGCTCTCTCCTTTGGGATACGGTGCGTTGTCACTCGGTTCCGGGGGGGCCCGATCGGTTCCAACGATGTTCTTTTCGGGTGTGCGCCTCGACCGTTTCCAATAAAGATATCCACACACTGCAGATGCTGAAATGAGCACAAGGAACAATATCAAAATGAGATATCCGTAACCGTTGTCTGTATCTTCCTCCACAACACGGAAGGATACGGACCCGCCGAGCGGATCATGACCGTTCACATCAACACCGAGCTCATACGAACCTTTCTCTCTCATCTCGATGGTCCCGTTCGTTCCATGGAACCTATACATCTCTTCACCATCCTTTCTGACCATCAGGGAAGGTTCGAGGGGGGCCTCATACCCGCTCAACAATATCTCGTATGAGATGATGGTGCCAAGTTCGTATTCTTCCCCCGGAGGCTCCAGAAGTAGAGAACACTCCAGGGTCGAGAGGTTCATGGAAACTTCAACGGTCAGAATAAAAGGATTTGAAGGACCTCCGACGATATTTGAAGATATTTCAAATGAATACGTTCCATGGTCACCATCCACGGGAGAAAGGACCAATCGATCATCGTCCAGCGATATCCAATCCTCATCGGTTTCCATGTTAAAATGGATCGTTCCGTTTCCAGTATGATCGGTAAGAAGGTCCAAGGTGATCGTTTCCCTCTCCATGAT